>NZ_JCAIUM010000004.1:0-368149 GCF_059445545.1 Paenibacillus sp. Y568
TGGTTGATTCGACACTTCCATGATACCAACAAGCAAGGTGTTTTTGTCAATAAGGATAAATTTATTAGATTCTTCTTACAGTCTTAAGGTTGTAAGCTGATTATCCAGCTGCGAAAGTTGAGTTAATAAGAAACCTTGTTAACTGAGATCCCGACCCATTGGTGCGGGATTTTTTGTGTTACCATACACATATACCATATTTATGTATTTCACCGCTAAACGTTTCTTCACCGCTAAAGGACGGCGAGCCGTTTATGATTGTTTGGTGAAATTCATTTTTGGAAAAGTGTAAACTATTTGATCTCTCATCACGTCAATAAGTAGAGATATATTGTTAAGAGAGGGGAATGTAGATTTTGTCTGTAAATAATAGGTACATAAAAATGTTGATTCTGCCCTTATTAGGGTTGTCGTTGCTCCTGCAGGCATGGATTGTTGTTCCAAATGATGTGTATGCGGATGGGCCGTCCATCACTTTAAAAACGGAGATTGGTTACAATGGGAAAATGAAGGCAAGCAAGTGGAATCCACTTAAGATCACGTTAACAAGTGATACTGACATTTCTGGAGATATTGTTCTTCAGAACAGTGATAATTACATGAGTGCTGCATCTTACGTACAGCATGTAGAACTACCTAAAGACACACCTAAAGAAGTGGTTATGGGCATTCCAGGAATGATGTATACCAAGGATAATAATCAGATTAGGTTCTATAAAGATTCTGTCGAGGATGGGAAAATCATACCTTTTGCATCAGACAATTCCTATATAGTGGGTAATCCTGCGAGTGGTACCATCATAGGTGTATTGTCTGACGATCCAGATACTATGAATTTCATGAATGTGCTCCGTAGTGATGGGTATGATCTCAATATCGTTCCGATGAAGGCGTCTGAAATTTCAGAGGATCCGATGTTACTGGATGGGTTGGATATACTAGTCATTAATCGCTTCTCATCGGATACGCTTAGTAAGTCACAGATTAGTGGAATATCGGGTTGGGTAAAGTCTGGAGGCACAATGGTTCTTGCCGGTGGGGCTGGATATCCTAAGACAGCGGCTGCATTTGCAGATATAGTACCTGTTCAATATGAGGGTACCTTTTCCGTAACTTCACTTCCAGAAATCGTTGCACTTGGAGGTAAACCACTTAATTTAGAGGGAAATCTTACATTATCAAAAGCACGACCTTTAGAGGAGAGTCAAGTCTTATATCGTGCTGAGGATAAGCCTTTATTCGTATCACGTCAGATCGAGCAAGGCAACGTCCTATATGCAGCTTACGATCTAGCGATGACACCCATTGCATCATGGAATGGACATCCTAAAGTATGGGCTAATCTTCTGAAGAGTGACCTTCCGCTAAACAACCAATATGGCATGTCACCGGAGAACCAATTAAATAACCTTGGGTATATTCTTAATTATTTTCCATCGCTCAAAATGCCTGGGTTTAGTGGATTAGTATGGATGTTATTGATCTATGTTGTGGTTGTCGCACCTATACTGTATTGGATACTGCGAAAAGTAGATAAGAGAGAATGGGCATGGTGGATTATTCCGCTGATCGCGATCATAGCGAGTGGAACAGTATACACCGTAGGATCCGCAGATAAGACGAAAGAGCTGGCTCATACGTTGAATATTCTTGAATTAAATGGACAAGGGAGTTCCACAACGACGAGTGCAACGGCATTTTTCACCCCAAGTAGTGGGGATTATACGCTTGAGTTCCCCAAAAATACGCACATCAGATTGCAACGAGATAGCGGGTTGGGGACTAGCTCTGCAAATAATAGTTTTATAGAAGTGAGTAACGAGAAAACAAAGGTAGATCTTTTAAATATGCCACAATGGTCTCTCGCCAAAATGTGGGCAGAGCAAACGGACAATCGGCAGGTCGGACAATTGAAGATATCCCTATCACTCAATGACCAAGGCACCGTCGAAGGAGAGGTCATTAATGAAACCACGAGCGATCTAACGAAAGTAGTTTTAGTGGTGGGAGCGAAAGTATATGAGCTTGGGGATTTAAGTAAGAACGAGAAGAGTAACATTCTTAAAACAACGAACGGAAAGGTTCTTAATTTAATGGGTGGGTCTCTCGGAACTCTTTTATTTCCTTACTCGAACAATAACATGAATGACTTTAATCGTGAACGGGATTTGCTATCCAATTATGTACCGTATGCCTCTTGGTATGCGCAAGGTTCGTACATTATCGCTTGGAGTAAGGATCCTATTTTGACATACATGCATGATGGGAAAGCCATCTCAAGCAATCAATTGAACTTATGGACACAACCTGTGACGATTGATCTGATTCATAGTGGTGCGGTCAACATTCCGTTTGGTTATATTAGTCCGAACATGACACAAGTGAATGCAGGCATGTGGAATCAAGAACCTAATGGGATGATCAATATGTCTCAGG
This sequence comes from Paenibacillus sp. Y568, assembly GCF_059445545.1. Lineage (NCBI taxonomy): Bacteria > Bacillati > Bacillota > Bacilli > Caryophanales > Paenibacillaceae > Paenibacillus > Paenibacillus sp. Y568. The sequence goes on from NZ_JCAIUM010000004.1 coordinate 2,437, forward strand.
GGCTAGCTACTTTTGAATACGAAATACCCCATTTTGATAGCGATGCAGTGTATGATGAACTAACTTTAAAAGTCATGAACGGTGGGCAGAATACTGAATTCAAAATATGGAATGAGAAGAAATTAGATTGGGAAGTTGTCGTGTGGAAAAGTGGGGGATATACCATTAATACAGATGTTGAACATTATTTAATGAATGGAAAGATGTTGCGATTGACTGTATCAGTCAAAGATCAGACATCATTTACTCTGCCGGAATTAAGACTGAAAGGCAAGGTGAAACCATGATTGAAATCACAAATCTGAGTAAACGTTACGGTAATTTCGATGCATTAAAAGATATTAATCTCACCATTTCCAAAGGAACGGTATTTGGTTTTGTAGGTCCAAATGGTGCTGGGAAATCCACTACCATGTCAATTCTAGCAACGTTGATGTTACCAAGTTCAGGAACTGCCAAGGTGGATGGGTATGAAGTCACAGAACACCCTAAGGAAGTCCGAAAAAGAATAGGGTATATGCCAGACTTTTTTGGAGTATATGATCAATTAAAGACGACGGAATATCTACATTTCTATGGAGCTAGTTATAATATTCCACGCCAAGAACGCGAGAAACTTATTCCACAATTACTTGATTTGGTAAATTTGAGTGATAAGAGTGATAGCTACGTAGATAGCCTCTCAAGAGGGATGAAGCAACGTCTTTGTCTGGCTAGATGTCTAGTACATGATCCTGAAGTGTTGATACTGGATGAACCCGCATCAGGTCTAGATCCACGCGCGCGAATTGAGATGAGAGAGATATTGAAAGAATTGAAGTTAATGGGCAAAACGATTATTATCTCCTCACATATCTTGCCGGAACTTGCAGAAATGGTAGATGAAATTGGTGTCATTGAGCATGGTATGATGGTGGCTCAAGGAAAAGTATCAGATATTCAGAATCGTATGCGTGTAAAGAAAATATTGCATATCCGTACCCTAGAAAGACAAGAAGAGTTAGCTGTATTTCTTCGTGATGAAGCCTATGTAAGTGGAGTACTTAGTGATAATACCGGTGTTCACGTTCATTTCAGTGGAGGGGAAGAAGAACAATCTCGCTTACTTCAGCAGATCATTTCTTTAGAATTTCCAGTCCTTTCGTTCCATGAAGCTCAAACCAACTTAGAAGATGTATTCCTAGAGATTACAAAAGGGGGAATGGGACAATGAACTGGAGTAGGAAATGGATAAATCCCGTACTTGATAAAGAATTTAGACTTCGGATGCGGACGCCGCGTTCGATGGTATCTGTCATGCTATATGTGCTAGCTTTGGGATTCATAGCGATGGGCTTCATCTATGTGACAATGTACTTAAATAACAATAACGGTGGCACGCAACAATTTAACTCAGGTATGAGTCAGATGATGTTTTATGTTCTGAGTTTCTCCCAATTGTTAATGATTGCTTTCATGGCACCTGCACTCACAGCAGGAGTAATCAGTAGTGAACGCGAGAAACAAACGTTGAGTATGCTCCTTACAACTCAGCAAAGTTCAACGACGATTATTCTAAGTAAGTTATTATCCTCATTAAGTTTTATGGCTTTGATCGTCATTGCAACCTTACCTGTATATAGCATCGTATTCTTATATGGTGGAATTTCACCAAGTCAATTAATATCCTTATTCTTGTTCTATTTATTCATGATGTTGTTACTGGGTTCGCTTGGCATTATGTTCTCAACGCTGTTTAAAAGAACCATGATATCTATCATCGTTACGTATGGTGTAGGCATTTTTATTTTCCTGATAACAGGCCTTCTCTACTTATTCCTCTTAAGTATGTGGCAACAAGCATATAGGGGATCAGTAACACCACCAGCTTATTCATGGGTTGGGTTCATATTAGGCTTAAACCCCGCGGGAGCCATGTTAAGTATATTCCAGCCTGAGATATCAAAGTCGGCATTCTTTATGAACGGAGCGGCTATGAACACCGAAGCTCCTATACAACTGTGGGTAGAGTTTGTTCTTGTATATACGGTTGTTATCATTGGCTCTCTATGGATTAGTATCCGTTCTATTCGACCTGTTCGAAGACGCAAGAAGCATACGGACGACGAGCTGGTACAACCTGAAGGTGAAATGGTCAAACTCAATGACGATTAACAGAAGAGCAACATCATGGTTCAAAAAAGGAGGGCGATGATGAGTGGATCAGAATAAAGAGATGAACTTAAGTATGGATAGGGTTCAACGTTCTGTCATCATGACTCGCAGGCGACTCCAGTTATTTCGCATGATGTCCTATGGAGGTTATGGTTGTGCATGTGGTTTAGCTGTGGGGATTATCCTATTCATCGCAGCTAGACTGTGGCCCATCGAGGGCGTGCGATATTGGGCAATGAGTGTGTTCGGATACAGTGTGTTGGTTGGATTCATCTGGGGCTGGCTCCATCGTGTAACCCTAAAGGAATCTGCGATCATCATGGATGGTTCCATAGAAGGAACTGAGCGAAGCGATATGATGGTAACGGCATTAGCATTTGAGAACCTAGATAATGTTACCGTTTCTTGGCAAAGAGAACAGGCAGCACAATACGGACAACGATTTGCTACAAATATGAAGCAACGACTTCCACGTCCAAAAAGAAGGAAGTTATGGATGACTTGCGCTTCGATGTGTATTATCGTTCTGATCCTTGCCGTATTTCCGAATCCGCAAGATAAGGTATTGGCTGAAGCCAAGCAACAGCAGGATTGGGTTAAGAGTCAGGAAGACCAGGTTTCTGAACTCTCTCAGAAGCTTAAGACTGCCAAACTTACCTCTATTACTAAACAACCTCTTCAAGAGCAGATAGATAAGCTTCAAAAGGAATTAAATGATGTGAAGGATCCTAAGAAGGCGTTGGATCAGTTAGAAAAAGGCATGAAGTCTATGGAGAAATTAGCGAAGCAACAGGAATTGAAAAAGAAATCGTTATCTGAGATGGCTGAGAAAATGAAACAAGTGTCACAGTTATCTTCTCTTGCTAAAAGCTTACAGAATAATAATCAAGATGAGCTTAAGAAAGCAATGAGTGATCTGAAGAAGGAGATGCAGAAATTATCTCCCGAGCAGAAAGAAAAGTTACGAGAGTCTCTTAAGAAATTAGATGAAGACACGCCTACGAACTCTAATAATAAGAAGATGAAAGATGCATTGAAGAAATTGGAGCAAGCGTTAGAGAAGGGCGACGCAGCTGAGCAAGAACAAGCATTACAACAGCTGGCAGAAGAATTAGCTAAAGCCATTGAAGCGAAATCAGCCTCCACGGAACAGTCGGATGCTGCTTCAGCTCTTAGTGCTACATTAGCCCAACAAGGTCTCGGACTGGCCGATCAAATGGCGGCCGCTGGCTTGGCCTATTCCGATACTTGGAGTAGTGGGGGAAGTGCAGAAGCGCTTGCTCAGGCGGGTGCAACAGGTGATCCGAATGCAGGTGAGCCAAGTGATGGACCGGTGGGTTCTACAGGAGAAGGTAGCACTCCTGGTTCAGGGGGAGGTCAAGGTAGCGGATCTGGATCCGGTCAAGGAAGTGGCTCAGGTCAAGGTGGGGGAGCAGGTTCAGGTGGTAATGGATCTGGTGGTACCGGAAGTGGCGCGGGTCTAGGAACAGGAAGTCGTGAGCTCGTAACCACACCACGTTCACTGGAAGGCAAAGGCGGATTGCAAAGTGACGGTGGTCCTATTCAAGGTGGAGGTGGAACCGTTCAGAAGGGTGGAACTTCCCCTACCATAGATGGTGCTAGTCGCCCGTATGAAGAAGTATATGAAGAGTATGCAGATGAAGCGAAGAAATCAATCGATAGAAATGAGTTACCTCAGCAAATGCAAGGGTTGGTAGAAGAATATTTCATATCGATTAATCCTAATCCTTAGTGCAAGAAGTAACGCTAGAAAACTTTTAGATTATGCTTCCGATGCAAGTTTTTTTGATGATAGATATGAAAGTAGCACATATAAAAAAACTTTTAGGAGGACAGAAAAAATATGCCTGAAATAAAGATACAGCCAGAAGCTTGGAAAGAAACGATATCTCGTGTAAGGGAGCAGATTGGCGAGGTTATTGTGGGTCAGCAAGAGGTCGTTGAGCAGATGCTGTGGTGCATTTTTGCAGGTGGGCATGCTTTGTTGGAAGGGATACCTGGACTTGGTAAAACGATGTTAGTTCGTACGATTGCGGATAGTTTGGATTTATCTTTTTCACGGATTCAATTTACGCCAGATTTAATGCCAAGTGATATTACGGGTACTCAAGTTCTTTCCTTTGGAAATCAAGGGGTGACGGGGATGACTTTTCAGAGTGGGCCGATCTTCAGTAGTATCGTGCTTGCTGATGAGATCAATCGTGCTACACCTAAGACTCAAAGTGCTCTATTAGAAGCAATGCAAGAACATACCGTGACCATTGGGAATGATACGCATCAATTGCCCCAGCCTTTTTTCGTATTGGCAACACAGAATCCTTTGGAGAATGAGGGAACGTATCCATTGCCAGAAGCACAGCTAGATCGCTTTCAACTTAAGATTCTGGTCCCATATCCTAATGCAGAAGAATTAAAAGAAATTGTTCGCAGAACGACTTCATCGCACCAAACGGTCGTAAGTAAACAAGCAACGGCGTCAGAACTTATGGAGATTCAACGGGGGTCACGTGAAGTATTAGTCGCAGAAGAAGTGCTGGATTATGCAGTTCGATTAATGATGATGACTCATCCTGAAGAAGCCTCTGCACCAGAGAGTGTTCGGAAGTATGTAAGGTTTGGATCGGGGCCGCGGGGAATACAATCAATCATCTCAACAGGGAAGGTACGTGCGGTATGCCAAGGCAGAATGCATCTCTCTACAGGTGATATTCATGCGGTAGCTATCCCTGCGTTACGACATCGTATTTTTATGAATTTCGAAGGACAAGCCAGAGGTATTACGACGGATCAACTTATTCAGGTAATCATAGATACTCTAGGAGGTACGGCATGAATGGGCAATATTTACTCCCATCCGCTCTCCTTCCTCGTCTAGAGAGATTAAGTCTAGGTGCGGGTAGGAGAGTAGCAGGTACACTTCAAGGTAAACGACGTTCACGTCGGTTAGGTTCATCCCTTGAATTTGCCGATTATCGTCCATATACGGCTGGAGATGATATCCGTCGATTCGACTGGGGGGTATATTCTCGTACAGGTAAGCCATTTATAAGACAGTTTATGGATGAGCAGGAACTGATGGTAAGCGTGTATATTGACTGTTCAGCTTCGATGGATTTTGGTGCCCGTAAAATGAAGGGGAACTCAGAAGGAAACGGCGAGATCCCAAGTAAACTACAGTATGCTAAGCAGTTAGCAGCAAGTATTGGTTATATCGCTCTTTGCTCTTATGAGCGTGTACAGGCAACTTGCTATAGTCGTTCGGTAGACTCCCGTCTACCCGTATTAAGAGGACGTGGTGCTATCCATCGATTGTTTCAATTCTTAGAGGAGACACCAGTGGGTGGAGAAGGGAGTCTAGCTGCATGTCTTGGGGAGCCAGGGGCAATTCCTCGATTACCAGGAATGACTTGGATTTTTTCGGATTTCTGGCTACGTGATGGAGAAGAGGAAATCGGAAATGCTTTGTCCCGTCTTGCGGGTGCGGGTCAAGAGGTGGTGCTGGTGCACGTCTTGTCACAAGAGGAGATGGATCCATCGTATAGTGGAGATTTAAGGCTTGTTGATAGTGAGATTGGGACGGGTAAAGATGTCGCTTTGACAGGAAAGATATTACAGGCATATCGTTCAGAATGGGATAAATATCGGAACAACCTATCGAGTTACGCAGCAGAACGAGGGATTTCATATGTTCTTATTCCCAATGATATGCCCTTGCAACAAGCTGTGTTTGAAGTACTAGCGGAGTCGGGATTAGTGATGACATAAAAGAAGCAAAACTAAGTGTGCGCTTACGAAGCTAGCTATGCTAGCTATGCTACGCAAAGCTAAGAGTATGCTTACGAAGATAACTTTGCGTAGCATAGCTTTTGAGGAGGAGCTCAATATGGGGATCGGATCATGGCTAGGGATGATCTTTGGCTTAAGTATTCCGGCTATACTACTGATGTATTTGTTGAAGAGAAAATTTGTAGATACGTTGGTGCCGAGTCATCTTCTATGGGAGAGGGTCCTTCGGAATATAGAGGCTAACCGTCCATGGCAGAGACTGCAGAACAGGTTATTGCTCTGGTTACAGTTGGCGGCAGCTGCTTTACTCGTGTTTGCATTGATGCAGCCGTACTGGTGGGTGTCCGATGATGCTAAGGGTCATGTGGTCATTGTCGCGGATACCTCAGGCAGCATGAGTGCAAGGACTACGGACGTAATCGTTAAGGAAGGAGATCCTAATTCAGAGATTACAAGGATGGATCTTTTGAAGAAGAAGATTGATGATTATGTGAAGGACCATGCCAAGGGGAGCGAGATCACTCTATTGAGTATGGCAGCTGAACCTCAGATTATCGTATCTCGTGAGGGGAATCTTTCTCGTGTGGAAGAAGCACTTGATGCGATTCAACCTTACTACGGCAAAGCAGCCTACCAAGAAACGATATCGCTAGCCTCCGCATTAACTCGGGATGAACAGGATGCTGAAGTGGTTGTATTTACAGATGGCCAGTGGAAGGGTGATGGAGAAGGGATTTCTTTTCAAGTACCTAGTCGAGTGATAGATATAGGAGCATCGCCTTCAAGCAATGTTGCCGTCAAACAGTTCGGTGTACAACATCAGGCCACAGGCAGTATAGCAGTTGCTGTCTTGGAACGTACCGCAGGTAAGACTAGTCCCATGGAATACAATTTGTACGGGGACGATCAGTTACTGGCAACACAGGCTGTTGAATGGAATGAAGAAGGAATCGCGACGCTTAGACTAGATGATTTACAGGATGCAGAAGTCTATCGCCTGGAGTTACAGGGGGCTGATGCTTATGAAGCTGATAATGTGTCTTTTGCATTTGGAAAAAAGAGTTCAACACCACGAGTACTGTTTCTGTCATCAGGAAATTTGTTCTTGGAAAAGGCCCTTCAGTTAACTGGAGCAGAGGTTACTAAGATGAATATTCAGGGGACAGAAGCTGAGAATTCGGTAGAGGGAGAGGGTGAGTCAGACCTATCATCTCCTCCTGTTCCACAGGATGTACCCGATCTAATTATTGTAGATGGAGATATGCCGGATTTCGCGGTAAAGGGTGAATGGGAACAACTACTAACGAAGACACCGTTATGGACAATCGGTGGAACAGGTAAAGATATCAAGGTGGGTGGCGAGAAAGTGAAGTTAGAAAGTCACGCCATTAACAAGTATCTCTCTCTATCTGGATTATATTTTGGTACAGTTGTTGAAATAGACTCTCCAGAATGGGGGGACCCGATTGTTGAGATTGGGAATAAACCCGCGGTTTATGTAGGTAAGGAGGGTGGGCATTCAAGATTAGCCTATCTTTTTAAATTAGAAGATACGGATCTTCCATTGTCTTCTGAATTTCCAATCATGGTGAATAATGCGGTCTCATGGTTGACTAGTGGAGATGGATACGGGCTAGGAAGAGTTATTGCAGGAAATAGCTTAGATATTCCTATCTCTGCTGAAGCTACGAAGGCGCGGTGGGTAGCAAAAGGGGGATTAGCTGTATCAACGGGTATCGATCCAATAGATGCAGATCAGGGAGTTAAAGGGTTCACAACGCTACAGCGGACGCCTTCTATTCCTGGACTATATGCATTTGAACAGCAGAATGCAGAGGGGAAATTATCAAGTTATTGGGTGGATGTAGCGGTGGATCCTTTTGAGGGGGAAATTGAAGACAAGATCGTATTATCATTTACTCAAGAGGCCATGCAAGGAACGGAAAGCGCCGCTGGAACACAAGACAACGAAGAGAATCAACAGACTAACAATGGAAAGTTTCCTATGTCTCTAATGTGGATTGCCGCTGCAGCTACGCTCGTGATTATGTTGTTGGAATGGGGGGTGTACCAACGTGGGCGTTCAATTTAGTCATCCGTGGTTGTTATTACTACTTATTCCGCTTGTAGGGCTCATGGTGTATGCCTATAGATCTGACTTCAGGTTATCAGGTACACGAAAGAAATGGGCCATTGGTATTCGTTCAACGATTTTACTGTTACTTGTTCTAATGTTATCAGGACTACAGTCGTACACCGTTCTTTATCAAAAAGAAATGGTATATCTCGTTGACCGTTCCTTTAGTATGGCTGATGGAGCGCAATTAAAAGATTGGATTCAGCAATCGGCAGAACATAAAGAGAAAGAAGATCAGGCCTCGATTGTATCAACGGGGTTGAGTGCTGCTGTTGAGCAAAAACTGTCATCTGCAAGGATGGATAACGTGCAGATGAATGCGTCATTGAAGCGGGAATTCAGCAATTTAGAAACGGGTATACAATTAGGAAGCAGTCTTCTCAGTAACCAAGGTGATGCTCGGATCGTGATGATTACGGATGGGGAAGAGAATGTAGGCAGTATGCTTTCAGCTGGAAGGTTACTCAAAGACCGGGGGATCGCAGTAGATATATTAGAGTCCCCCCAGGCTGACATTCAGGACGTCGCTGTTGAAGAATTGATCGTACCTGATAAGTTGTACCAAGCAGAGTCCTTTTATTTCGAAGTGTTGCTTCGAAGTACGTATGAAGCGACAGGTGAACTACGTCTATATGAAGATAATCGTGAAATCGGAAGGCAGAAGGTTGAGGTAACATCAGGAGAGAATCGTTACGGTATGAAGGGATTGGCAACAACCACGGGACTTCACCGTTATCGAGCCGAGATTTTCATGAATGGAGACAAGCAATCAGCCAATAACTCCGGGTATGCTTATACTCGTGTGGAAGGTCCCCCAAAAGTACTGATTGTGGAGGGAGAACCCGAGACATCCGGTAATATAACAGCTGCTTTGTCCTCTGGACTGATCCAATTTGATGTGATTACACCTGAATTGTTACCTTCTGAGTTAGCGAAATATGGAGCTTACGATAGTATTGTATTTAATAACGTATCAGCAAATCGTGTTGGCGGACGTCAGATGGATCTAATTGAACAAGCGGTTAGAAGTTACGGAATTGGATTTATGATGGCTGGGGGCGAAGATAGTTTTGGAATGGGTGGCTATTTCAAGACACCTATTGAGAAGCTCTTACCTGTGTCGATGGATCTTGAAGGGAAACGAGAAATACCGTCATTAGGACTTATTCTAGTCATAGATCGCTCGGGGAGTATGAGCGGAGATAAAATAGAGCTGGCTAAAGAAGCAGCCATGCGGACGGTGGAATTACTTCGTCCGAAGGATACGGTTGGTGTTGTGGCATTTGATGGTCAACCGTGGTGGGTCGTTACACCGCAAAAGATGACCAATAAAGAGGAAGTCCTCAGTCAGATACAGTCGATTCAGTCTCAGGGTGGGACGGATATATATCCGGCATTAAGTTCGGCTGTACAAGAGTTACTACATGTTGAAGCCCAAAGAAAACATATTATCCTTATGACTGATGGACAATCTGCTGGTAACGGTGCGTATGATGGACTGATCCAACAGATGAAAGGCGATAATATGACACTATCATCCGTCGCTGTGGGACAGGATGCAGATACCGTATTATTACAGACGTTAGCCGATGCAGCTAAAGGAAGATATTACTTCGTGCAGGATCCATCAACCATTCCAGCTATATTCAGTCGTGAAGCGGTCATGATGGCTCAATCCTATATTGTAGATAAGCCATTTGTTCCTGCAGTGCAGGATCCCGGGGATTGGGGAGCACTTTTTGAAGCAGGTGTACCGATGATCAATGGTTATTTAGCGACTACATCGAAGTCGACAGCACAGACGGCCTTAGTCAGTCCGGAACCAGACCCCTTGCTATCAAGATGGCAATATGGATCAGGGCGTAGCGTGGCATGGACCAGTGATCTAACAGGGAAATGGTCGAAGGAGTGGGTATCTTGGTCAGCATTCTCTGATGTATTAACGCAGATGGTAAAGTGGACTTTCCCACAATTCACGGCTTCTCCTTATGAAATAAAGACAGAGGTTACGGGAAATGAGGTTCAGTTACAAGTAGCAGTTAATGAGGGTGAAACGGCTCCTGATCAAATGACTGCTGTGGTGACAGGTGAAGATTTAAAAGAACAGGAAATTAAGCTGTATCAGGAATCACCTGGTCAATATACTGGTGAGATGTTGGTGGAACAACCTGGTGCATTCATGTTGTCTTTAGTAGATAGTACAGGGGAGACTGATCAGATTCTTGCCCCTGGGACAGGTCTAATTGTACCCTATTCCCCAGAATATCGAATTACCAATGGAGATTCTAGACAGGAGCTTAGTCGTCTTGCGGATCTTACAGGTGGGCGAATGTTATCATGGGATAAGCCAGAGGAATTATTCGCACCCGAGGCTAGACCTAGCCGGATGCTGCATGACTTAAGCTATGCGCTACTCATAGCAGCGCTATTGCTATGGGTCGTAGACATTGCCGTGCGCCGCTTGTCGCTGCCATGGGCAGCAATCGCGGCACGGCTGGCCGCCATCCCGCGGCGGCGGCCCACTCCTGCCGGCGAGGCTGCGCCATCCGCCGGCGTAGACAGGCTTGCGGCGCGCAAAGAACGCGCCGCAGCCTTTTACGGCAACGGCGGCGGCACCGCCTCGCCGCCGCAAGAAGCACCGCCCGTGCAACGGGGCGGTGCAGCGGAAGCCGGGGATGGCATCCCGGCTTCGAAGAGCTCGGCGGCGCGCGCGAAGCCGCCGGCACAACAAGCTCGGCAGCGGGCGAAGCCGCCGAGCGCGCCACCATCAGCAGCGGTGCGAGCTGATGCAACGAGCACACCATCAGCTGGATTCCCCGCTGATGTGTCGCCTGATGATCGGTCCTCATCGATGGACCGCTTGCTAGCCGCGAAGAAACGCAATTCTCGCTAAGGTCTCAGTTACATTCCTTATTTTAGTGGTGAGGGGTATTCTCAGCTCTTAATGCCAAGATGAGGTAGACTAGTATAGTAGCATTAAATGAATGGAGTGATTAGCATGCCAACGATTCAAGTAGAAGGAAAAGGCACATTTCAAGTCGAAGAGGGAAGAAAGCTAGTACTTGCTCTTGAAGATAATGGGGTAGATATATTACACCGGTGTGGCGGAAACGCTAGATGTACAACGTGTCGTGTTGAGATTCTTGAAGGAGATGCAGGACCGATAGAGCAGGTAGAAGCTGAACTTCTTGCGAAAAAAGAAATCACAGATCCCAATATCCGTCTTTCTTGTCAGGTTCGAGTACACGCAGATCTATCTGTGAAGCCTTTGATGACAGCTTCCGAATCTGGGTTGGAGCCAGGCGGGCGACCACAAGAATAGAAATAGAACAATCTAATGCTAGTGAAATTCCTTACCGTAATATAAAACATCCCCTAGAATCTATATTGGCCATAACCACGAGGTTAACCAATGAAATATTCTAGGGGATGCTTTTTTTTATAATGGTTGATTCTATTCATTAAAGTTTTCTTGCAGAGAAATAAATGATCTTTCGATAGATGCGATGTCAGTGGAGCCGATGATCTCATCGATTACATCACCTTTTGAATCGATAAAGTATACAGCTGGAAAACTATCTCCGTCATATCGGCTGAATGTAGTTCCTGATTCATCAAGTAGGACGGGGTATGTAATATGATGTCTGTCTACATAGTGCTTCAATTCTTCCATATCATCGCGATAGCTTAGATTGATCCCAACGACATTCATGGTATCTTTGTATTTATGATGTAGTTCGACGATTTTTGGTGCATCATCATTACAATAGGGGCACCATGTCGTAAAGAAGGCTAAGACGGTTGGCTTGTCTGAAAAGTGAATTGAAGTCTCCTTAGAATCAATGAAATTTCTTAAGACAATACTTTCTTGGTTTACAGATGTAGGATCTGTATTTGTTAAAGCGATCTCCAAATTTTCGTCTGATGTTGAGGTCTGTTTATCTAGAACAACAAATAATACCGTGAAAACTGCAAGAATGAGTAACGCATATGTGCTAATGACTTGGATTCTCTTCTTCATAAATTCCCCTTTGTATGACAATCATGGCATTGATTATAGTATGGAATACGTGACTGAAATACACAATTATTCCTTGTCTTTGAACCATTATGCAGTTCTGATCCGTTTGAAGGCCACACGATTAGGTTGGATGTAAGGTAGGAGTTTGCCTTTGTAGATTAATTGTAGATCCGGGGCATTAACCAAGTCACCGGGTGTCGCAAGTAATGAGGATTTATTGATTAAGTGAAAACCACTGTTCTCGAATACAGAAGCAACAAATTGAGAACAGAAAAAAGCATGTTCTCTTTTAATTTCAACATTTAGAAGGAGTGCCACCATACCAATAAGGTTATATTTATATTGGTCGTGGTTACGTACCATATGAAGAATTTGATTGCGGATATGATTATAAACCTCAGTGTTTACCTTGCAACAGTAGACCTCACATGTGGCGTGTCTGAATAATTCCCAGCTCATGTCTTCCTTAACAAAACCTGCGAAGAATGGATTGTTTTGAGTTTTACGACCAAAGCTATAGACCTCTTTTAATTCTCTGTCAAAAGCGATAGATGCATGATTTAGAGGATCTTTCGTAAACCACTTAATGGTTCTGTTAAGAACAGTTCCTGTATCCGTTAGCAGGACATAAATTTCGTGGTCCTCTGACATTCTCATCATCCTCTACTCAAATCTTATAACCATAGTAAGTTGAACGTACCAAAAGCTCGTTATGTCCTTCTTAGATGATAATAGTAGTTTACCATAATTCGAGTATATTTTAACTGATATTTCCTATACGATATCGTAACATTTTTAGTAAGTCGTTATGTTCAGGTCACTCATCATGGTTAATAAGGAAATACTTCTATGTAAATAGGCATGGATCTTGTGAAAGACTCCATTTATTTTATGGTCGCTTGTTTTGAAAATTACCCTGATTTTATAAAAAAATTTAAGGGTTCAACCTGATGAACTTATTCTAGGTTAATCTGGGAAGATTAAAAACAGACCAAAGGCGGTTTTTGTACCTAGATCTAAGGCGGGGTAATGCTAGTCTTAAGGAGGGTAATAAGCAAGTAGTTCGATTCTGAGGCTGGCTACATTTTATAAGTCTTCCTAACACATAGTACCCTTAATAATCCAAATATTAAAATCCAAAGCAGATTTTGTAACAGATAGAGTTGAAATGAATAGTTCATTTTGACATGTACAGAATTAATTTTCTTATATGCTGTATGGGATAAGTCATGTTGAGAAGGTGAAAACTGAACAAGGATATGGAAATGAAGTGAGTCAAGTGTTACAATAAGTCATATTGAAACATTCAAGCGGATTTATTTCATAATATAGCACGGGAAACACATTATGGAAGCTCCGTCATTTCCGAATTAACAGATGTAAGAGGAGGATAAACATGAATAACAATGAAGTAATTAACAAAGAAGCGAACAACACAATCGATAATTTATCCATTACAACGATTCGTACTTTGGCTATTGATGCTATTGAGAAAGCGAATTCTGGACACCCAGGTATGCCAATGGGTTCTGCTCCAATGGGGTATCAACTATTCGCGAAAACAATGAACCACAACCCTGATCAACCAACATGGATTAACCGTGACCGTTTCGTATTGTCTGCTGGACATGGTTCGATGTTATTGTATAGCTTATTACACCTAAGTGGTTATGATCTTCCAATGGAAGAATTGAAGAATTTCCGCCAATGGGGAAGCTTGACTCCAGGACATCCTGAGTATGGTCACACAGCTGGTGTAGACGCTACAACAGGTCCTCTAGGTCAAGGTATTGGTATGGCTGTTGGTATGGCTATGGCTGAAGCACAACTTGGTGCAACTTATAACAAAGAAAACTACAAAGTTGTTGACCATTTCACCTATGCTATTTGTGGTGACGGCGATTTGATGGAAGGGATCTCTAGTGAAGCTGCTTCACTTGCTGCGCATCTTAAACTAGGTAAATTGATCACTCTTTATGATTCCAATGATATTTCTTTGGATGGTAAGTTAAACTTGTCATTCTCTGAAAATGTTCAAAAACGCTTTGAAGCTTACGGTTGGCAAGTATTGCGCGTAGAAGACGGTAATGATCTTCCTGCTATTGAGAAAGCAATTCAAGAAGCACAAGCTGATACGAACCGCCCAACGTTGATCGAAGTGAAAACGGTCATTGGTTATGGTAGCCCGAACAAACAAGGTAAAGGTGGACATGGTGGTACTCACGGATCTCCACTAGGCGCTGAAGAAGTGAAGTTAACTAAAGAAGCTTACAAATGGGTATATGAAGAAGATTTCTATGTGCCACAAGAAGTTCGCGAACACTTCGATAAAGTAAAAGAACATGGTATTGCTACTTACCAAGCATGGGAAAAGGAATTTGCTAACTACAAAAAAGCTTATCCTGAGCTTGCAGCACAATTTGAGAATGCTGTTGCAGAGAAACTTCCTGAAGGTTGGGATAAAGACCTTCCTAAATATACTACTGAAGACAAAGCAGTCTCCACACGTGTTGCTTCAGGTAATGCTTTGAATGGTCTAGTTGGTAATGTACCACAGCTTCTAGGTGGATCTGCTGACTTGGAAAGTTCAACAATGACTCACTTGAATGGTCTAGAATCATTCACAGCTGAAAGTTATGATGGCCGCAACGTGTATTATGGTGTACGTGAGTTTGGTATGGCTGCTGCAATGAATGGTATTGCGCTACACAAAGGGCTTAAGATTTTCGGAGGAACATTCTTCGTGTTTACCGATTATTTACGTCCAGCTGTCCGTCTTGCATCCATCATGAGTCTTCCAGTAACGTATGTACTTACACATGATAGTATCGCTGTAGGTGAAGATGGTCCTACACATGAACCTATCGAGCAATTAGCATCTCTACGTATTATCCCAGGTCTAACGGTTATCCGTCCTGCTGATGCTAATGAGACTTCTGCTGCATGGGCTTATACAGTTGAGAATACTTCTAATCCGGTAGCTCTTGTATTGACTCGTCAGAATCTTCCAATCCTTGCTGCATCTGTAGAAGGCGCACGTGAAGGAATTAAACGTGGTGCTTATGTTGTAGCTGATGCGAAGAATGGCAAACCAGTTGCACAGATTATTGCTACGGGTTCTGAAGTTCAACTTGCAGTTAAAGCTCAAGAAGAATTGGCTAAAGAAGGCATTGAAGTACGTGTTATCAGTATGCCAAGCTGGGATCTATTCGAGAAACAAGATAAAGCTTATAAGGATTCTGTCATCTTGCCAGAAGTGAAAGCTCGCCTTGCGGTTGAAATGGCTTACCCACTTGGATGGGAGAAATATGTTGGAGATCAAGGTGATATTCTAGCTATCTCTACATTCGGAGCATCTGCACCTGGAGACCGTGTAATGAAGGAATACGGATTTACAGTTGAGAATGTTGTTAGCCGTGTCAAAGCGCTTCTATAATCGCAACCGTATATTTTAATTGAATAAGGGAGTAGTGATGTCTTCATGTCACAGTTCAGCAATGCCACAATTGTTAAGGCTGCCAATGTATATTATGACGGTAAAGTCACAAGCCGTACTGTTATATTAGATGGTGGTGCGAAAGTAACACTAGGTATTATGATGCCAGGTACTTATGAGTTCGGTACTGATGCACCAGAGATCATGGAGATCCTTTCAGGTGATCTGGACGTGATGTTGCCAGGGTCAAGTGAGTGGCAGAAGATTCAAGGAACAGGCACGTTTCATGTGCCTGGACAATCGAAGTTCAAACTTGAAATCCACAGTGTAACGGACTATTGCTGCTCTTACGTGTAATTGAAGTCCAGTGAATTAGACTGGACTTCAATTACACGGACGTTGAATAAAATAAGGGGTATTCGACTTTATTCAACACTTAAATAAAAGTAAAAAGGGTAAGCCTGGAGAATACTCCGGGCATACCCTTTTTATTACCACGAATAAAGATTCAAAGATGACTAAAGACTAACTAGTAATTACTGAAGTGGTTTACCAGCAATGGTATGACCGAGCCATGCTTCGTAACATTTCACGACGGCAGAGAGATCTTCTTCGCCGAAGCCTTCGCTTTGTCCTGTTTGGAACAAGCTTTTGGCTAGGTTCAGCATGGGTGTAGGAACACCAATAGAGTCTGTGAGCGAAGAGGCAAGCTTTAGATCTTTCAGCATGAGTTGTAATGAGAATTGATTGCTGAAATCATGATCGATAATTTTACGTCCTTTGAGATCGGCGGCTTTACTACCGGCAGATCCTAATTGAACAAGTTCTAGGAACGTGCCTGCAGGAATACCTGATTTTGAAGCGATGGATAAACCCTCAATTAAAGCTAGATTGTTAATACCTACTACAGTGTTATGCGCTAACTTGGCAACGGCACCGCTACCATTGGGTCCCATGTGGAGAATCTTTTTACCTAATGCATCGAAGATGTCGGCTTCTTTAGCAATGACTTCAGCATTACCTCCGACCATAAAGACAAGTGTTCCGTTGATGGCAGCTGGTTTGCTACCTGTAACAGGAGCATCTAGGAATTTTGCATCTCGTTCATTAACCTCAGTAGCCAATTGCTTAACGAGATCTGGAGAAATGGTACTGCAATCAATAACGGTTGACCCACTAGACACCGATTGTAGAATACCATCTTCACCGTAATAAATGCTGCGAATCGAATCATCATTACTTACCATGGTGATCACAACGTCTTTACCTGCAGTAGCTTCTCGTGGAGTTGACGCTAGAGTAGCTCCCCGATCTAACAGGGGGTGGCATTTGGAAACGGTACGATTGTAGACCGTAACTTCGAATCCTTTGTTAATTAGATTAGATGCCATGGGTAATCCCATCGTTCCCAGTCCTATAAACCCGATCTTTTTCACAAGAATCACCTTCTCTATTTAAGTTACAAACTTCATTTATTTTAACACGAGCTTCTGGTACAATCCATGGGTAGCTCGAATAAGTCCAAATGATCCTATGGAACCTTGTCAGTGCCATGATTTTGAAGTATTCTAGTTTAAAGAAGGTTTACGGATTATATATAAAATTCAGGAGGTTACCATTACTTATGTCTAACAAAATTAATTTTGACTACACCAAGGCTTTATCATTCATTAATCAACATGAAATTGACTATTTAGCTGAACCGATCAAACTTGCTCATGAGCAATTGCACAATGGGACAGGGGTTGGATCAGACGCACTTGGTTGGATTGACCTACCCACACAATATGATAAAGAAGAATTTGCTCGCATTCAGAAAGCCGCTAAGAAGATTCAAAGCGACTCTGAAGTACTTATCGTCATTGGGATTGGCGGTTCATACTTAGGTGCTAGAGCTGCTATTGAAGCACTCTCCCATTCGTTCTACAACATGCTTCCTAAAGATAAACGCAAAACTCCTGAAATTTATTTCGCGGGTAATAATATTAGTTCAACGTACATTACGCATCTATTGGATCTTGTTGAGGGTAAAGATTATTCCGTCAATGTTATCTCCAAATCGGGTACAACTACAGAACCTGCAGTGGCATTCCGCGTATTCCGTGCTGATCTAGAGAAGAAATATGGTAAAGAGGAAGCTCGCAAACGGATTTATGCTACAACAGATAAAGAAAAAGGTGCCCTGAAGAAACTTGCGAATGAAGAAGGATATGAATCCTTCATTATTCCAGATGATGTGGGTGGACGATTCTCTGTTCTAACACCAGTGGGTCTATTACCGATTGCTACAGCTGGCATTAACATTGAAGAAATGATGCAAGGTGCTGCTGACGCATCCAAGGAATTCAGTAACCCTAACGTAGCTGAGAACATGAGTTACCAATATGCAGCAGTTCGTAACGCTTTATATCGTAAAGGTAAAGCCATTGAAATCCTTGTAAACTACGAGCCATCTCTACACTATGTATCTGAATGGTGGAAGCAATTGTTCGGAGAAAGTGAAGGTAAGGATTATAAAGGAATCTTCCCTGCATCTGTTGATTTCTCAACAGATCTACATTCGATGGGACAATTTATCCAAGAAGGTAGCCGTAATATCTTTGAGACCATTATTCAGGTAGAAGAAGTAGCAGAACATATTACGATTGAGAGCGATCCTGACGATTTGGATGGATTGAACTTCTTGGCAGGTAAAACAATGGATTTCGTGAACAAAAAGGCATTCCAAGGTACGATGCTTGCTCATACAGATGGACAAGTTCCTAACCTGATTGTAACGGTTCCGAATATGACACCTTATTCTTTCGGATATCTCGTATATTTCTTTGAAAAGGCAGTCGGAATTAGTGGATATCTACAAGGCGTTAATCCATTTGACCAACCAGGTGTTGAAGCATATAAGAAGAATATGTTCGCATTACTTGGTAAACCAGGGTATGAGAAAGAAAAGGCAGAACTTGAAGCTAGACTTACAGAATAGGCTTGTTCTAAATAAATGAAATAGAATACCTACAAAGATTAAGAAGCAGTTCACCGGTTGCACCATATTCGGGGAACTGCTTTCTTGAAATATAAGAATATAGGATGTTCATATGTTCTTTATTAAAGCAGGATCGTCCTATCTTTGAGTAGGATGTCCTGATTTTCTTAGTATTTTAGGGAAGGGTTACGGTATGATTGAAAGTTATAAGACGGTACGAGGATCAGGATCTAAAGAAATAGTCATTAAGAAGTCAAGATTCATCGGCCATATTATGCCTGTGCAGACTGAATCGGAAGCTAATACATTTATTGAAGATATCAAGAAGCAAAACTGGAATGCAACGCATAACTGTTCAGCTTATATGATTGGCGAGAGAAATGAGATTCAGAAGCAATCTGATGATGGTGAGCCTAGTGGAACAGCAGGGAAACCTATTCTTGAAGTTATCCGCAATCAAGGGTTAAGTAATGTTGCGATTGTAGTAACTCGTTATTTTGGTGGGATAATGCTAGGTGCTGGGGGATTAATTCGGGCGTATACGGATGGTGCTGTCGTTGCAATTGAAGCAGGGGAAGTCATTACTCGTGTTCTACATCGGCAAATTTTCGTAGAAGTAGATTATACTTGGCTAGGTAAGGTGGAGAATGAACTGCGGAATAAAGAGGTTAGAATGGGAGAAACCTTCTTTACAGATAAGGTCATGCTAACATGTCTTCCAAAGAATAGTGAAGCGGAGACGTTTAAGTCATGGATGATTGACTTAACTCAGGGTCAATCCCTAATCTCGGAGGGAGAACAGCTTTATTATATTGAAGGGGAATAACGTCTATGGCCAGAAGAGCAGTGGAACAGGAATTATCGAGGGAACGGATTTTGGAAGCCGCTAGAAATCTATTTATTACAAAGGGATATCGCGCCATTTCAATGCGTAGTATAGGTCAGCACCTTGGTTATAGCCATGGCTCTTTATATTATCATTTTAAAGAGAAAGCAGAGTTATTTTACGCTATAGTGGTAGAGGACTTCGCACATCTCGCTCATCGTTTGATTCAAGCATCGAGAGTACAAGAAACAGAAGAACTGTCAAAGCTGGAATACTTCATGATGGAATTTGTATCATTTGGTATGAACAGCCCTCATCAATATGAGATTATGTTTATGATTCGCGATGAGGAATTGCTTTCATACTGTCGTACGGAACAAGATCGTTGCTTTGAATTATTCACATCCATTGTTCTCAGCTATTTACAAGATGGTGGACATGTTGGAGAGGAACCAGAGTCATTACCACGGACATTATTCTTATCACTACATGGATTCATATCCTATTATATTCAGAATCGTGTCACCTATGAAGACATTAAGCCATTAGCCTTTTCTCATGTTCGAATGATATGTCGCAATTTAAGGTGATCTAATGACGTCCATACACTTTTAGGCGTTTAATTGATGTCGCGGTATAACATTATTGCGGTACTGCACTAAAGATAGCGATGTAAATACAAAGGCGATGAACGAGCAAGCTAGTGAATGCTCGTTCATCGCCTGTTTGGTATGGTTAATATAATCGATCTTCAAATCTTGGGGAGTAATAACTAATGAGATAATAAAACTGTTGACGATTAGAGTAAATATTTGGTAAAGTACTTATAATTATAAAACCCAGTGGTTTAATGGGTATTAACGTTGACTCGATTAGCCGACCAAAAACAAATTTGGAGGCAGGGGGAATGAATTATGAACACGATTTTACAGCACAAGGGATGGATATGGGGATTTCGAAGTACGGTTCTTTTATATTTTATGTTACTTATTGTGTTGCCTTTATTAGGGGTTTATTATAATTCATTTTCCCTTGGATGGTCGATGTTCGTAGAGAGTGTAAGTGATCCCATTGCAGGGAAATCTGTTCTCCTAACTGTGAAATTGGCCATTATTTCTACCTTAATCAATGTGGTTATAGGGACAATGATTGCATGGGTATTAATTAGGTATACTTTCTTCGGTAGGTCATTCTTGAATAGCTTAGTGGATTTACCATTCGCACTACCCACTGCTGTTGGAGGTCTAATGATCCTATTATTATTAGGTCCTGGAAGCATGGTTGGTTCCATAGCAGAATCGTTAGGGTTTGAAATTGTATTTCATCAACCCGCTATTGTGATCGCGATGGTATTTGTTACATTTCCTTTTGTGATTCGAGCCGTACAGCCATTATTAGAAGAAATTGATCCATCGGAAGAAGAAGCTGCTTATACGATGGGGGCAACAGGACACGCTCTTTGGGGTAATGATGGCGATCTACTTGGTTAGAAGCCATTGGATTAGTCGCAAGATCAAGGGCTTTTTAAATAGTATAAGACTCAGACTGCAACTACGCTTGTGTACCAGGATGTAGAGAATTTCAATGTGATGGCTGCTAATAGTGTGGCTCTTGTACTTGCAGCTACTTCTATTGGACTGTTGCTTATGATGGAATGGACGAAGAAAAGAAAGGGTGTGTCCTAATATGCATATAGAAGTCCGCAATCTAAACAAACATTTTGGCGATTTCCATGCTGTAAATGATGTAAGTTTCGATATCGCTAAAGGTCATCTGATTGGATTGTTGGGACCAAGCGGTGGTGGTAAAACATCGATATTACGAATGTTAGCAGGGTTAGAAAGTCTAGATTCTGGTGAAATTCGCTTTCATGGGAAATTGGTGAATGCACTCCCGCCTCAAGAACGAGGGATCGGGTTCGTATTTCAGAATTATGCATTGTTTAAGCATATGACAGTATACGATAATATCGCATTTGGATTGAAAGTGAAGAAGTTACCTCATACCAAAGTGAAGAGTAGAGTTATGGAACTGGTTGAGTTAACTGGACTCAGCGGATTTGAGAAACGTTATCCTCATCAATTGTCCGGTGGGCAACGCCAGCGTGTTGCTTTTGCACGTGCGTTAGCTCCTGAACCCCAATTATTGTTGTTAGATGAACCTTTCGCTGCTATTGATGCTAAGATCCGACAGGAGCTTCGTACATGGCTTAGAGACTTAATTGAACGTGTAGGGATTACCTCTATTTTTGTGACGCATGACCAAGATGAAGCTATTGAAGTAGCCGATGAAATTATGATTATTAATCAAGGGCGTGTTGAACAGAAGGGCACACCTTGGGACATATATAAAGAACCGAAGACACCATTTGTAGCGACTTTTATTGGTGAATCTACAGTGATTGATCATATATCGGAATTAAAGGGGTTTGAACAAGCGAATCAATACTTGGGAACACGTGCTTTAATTAGACCCGAATATATTGAAGTAGGCCATGAACATGAATTCATTCTTGCTTCCGCAACGGAAGAGGGGATGATCCGACATTTACATTTTCGTGGTAGTGAATGGCTTGTAGAAGTAGAAGTAGCAGGTCATAAGCTGATCACTTATCGTTCACTTGAGAAAGAAACATTAAGTATAGGTCAGGAAGTTCGAGTACTGGTTCACCGTGCTTACTTGTTCAATGATGAACGGAGCTGGATTATGGAGAATAGGTTGAAGGATATTCCTATTTCCATCATGATCTAAGAGGTATTGTGTGTGGGAAGGGGAGAGGGAGAACGAAATGATGAAGAAGATATCTAGTCGTTACGCATACTTCACTATGATGTTAATGGTTATGAGTTGTCTGGTTATAGGTTGTAGCCGTAATGAACTACCCTCTTCTACCACAGAACCTGTAGAGATGGAGAGAAGACTCTTGTCATTGGAGCATATAGTGTGGCAAAGGATGCTTTAACCGAGATTCTACCGTTGTTTCAACAGGAATGGAAAGAAAAGACTGGGCAAAGTGTCAAATTTCAAGAATCTTATGAAGCTTCAGGTACTCAGGCACGCTCCATTGTAGGAGGGTTCGAAGCAGATGTAACCCTCCTTGCTATGGAAGGCGATATAGACAAATTGATTCAGGCTGAACTAGTGGATACGGATTGGAAGAGCAAACCTGAGAAGGGAATGGTCACTCGGTCTATTGTTGTATTAGGGACGCGCGAAGGGAACCCTCTTGGAAATACAAGACTTCAGTGATTTAACGAAACCAGGTGTGAAGGTATTGTATCCCAATCCCAAAACTTCGGGTGGAGCACAGTGGGACATTAATGCGATATATGGTGCGGGATTGAAAATGTCTGAGGAACATGGGAAGAAGGATCCCGGGGTTGCTAACAATTTCTTGAACAAGTCCATGAGAATGTAGAGTCACTGGATAAGAGCGGTAGGTCGTCCATGGCAGCATTTGAATATGGTGTCGGTGATGTCATTGTGACCTATGAGAACGAACTTCTTGCACGGATACAAAAGGGTAAAAAATATGATATCATTGTGCCACGCAACACGATACTTATCGAGAACCCAGCGGCTGTGGTTCATAAATACGCCGATAAACATGATACACGGGAGCTAGCAGAAGCTTTTGTAACCTACCTGTGGAGTGAAGACGCACAAAGAATATTCTCGAAGCATGGATTTCGTTCGGTGAATGACGTGGTGTATGCTGAGAATGAGAGAAGTTATCCGCAACCCGAGGGATTATTTGATATTGAGTACCTTGGTGGATGGGCCCAAGTCAGGGATACAATATATTCTAAACGGGGTGTATGGTATCAAGTGTTAGCAGGAATCTAACATTAACGTGAAGGTTGGCACGGTATATGAAATGTTACAAGGAAATCACCCCTTTTTAAGGGGGATTTCTTTTTTTTCTTTTAAAGAAAATGTTAGAAATGCTAAAAGCAGCGGAGAGGACGGAACGATTGTGAAAAAGCGGTAGCGGTCGCCTTGGTCTCCGGATTTTCACCGTTAAGGGGAATGAAAAAAATCTGGAGATCACAGCGATTGGAACAACGGTTCGTTCGCGTAGCGTCTGCACCTTCTTTTTTGCTAAAGGAAGGTTATGAATTATAATAGAATTAAACAGAAGATGTGTTAGAAGCATAAGGAGAAGATACAGCATGGATAGGTTAGTATTTCTAGGAACAGGCGACGCTATGGGGGTTCCACGCGTTTATTGTGAATGTAGTGTATGTACGGAGGCAAGGAAGAATGGATTGAATCATAGACTGAGATCATCCGTTAGGGTTGAGGGAGAATGGGGTTCTTTTCTCATTGACTGTGGACCGGATTGGCGTAGACAAATGGAGACTCTGGGTGAACGAATAACAGAACAGGTACTGATCACACATGCACATTTCGATCATATCGCAGGATTACCTGAATGGGCAGATGCTTGTCGCTGGACAGGAAGAAAGGGTCAACTGTACGCACCGAGCGAAGTAATAGCAGACATTGTAGCCCAATTTCCTTGGTTAAAGAATCATATTGAATTAATAGCTATAGATCAAGGGATACAATTAGGCGGGTGGGATATCCAGGGATGGAAGGTCTGCCACGGAAAGAATGGATTTTCTTACGCTTATCGGCTTGAAAAGGATGGGTATGTGTGGGGATATTGCTCAGATTCTATTAACCTGAATGATCGGGAGAAAGAACCTTTATTCGGCTTAGATTTGCTAGTGCTTGGGACTAGCTTCTATCATGAAACGGCTGAATTCTCAACACGTTCGGTATACGATATGACAGAAGCGGGAGTATTGTTGCAAGAAATTCATTCTCGAAAAGTGATCTATACACATATGTCTCATGATGTTGATCTAAATCAATCGTATCCACTTCCGCCTGAAGTGACATTAGCGCTCACGGGTCTGGAAGTTGATCTAACTTGGAAGGATGAACATGAAGAATGAATGGATGTGGCTTATTTTCTGAGCTACTGATGGTTGATGATTACCATCCAGAGGTGATTGCTTATTATTATAAAGAATGGAAATCCTTCGATATGTCATTCCATACTCACGAGGCTTCGGAGATTATGTATGTCATCGATGGTGTCTGTTCTGTAGAGGTGTTATTTGAAGGTGTGAATAGCTCCAAAGTGACGCTGAAGAAAGGGGAATTCATCATTCTGAATGGTGATGTTCCTCACCGGTTGTTGGTAGCGGATACTTGCCGAATGCTGAATATAGAATTTCGATTCACGTTATCTAATGGCCAGTTGTTTCCATCGATGAAACAACTGGCGGAACGGGAGGAAGCACTTGCTGCATTATTTCATGATCCCGTTTCCTTCCTCGTACTCCGTGAGTATCAAGATATTCACCATGTTCTTAGAAGTCTAGTCGTTGAGCTTGATGCAAGTTCATCGGGATTTGAACCTATGGCTCAGATTCTATTGGCTCAACTTCTGATACGGATTGCGAGATTACATCAAGAGAATATGGCCATGGGATCCTTAGGGATACAAGGAAAGTATGTTCAACAATGCATAGAATATCTTCATCAGAACTATGATCGCAACGTTCAGATTAAGGATGTTGCCGAGGCTATCAATTTGCATCCAGGTTATTTGCAGAGAGTATTCAAGATGAAGATGGGAATATCCATTATGGTGTACTTGAATTCTTTTCGAATGGAAAAAACGCAGATGTTATTACGACAGACAGAAATTCCAATTGCTGATATTGCTGACTACGTTGGCATTGGAAGTCGCCAGTATCTACACATGATGTTTAAGAAGCATACAGGGATGACACCCGTAGAATATCGTAAATCGTCGCATTCTGATGATCACATTCGATCCTGAAAAGGTGAGGATTGTTGACACAAATCTAATAAAGAAGTAATGAATTTGATAACGCTTTCCTAAAGTGAGCTGATACAATCAAGTTATCAGATTAACCTGATATTTCAGCTTGGAGGGAGTAGTTTTCATGTCATTTAAAATTGCATTTGTTGGTGCAGGTAGTATTGGATTTACGCGTGGGTTACTTCGAGATCTTCTATCAGTACCTGAATTTGAACACATCGAGGTTGCTTTTACGGATATTAATTCACATAACTTAAGTATGGTAACTGAGCTATGTCAGAGAGATATACATGAGAACGGTCTAGACATAAAGATTCAATCTTCTACAGATCGCAGAGTGGCGTTGAAAGATGCTAAATATGTGATTTGTACCATTCGTGTAGGTGGGCTTGAAGCCTTCGCAACGGATGTAGATATTCCTTTGAAATATGGGGTTGATCAGTGTGTAGGGGATACATTATGCGCAGGCGGAATCATGTATGGTCAACGGGGTATTGCAGAAATGTTGAACATTTGTAAGGATATCCGTGAGGTGGCGGCGAAAGATGTACTTCTATTAAATTATGCTAATCCAATGGCCATGCTAACGTGGGCGTGTAACAAGTATGGTGGGGTTCAAACGGTGGGTCTCTGTCATGGCGTGCAAGGTGGACATTCACAAATTGCAGAAGTATTTGGTCTAGATAAGAAAGAGGTAGACATTATCTGCGCGGGGATTAATCATCAGACATGGTATGTTCAGATTGGTCATAAAGGCGAAGATCTGACGGGGCAGTTATTAGAAGCCTTTGAGAAGCATGAAGATTTCAGTAGAACAGAAAAGGTTAGAATTGATA
Source organism: Paenibacillus sp. Y568 (assembly GCF_059445545.1). Classification (NCBI taxonomy): domain Bacteria; kingdom Bacillati; phylum Bacillota; class Bacilli; order Caryophanales; family Paenibacillaceae; genus Paenibacillus; species Paenibacillus sp. Y568. The sequence goes on from NZ_JCAIUM010000004.1 coordinate 28,497, forward strand.
TGTTACGGCGCTTCGGATACTACAGTACGGAATCGAATGGACATTTGAGTGAATATGTCCCTTGGTATAGAAAACGCTCGAATGAAATTGAAGAGTGGATTGATCTCGGCAATTGGATTAATGGAGAGACAGGTGGTTATCTTCGTGTCTGTACGGAAGGTCGCACTTGGTTCGAGACGGACTTTCCAAATTGGATGAAGGAAGATCCCTATGCATATAAGCAGGAAGAGCGTAGTGAAGAGCATGGTTCGTATATTATTGAAGGACTTGAGACGGGTAGAGTATATCGTGGTCACTTTAATATGATCAATCAGGGTATTATTTCTAATCTACCGAGTGATGCCATTATTGAAGCACCAGGTTATGTAGATCGTAACGGTATCGCAATGCCATTGGTAGGAGAGATCCCATTAGGCCCAGCAGCTGTGTGTAATGTGAGTATTTCGGTACAACGTTTAGCGGTAGAAGCAGCTGTGCACGGGGATGACCAGTTACTTCGACAGGCGTTCATGATGGATCCTCTTGTGGGTGCCGTATGTAATCCGAAGGAAATATGGCAGATGGTTGATGAGATGCTTGTTGCTCAAGAAGCATGGCTTCCGCAATATAGTAAGGCAATCACAGCATCGAAAGAACGATTGGCTTCAGGTGCACTTATCCCAACCAAAGAAGGGTATCAAGGAGCAGCTCGACTAAAAGTGAAAACAGTAGAAGAAATGCAACTGGATCGTGAGGCTGCGAACAAGAACGCAGGCGAAGCAGATAAAGGTAAAGATAGAGCTAAAGTAATTCAGTAGTGAAGTTTAAAAATAGGTATCTGATACACCCATAAGGTGTACAAGATACCTATTTAATCGTCGTAATCTCTGTTGCTATAATTCGTATGTTATTTATTCAATATATTAGTGATGTTAGCTTTAGCCTTAAGTTCATCCAACAAAGTTGAACTTAAGGTTGACATCTGTTCATCGATTAGGATTTCTTTGATTTCTGCAGATACTTCTTCTAACGTTGCTGTATGCCCATCTGTGCGATCGGTAACTTTAATGATGTGGAATCCATAGTCTGATTCAACAACAGCACTAATTTGACCCTTTTTAAGAGCGAATGCCGCTGTTTCGAAGGAATCTACCATGGTACCGCGAGCGAAGAAGCCCAAATCTCCACCGTCGGAGTTAGTACCCGTGTCTAAGGACTTCGCTTTAGCAAGCTTAGAGAAATCTGCTCCACCTTGGAGTTCTTTCAGAATACTGGTCGCTTCTTCTTTAGAGTCTACTAGAATATGCGAAGCACGAATTTCCTCTTCTGTGTCAAACTCACCTGGATAGTCTAAGAAGTATTGCTTGATATCGGCGGTGGTTACCTTTACGTTTGGTCCTACTAATTTACTCATTTTTACCTGCATGTTCATTTCGTCTTTTAGATCATTTAATGTCATATCTGATTGGATTAGTGCTTCATTAAATTCATCCTCAGTTGAGAAGTCCTTTTTAACTTTATTGACTTCAGCAGTGATTTCCTCATTCGAAACCGTGATATTTGCCTTAGTAGCTGCTTGCTCAACAAGTTCTTCTGTAATAAGGTTATCTAAAGTTTGTGCACCGCCAAGTGAAATCAACTCGTTATATAGTTTTTCCTTTGTAATCACGACACCATTTACTGTAGCTACAGCCGAGTTCTCAGGTACAACTTCTTGATCTGTGAACTTGACCTGTTTATTTGCTGCATCCCATTGGACGTTCTTGCCTAGAGCTTCACCAGCCATACGTAGGGGTACATAGGTAGTTCCGTCGATCGTAAAGGCTTCTGCATTGGTAGCGGAAGTAATTGTTTTGCCGTTATACACTATTTTGATATTGTTATAGATGGCTTTCAGTGTTTTCGTAGCTTGTTGGGCATAAGTACTGTTGGCCATCACTGTGCCTGATAGAACTAGAGCTGAAGCTAGAATGACCATACTTCTTTTTTTGTTAATTCTCATGGTTTACAAAACTCCTCATTCGTATAATGGTTTCACGTAGGATTACATGTCATCTAAAGTTGTCTATGTATATGTATCATTTTTGTCGTTGACTGTAATCTATTATAATAACATAAGACTACCATGATTTACTAGAGATTGTATATTTGTAGTTTGCAAAAAGAGGGGAAACCTCGTGATATTGGCTTGTTTTACTCATCTTAATCCATATGATATTATCTAAATATTACTAGAAAATGTAATCCGAGAGATTGTGAGGGAGAATACAGTTGCAGAATAAAGAGAAGAAAAAGGATTCTCGGTTCATGTACATAGGAAGTACGGTAGCACTTCTGCTTGTAAAGGGTAAGTCGCTATTAGCACTTCTGAAGTTCGGTAAGCTTGGTGGTGCCATAGTATCTATGGCCATTTCAATAGGTGCGTATGCATTGATCTATCCATGGGGATTCGCGTTGGGGATTGTCGGGTTGTTATTCATTCATGAGATGGGTCATGTATTGGCAGCGAAACGACAAGGTCTACCGGTATCTGCACCGTTGTTTATTCCCTTTCTTGGTGCGATGATTACGATGAAAAAGAATCCGTTAGATGCTAAGACGGAGGCGTACATCGCATTCGGGGGTCCATTGCTAGGATCATTAGGTGCAGCTGGCGTATTCCTGGCTGCTTATCTTATGGACAGTCCCTTATTGTATTCACTAGCCTATATTGGTTTCTTCCTTAACTTGATCAATCTATTGCCTATCCATCCGCTAGATGGGGGTAGAATTGCTACGGCAGTTTCAAGATGGTTGTGGCTTGTAGGATTGATTGGGGGACTAGGCGTCATTATTTATTTGCGTTCGATTATATTTTTTGTTATATGGGCTTTATTTGCATACGATTTGTATAAGAAGTATGTCAAAGATCGGAATAGAAGTGTAGTTGAGTCTGCAAATGCTATTTTCTTTGTGCCCGTAGAACATGTATATGCTCAAGGAGCTATAATCCCTGGACCTGAGCATAAAAGAGAGTTACCCTTCAGTACTTATAGTAATTTGGATGAACAACGGCAATATGTTAAAACAGAGTGGGCTAGTATGGATTTCCAAGGTACCATTTCTATGCCACAGCAGGGGATCATTAAGAGGGTTCTTGTTAGTGTTCTTGTGAATGGTCTAGAACTTCAACGAACACCTGAGGATTATCGTATTAAGATTAACTGCGAAGTAGAGTATATCCGTTATGAGAATGATAAGTATTATGATGTACCGTTATCGTCTCGTTGGAAATTTGGAATAAGTTATGCGGTACTAGCATGTGTGTTAATTGGTCTGATGTATTCCGTACATATCGTAGGTAATATTAACGTGTAATACAAATAAAGGGGGTGTCCATAGTCATTTAATGACTGTTGGACATCCCCTTTTTCATATAACTACTTTATTACTATTTCACTTACTCTGCATTCAATACGAACTTATCAATGACATGCTTGATGCCATCTTCATTGTTGCTTAATGTCACATAATTCGCGATATCCTTGAGGGCATCAATGGCGTTCCCCATAGCAACACCAAGACCTGCGACTTCTAACATTTCATGATCATTCCAAGAGTCGCCAATAGCGATTGTATCCGAGAGTTCAACGTTGAAATGATTAGCTAGGAAGGTAAGGGCATGACCTTTCGTACCTTCATGATGCATGATTTCTAAGAAATGTGGTTTTGATTTGGTGATATGAACTTGATCTCCCAACAATTCACGAAGAACTGGGGATATCTCATCCAAATAAGCTGGATCATCAATGATTAGCATTTTAGGTGTAGGTTGGTCCACCATTTTGATGAAATCAGGTTCAATGAAGTAAGGCGTTCCATTCAGTGTACAATAATCGATCAGTTTTTGGTTTTCTTCTCTTGCATATAGTTTATCGTCAATATAGACCTGTACATGTAGGTCGTGTTCAATACAGTAATCAAATAGTTTATGCGCAGCATCCTTCGGTACGAAACGTTCATAGAGGACCTTTTCATCCAATAGATTCTTAATCAAGGCACCTTGGTACGTAATAATAGGGACGTTTAGACCTGTCTGACGTGCAAGATGTTTCGCAGATGCATAAGCACGCCCCGTAGCAAGAGTGACAACTACATCTTTAGCTACAGCTTGTTCGAGTGCTTGTTGTGTGGATGGCAATACTTCCTTGTCGTCATTAATCAATGTGTCGTCGATATCAATTGCGATCAGTTTATACATGAATTTCTCTCCTTAAAACATCTATTTATAGTGCTGTCTTACTCTATTGTAATCTATTTCGATATGGATGTGTTCGGTGCCGACTTCAATTCAGCAATAATCATACCTGTGAGAATACAAATACATCCGATTCCATGAAAGTTGCTTCCACTCATGACGATGAAAAATACTAATGATAAGAGCTAATAGTAGGGTGGCTCCAAGAAATCGTAATCCGTTAAAGGCGAGAGGTGGAAGTACCCTAACTGCATGTTGAACGATGAGAAAAGTAGAGCCCCACATCATAGCAACAAGAAGTAGGCTGAGGTTAGCAAGATGAGAACGGTTCATACGTGATATCCTTTCATAGAAGTAAGTGACCAAATTGTATCGCAAAAATAGGGGTTGAACAAGGAAATATAGATAAAAAAAGAGCTGCCATCCTTGCAGGGATAGAGGCTCAGAATAGAATTGGGGACGGGCTCGTGTTCCTGTTGTAACGATGGTCTCTCTACTTTTTTCTCAAAGAACCGATGATTAATAACATTATTGGAAATACAAGCCCCAATATAAAAGAATGAATTGTCCAGATGGGTGTGAACTCCATATAGTAGGAAGTATTCGGGAATACAATAAAAGACAGGATGACTAGTATGATGCTTAATGGAAGAGTTAAGAACCGGTATTCTTTTAAGCTTAATACCTGGGCTATTCCTACTATGGAAACATAAAACAATAGGGAAATTCTTACAAATGTTGTGATAAACCAAATCACCGCAATGATGACTTCCATTCGTTCTATGAAATTTCCAATGCTGATTTTTTTGGCTAAAGCGTAACTTGGGTAAGCGATATTTGCCGTATTTTCTCCTAATACTAGAATTGTGAGCGTAATCAAGACGACCATAATGCCTCCCCCTAATAGGAAGCCCGAAAATAATGCCTTTCCGTTCTTTCCGGGATGGTTAACGTATGGAAACAGGGTGATTAATATAATGGGTTCGAGAAAAGGGTAAGCAATAAAATAGAGAGATGCCTTTAGTATGGGCTTAAAGCCCTCCTCCATCACAGGTTGAATGTTCTCAATATTGATTTGTGGAGAAATCAATATCACAAAAATGATTAATAAAAGGATAACAATAGGAAAAAAAATCTCTGTTGCGCGAGCCAAAGGTTCAATCCCGAGTCTAACTCCCATGATGACTATTAATATAAAGAGAATATTGATTGCTTGAATTGGAGTAGTAGGCATAACTTCCGTCGCCATGAAATCTCCGATATTATGCAGTGAAAGTGCAGCAATGAGAAATGGGTATATGACAAAAAACAGAAGGGAAACTCCTTTTCCCAACCATTTGCCCAGAACTTTTTCGGTATATAATGTAAACGTTGAATGGGAGAAGCGGTCGCCAAGATGAATGTACATAGGTATTAGCAACAACCCGACTGCCAGTGCCAAGAGTGCTGATATCCAAGCATCTTGTTTGGCTACGCCTGCTAACATTGCTGGAATAGTCAGAATAGAACTGCCAATGATATACAAAGTGATTAATACTGAGAACTGACGTGAGCTGATTTTTCCCTTTTCTAACATAGTAACAACTCCAACATTATAGTTTGCAATATATTTAGAAACCGAGGGTTCACTTCAACCATACATCAACTACATCGGCAAGCGGTTTATAGACAGCTGTCATCCAATCCAAAGGATTGGGAGTCTTGAAATGTAACGCTTGAGCTATACCTAATACTGTTGTGAATAATAGAATGAAGGAAAATACCCATAGCTCCTTTATTGATTTGTTTCTCCACAGAGGGGGGACATCAATAACGATGATGATAGCAACAATGACAAGAATTACCGCTATAGACAACATGCTGGTTGCTCCTTCTTCTTCAATTTTTAGTCGACCTCGTGAACACTTTTCGAATAAAATACACCACCAACAATAACAAAGGTAAGAGTATGCCATAGCTCATATCAAAATATGGCCAGTATTCGCCAAGTACGTTATTGTAATAAGTGATGTCAGGGGCAATAATCGGCGCGAGCACAATCAAGAGAAGAGCTGTAGGTAAAGTTAACATTCGATACCCTTTTAATTTTAATAATTGAGCTAACCCTAAATTGAATACATAAAAATAGAAAGCACTTTTCATAAAAATGGTTAAAAACCACATCAAGGCTAACATGGCTTCAACTCTCTCAAAAAATTGACCGATGGTTACCCTTCTAACTAAGGAATAACTAGGATAAATGCTTCTCGAGGTCTGATCGGGACCAAGAACAAGAATAGAGATCACAATAAGAATGAGTATAACTATTCCACCTAACAGAGCACCTTGTAAAAAGCCCTTTTTTATATGTTGTGGTTGACTTATATAAGGAATAATCATTAAGAAGACAACTAGCTCCATAAAGGGGAAAGCTATAAAGGAGAGAGAGCCATGCAATACGGGCTTTATTCCATTTTCTAAAATGGGTTGAAGTTTCTCGAATTCAGCTTGGGGACATAGAAAAATGAGCAAAAGGAGAAATAGGAGGATAAAGAAGGGGAGGAGTATTTCCCCTGTCCGTGCAATAACTTCAAGACCTAAACGCACACCAAAGACAACGATACACGCAAATAAGATATGAATTGCTTGTGAAGGGGTTTCAGGCATCATTTCGGTGGTTATAAAATCACCAATTTCCCTTAAAAATGCTACATCAGTAATGAAAGGGTAGAAAAGGAATATAACCGCCACGAATGACCCTATCCATGTCCCCAGAATTTTCTGACTAGATTGAACTAAGGTCAATTGGGGATGAAGGTTTCCAACTACGCTGAACATATGAACGGCGAGTAATCCTACCGCTAGTCCAATGAGGCCAGATATCCATGTGTCTTGTTTCGCAAATGAAACAGAGACCGAAGGTAATACTAGAATCGAATCTCCAATGGTAATGAACATGACTAGGATGGTGAGTTGACGAATACTTATTTTACCCTTCTCAGGCATAGGTTCATTTCACCCCATTTATTATTTCTTCATTTCTTCCAGAAACGAATTGGACACTTTCCCCAAATGTTTAATCTCATAAGTAACTTTTACGTGTACCGGAATATTCACAAAGGTCTGATCCCAGTTATCCTTTAATTTTTTCCATTCCTTTGGATTTGAGCGGCGAATGGCTTCACCAAACCCAAAAATATCGACTTTGTATTCTTGTTGCACTCTAGTTATGGTCTTATCAATCAATTCTTCCATTTTTCGTTCTGCCCATTTCTCTACCTCCATGATGGTCTTCTCACTTCTTAGATCAAGATGGCATTGAACCTCGGCTACATTCGCTTCGGTGACCACTTCGATATCGATCATTGGACGTTCATCCCGTATGCTTCCTTTAATCTTCGAATGTGATCGAAGGATTTTTAATGCGATTCTCCCTCCATCAGGACAAGGTACAGACCCAGCCGTACTATTAACATTGTTGGTAATATAGTTGTACGCTTTACTTTCTTCGGATTCGGAACTCAACCAACCAATCAGCTTATCTTTTCTAAATATAGCTAATTCCGAGTACTGTAAATCTGCAGGAGAGAGGATGCTCTCTACATTTTTTTTTGTTTCCCCTACCTGGGGATCTCCTATTAATTTTAGTCCTGTTAATACCGGATGTTTTCCTTGGCTCACAAGATCAGATATGAGTTTATCCACTTTAACAGCGATAGTAGGTGCCCACTGTTTCTCTGATACTTCCAAAGATGAAAATAATCGAACAGAGGGTACCTTTTCCAAGTTGGTTAATATTTTTAACGTATCTATAGCCTTTACTTCTTTCGCGACGACAATGAAAAAGTCATTTCGTGCTTCAGGTTCTCGCGTCAAGAAATCTAGAGCGTCCGCGATTCCTTCTCTGGCGAATGACTCGCCAATGACCACAACTCGAAGATGAGCTATATAAATTTTACGTGGACTAATCGTTGTCATTTTACGGAGTGCTTCTAAAAGGGTATTTCCAGTTGCTTGATACATAGTGACTGGTACTACACCGCTACTTTTTCCTGCTACTTCCCCTGGCTCTACAACTTGAACGGATACATGATACTTATCTCCGGATTTATCGATCCCCAACCCTACGGCAATAGCAAGGTCATTTAATTCCCGGCGACTCCAACAACCGGTGATAGATACAGTCATGATGATACAAATACACAGTAAGAGTCCTGCCCGTTTCATAGGTCAACCTCCTGTTTGGTCTTGCGGCTTTTCCGGAGGTGTACTTTGTTCCCGGATGACATTCTTCTGGTTGAGTAGACGAGGACGGCTGAACATGGCCCAATGGGGTACTCGGAATATCGTATCTTTCATATCGGCACGGATATACGGAGCGAACGGACTCATATATGGAATCCCGAAGGAACGTAAGCTACATAAGTGAAGAATGAGCGCGATGACTCCGATGATAATTCCAAATAGACCAAAGGAAGCTGCAAGTCCCATCATGAGAAAACGTAACATTCGGATGGTCATAGCCATATCGTAGGCAGGGAGGACGAAGCTAGAAATGGCCGTAATGGCAACAACAATGACCATGGCTGCAGATATGATTCCTGCCTCAACTGCGGCAGATCCAATGACTAATGTTCCTACAATGGATATCGACTGAGCGATAGCCTTGGGTAACCTTAGACTGGCTTCTCTCAAAATTTCGAACGATACTTCCATCATGAGTGCTTCAATAAAAGCAGGAAAGGGAACGCCTTCTCGTTGAGAAGCAAGACTGATTAGAAGTTGGGTTGGTAACATCTCTTGATGAAACGTGGTGATGGCGATGTATAGAGATGGACCTAGTAGAGAGATGAAAATACAGACGTACCGTAGAATACGAATGAGGGAACTAATATCCGCCCTTTGATAATAATCCTCAGCAGCCTGCATGAAAGAGACGAACATGGTAGGAACGACTAGAACTATCGGGGTTCCATCCACTAATATGGCAACTTTTCCTTCTAATAGATCGGCGGCAATGACATCAGGACGTTCCGAATGATAGATTGTCGGAAATGGTGTGTATGTTTCATCTTCGATTAATTCCTCAATATAGCCACTTTCTAGAATGCCATCGATGTCGATCCGGTCCAAGCGCGTATGGACTTCTTTCAAAATGTCGTCGCTCACAATTCCTTTGATATACATGATTGCGACATCCGTTTTGGTCACCCTTCCAATTTCTTTTGTTTCTAGCCAAAGGTTAGGGTCCTTAATTTTGCGACGGATTAAAGCCGTATTTGTACGTAAGTTCTCCGTGAAACCTTCCTTGGGTCCCCGAATGACAGTTTCTGTTGTCGATTCCGTCACAGCACGGTCTTTCCATCCACGCATACCGATACTGAAGCCTTGTTCGTACCCATCTAATAAAAGAACTGCATCTCCTGACAACAGTGAGGTTAACAAAGGGCCTAATGTTATAACATCCTTGATATCTCCAGCGGTAAGGAAATGATCTTTCAATACCTGAAAGGTGTCCTCTTGAGATGTTATCAATTTATTTAGTTCGTTATTAGTAACGTCTAACATCAGCGATTCCATAATGAAGTTCTGAATGGATTTGGCATCTGCCAATCCGTCGGTATAGATGATAGCTGCTTTGATCTGTCGGTCGGAGCCAATCTGAATTTCTCTGAAGACAATGTCACTACTGTTACCAAGCATATCTTTTATATGTTGAATATTATCATGAAGATTGCACTTTAATGGTTCTTGCGTATCCTGTGATTCTTTACTTGAGTCAGATTGCCCGAGTGAAGGGTCACTAAATGTTTTTGTAATCATTCTGCTTAAAAAATCCATAGTTGTTTTGTCCCTCTCTATAGCTGCTATTTACGGTATTACCATAATGACGTGCACCTATACCAAAGGAAGAAGGATCTTAACCAATTCATGAGGAAACAAGCTACCCATGATCTCATTCAATTGAGTAAGGGGTAGCTTGTTGTCATTAACTTTTTTAATTCAAAATCTAATGTATATGATAATAATTGAACTCTAAGTGGCGAATGTGGACAATTTAGCTCTTACTTAATTACAATGGGGACATAATGTTCATCGTATACTTCGAATAAAAAGTTGTAAGGGTCCTTTGTTCCTATTGAAGATTTCTTTGGTTGATGCAGTGAAATAGGTATTGATGCCAAAATGATAATAGAACTACACATAACAATAAGGCACAAGATTCCTAAAAGTATTACCATCGTCGATTCCTCCCTTTTTGTCTACACGCTAAACATAAATTATGAAATGCGTTTCAGAGCAAGAAAAAGTTTTGTTGAGAAGGTGAGCGTTCATATGGCAAACATCAAAGATATAGCAAAGATGGCAGGAGTATCGGTAACCACCGTTTCACGTGTAATAAACAATCATCCTTATGTAAGTGCAGACAAAAGGGATGCTGTTATACGAGCCATGGAGGAAAGTAATTATCAGAGGAATATCAATGCGGTTCATTTAAGTAAAGGTAAAACGTTTCTGATAGGTGTTGTTGTTCCGTTCTCGAATAGTCCCTATTTCGGGTTGTTAATGGAAGGTATAGCTAATGAAGCATTACAAAACAACTATAAGTTAGTTCTGTTCCAAACGAATTATGAAGAAAGTAGAGAGATTGATGCTTTGACCATGTTGAAAAATAAACAAATCGATGCCTTAATCATATGTTCCAGAACTTGTGGATGGAATATAATTAATGAATATGTGTCGTATGGTCCCATTGTGTTATGTGAGGATGCAAGGGGTAGCAACGTGTCTTCAACGTTTGTCGATCACTATAAAAGTTTCTTCAAAGCTTTAGAGTATTTATATCATAAAGGCCATCATAACATTGGTTATAGCATAGGAAGAAGAACAGGAAGCAATAGCGAACATAGAGAGGCTGCTTATAGAGATTTTCTAGCGAAATACAATCAACCTTTTGATTCAAACGTTATATTTTATGAGTGTTTAAATTTTGAAGACGGAGAACAGATTATTCAACGTATACAAAAATTAAGTAATCCACCTTCCGCGTTATTAGTATCTAATGACCAAGTAGCTGCAGGAATTCTAACTTGCTGTAAAAAAGAGAATATTTCGATACCAAATAAGCTTGCTATCATGGGATTTGATAATCAACCCATAGCAAAAATTATGAACATCACTACGCTTGAGATCCCTTTAGTTGACGTTGGAAGAAAACTATTTCTTCAAGCCATGGACGGTTCAACGCATTCTCACGAAGAGATCCTGGTTAGATTAATTGAACGATTAACAGTATAGCTAACGAGGAATTTATATTAGAATCCCAAAGCCAAAACTGATATAATATGGTTCTGAAACGGAGATGATTGTATGGCTAAGAAAAAAAGACCGACCCCTTCACCAAAGCCTGATTCCGACTACAAGCCAGCAACGCTAAAGGACTTACTAAGTGGTGACATTCTAGAACAATTGAAGTCCCAGGCAGATGAGATGAAGGCGGAAGAAAAGAAGAAAAAAGAAGAACAAGAGTTGAAGCAGGCAGAAGCTCGTAAGCAGGAACAAAAGAAATTGGATAACAATTTCGAACACTTGCTTGAGAACAGTAGCCTGGATTGGCGTAAATATAAATAGGAATGAGATCATACATGAGGTGCGGACCTCACTGTGAAACATGCGAAACCACCGGGATTAGGCCACATGGCTAGTCAGATCTGGTGGTTTTTTGGCTTGCTTATATGGATTGGCGTGTAACTTTATTTATATTATTTCGTCTTATTTAAAGTGAAGAGAATGATGAGGAGGAATATAACAATGCAGTTATTTAGAAATACGAGGATTCATGCGTGTCTAGCAACGTTACTTCTAGCTTCAGCTTGGGGAGCATATGTTGCACCTGTAGCCCAAGCCGAAGAGAACACAACAACGATTCAAGCTGAATGGGAAGACCCAACCACCGGTAGTACATATTATAACTGGAGTTCTATGCAGAATGATCAGTATTTGAACAAGGTCATCGTTTCAACGAAGGATGGGAAATGGGCACAGTTGGACGATAAATTCACAAATATTAGTTCGTATTCGAAAGAGACTATACATCCAAGACTCAGTAAGCACTTTTCAAGTATTTCTGCGGGGGATTTATTCTACTATACACCTCTATATTTGGATACAACACAAAAGGTAGCGGTGAAAGGTAATCTCTATGATATTTCACCAGATGGTAAATGGGGATTATACGAGACACCTGATTTCGGTGCAGAGAAGTCATCGGATGGAAAAACGGCTCAATACATGCAATTACACAGCTATTTTCTCAAAAATATCACTACAGGTGAGCTAAAAGAATGGATTTCTAGTTCGCAGTATGTGGGTCTGAATTGGCTTGCTGATAGTACACTACTTGTAAATGAATATAGTCCAGTAGCTAAACAAAAGCTTATTTCAACCTATGATCCGGCTACGGGTAAGAAGAAAGAACTTGTACTAGGTAGGATAGATAGTTATTCGGAGAAAGATCAGACATTTGTTTTTGCCAAAAATGAACCCAAGCGACTTTCATGGATCTTCGATTTGAAGACAGGGAAATCTAGATTACTTACAGAGGACGAACGAGAGAAGTTATACACATGGCGGGATACTCGCCCGACAACAAAAGCACCGGACAATTTAGATGTTGTCGCGTTGCCTATCATAGATCTGCCCATCCACCATTTATATGAACATGAAGTGATCACCTCACAAGGCTCGGAGCTGGTGCCATACGCTTTTGTAAAAGAGGGAACGACGTTTATACCGCTTCGATTTATTTTATCCAGCTTTAATTTAAGTGTCGGCCAGCGCGAAGGGGATATGTATGACTATCAATATAAATTAACAGGCCCTACAGGTCAGAGTATGACGCTAGACCGCAATAACAGTCGTGTGTTTCAATTCCGATTATACGTAACTCCTGAAGTGCTAGAGAAAGTGGGACTTCAAGATGTAACGGTTAAACCACTTATTCCGGGTGTGATTAAGTAGGGTGTGATCCATAGATTACTTTGGATGGAGGAGGATCATGTCATTTCACCTAGAGATGCCTAATAATGTCATCTTCATTTTATGTGGGATATTTGGCTGGCTAATTGTTCTTATGCTTGCATCACGACAGTACTTGAAGCAGAAAGAGAAACCTGCATATTGGCGATTTATAATCGTAGTATGGGTCGGGCTTTTCTCCTTATCTATAAATCTGGATATATTTCATACTCCGATGAAGTTATCCATTCTACCTCTAGGAGTGTGGATAGTGTATGGATTATTATCAAAGGAGTCATGGCAGAAGTATCGCTCTTTTGCTTGGATTGGGTTTTGGGCCAACTATATATTTATAGGAACAGCGTTGATGTCTGGATTCATCGATAATTGGGTCTACCCCAAGGAAGATCCATCCACATATATCTCTGATATTGAGCATGCCATTATTATAGCCATTCACCCTACTGCTCAACCAGCTTGTTTTAATAAGGATCGGTTTCAGAGCCAGTTAAGTGATCTTCAATTTGCTGATGTGTTGGGTATGGAGTGGTATAAGAATTCTGTTTTGGAATCAGGGTCGCACTACCATAAGGAATACTTTCCTTATGGGCTATTAGGGACGATCCCAAGATGGGGAAGTGGTCTGGAACCCATGATTTATCTCAAGGAAGACGGTAGAGGAATATTAATTACAACATCCAATCGAAGCTATTACTATCTCTCCAAGGAACCTCTTATAGATTGGGGAGGATGTAACGATGAATAAAAAGAGGGTGATAGTTCCTTTACTAATCGTAACGATTGCTCTCGGTATGTTTCTATTTTATGATGGGAAGCCAAAGCCGTTTCTGGATAATACACAGACGATTAAGGTTATGACTGAACTGTATGCTGAGGTGAATATTAGTGAGATCTCAGATGTTATTGAACTAGATAGTAAACATTTATTTGTTCCTTACATCTCGGGGGATGACCATTATGGAATGAGTTTCTGGGAATGGGACCGATTTCAATGGAGACTTAGAAGAATAGATACAAGGGGCGAGCCTTATGTATGGAAAATAAATGATAAGGACGCTTCTACGCATTTTATTGTATGGAATATAGACCCCAAAGATAAATTAAGTAAGATCAAGTATTACCTTATCGGGGAGAGAGCTGCAATTGAAAGTGTTGGTCTAAAGTCATATAGACCAAGAGTTCAAATGGAGTTGACGATAGCATTACAGAAGAATTATGGAGTGCAATCTTTACCTACAGATTGGGTAGAGCTTATGAATGGAAATCTAAGAATGAATAACACTAATCAGGTTGACTCTATTTTTCATATGAATAGTCCATCATCATCTATGTACATTGGCTGGATTCCTTATGGAGATCAAGGAAAGGTTTTTCTTAATAACACCGTAAACGGGAGCTCTTTCAACAGTGGTGGTATCCAATTAGATTTTGTTCGAATACTCAATGAAAATGAGCTGGAAATTCCTCAAGCATATAAGTAACAGGATGAATAATAAGGTTATGTTGGTGCTACCTTTTGTAGAAACCATCATAGCTTTTTTTGTTGATTCTTACTCATGAACACTAGTAGGATCAGGGCTAAAATTGTTGTGATTATGAATTCATCTATATAAAGGTCAAATATAGTCAAGGTCAAAAAAATACCTATTTAATTATCGCTAAAAGTTATTACTTCGTTTCTCAGAATCAATTTATAGAGTAAGTGAGATCATATCGTAGAAAGGAGGGAACTGACATGGCATCAAAAAATTATTACGAAGCTTTGGGTGTAACCAAAAGGGCATCGAAGCAGGAGATCAAGAAGGCTTATCAGAAACTGGCCAAGAAGTGGCATCCTGACGTTAACAAAGCGCCTGAAGCGGAGACAAAATTCAAGCAAGCGGCTGAAGCATATGAAGTATTAGGTAATGAGGAAAAGCGGAAGATATACGATGAAGAGCAGCTTTACGGCTCGGGAGGTGGCAGATCTACTCAAACTAGAGGAGCCTCATCTTCATCAGGGGGATCTCCCTTTGGAGCGGAATGGAGTGGGAGTTATTCTTCGCAGCGTGCGGGTATACCAGAAGATGATTTGTTCGGAATGTTTTTCGGAAATAGAGGATCTTCTGGTCGAGGAGGTAGCCCATGGGGAGACGTTCATAACACGGTGCAAGCACAGATGGATATTACTTTGGAACAGGCATATAAAGGTGGAAGCCTAAAAGTACAGATGGATGGTAGAAATCTAGATGTGAGTATTCCGGCACGGTCGCATGAAGGCACAATGATTCAAATCCCAGGAAACGCTCAAAATGGGACAGCACAGACTGGTGATATAGTAATCGTATTGCATATTCTCCCTCATGATATCTATGAACTGCGAGATGGTGATCTACATGGGATTGTAGAAATTGCTCCATGGCAGGCAGTACTAGGTGGAGATGCACGGGTACCATTACCAGACGGTAACACTGTGAAATTAAAGATTCCTGCGGGTATTCAGAGGGGTAAGACATTGCGAATTCCTGGGAAAGGACTCAAGCGTGAGAATGGTACGAGCGGAGATATCTTGTTTGGTATCGAGATTGTTATTCCCGAGCATACGAGCGAAAAGGAAAAGAATCTGTATCGTCAACTGGCTGAATCCGGAAGTTATAATGCGGGTCCTAAACGGCAAAATGGGGGTTCACAACGACGTAAAACAACGGCAGGGTAATCGAAGTACTTATAGATAAATGATGTAGAAAGGTGTGAGTGCTATGGATTTCAATAAACTAACGCAAAAGTTACAGGAAGCCGTCGCTTCGGCACAGTCACTGGCAACAGACAGCGGTCATCAGGAGATTGATACCCTAGCGCATAGTTCCTTGTGAATAAAATTCAAATAGAAGTTGCGATAATTATTAATTTGCATAACGAAAGGGCGCTTCCAAACCGTGATGGTGTCGGGAGCGCCCTTTTGTTATAACCTATTCTTCTAGAAATACAAGACCAACAAACTCATCCAACTCAAGGTTACCGAAGTAATGCTTCATATCCAGGTTGGATAAGGCTTCACGAACCTCGGCATCCTCATAACGTTTGCCACGTAAAGCATTTTCAATATCAGCCACATCGCCTACACCGAAGAAATCACCGTAGATTTTGATGTCGTGGATTCGGCCTTCGTTAATGTTCATTCGAAGATCAATAATACCAACAGGGAACTTCTTCGAATGTTTAACATTCGATTCAGGGGAAATCCCATAGTTCCATTCCCAATTTTGATAATGTTCCTTGGAGATCTGGTTAATCTTCTCCCAGTCTGATTCCTGTAAGTGGTACTGTGGAACATCTTGCTCGTCCATTCCGAATATTGAACGGAGTAGCTCAGCGCGGAATTCTTCAATGGTCATGGTGTCTTCCATAAGATCACTTATATTAGCCACACGACTACGTACAGATTTGGTACTCTTTGATTTGAATTTCTCTGGATTGACGTTAAGAGAAGCTTGGACATTATCTAAGTTCAAGTTGAACATCAATGTACCATGGCTGAACATCCGACCACGAGTGGAGAATTGCGCGTTACCAGAAATCTTCTTTTCTCCAACTTGTAGATCATTACGTCCACTGAGTTCAGCATTAACGCCCATTTTTTGTAGAGCATCTATAACGGGTTGAGTGAATTTCAAGAAGTTGTGGAACGATTGGCCATCGTCCTTAGTAATAAAGCTGAAATTAAGGTTGCCAAGATCATGATAAACAGCACCACCGCCAGACAAGCGACGTACGATTTGTACATTGTTTTCTTTGCAGTATTCTTGATTAATCTCTTCAATGGTATTCTGATGCTTACCAATGATGATCGAGGGTTGATTAATATAGAAAAGCAAGTAGCTTTCTTCCATAGGAAGGTGCTTCAAAGCGTACTCTTCTATCGCGAGGTTAATAGCAGGATCGTGAATTCCTTGGTTATCAATGAATAGCATAGGTTATTCCTCCGTTACTATAGTTCATAGGGTTACATATATCTAAACGTAATTGTAAACTAAATTGGTGTTAGAAACAAAAAAAGACTTTTGAATTGACGCATCGGAAGAACCCACGCGATAATGGAACTGTTATGGAGAAATTTAAGGCAGAGGGGTAATTATGAATGTTAGAGTGTTACGGACATGGAGGAGATTTGGAAAGTGCTGCGGATGCCTATGGATTAGAAGAGAGTGCATTCCTCGATTTCAGTGCCAATATTAATCCATTGGGTCCACCTCAACACGTGTTGCAACAATTAGAGATGGCGCTATCAGCTATCATTCGTTATCCAGACCCAGGTCATCGGCAATTTAAGCAACTTCTTGGACGAAAATTGAAAGTGAACGAGAACTGCATTTGTGTAGGTAATGGTGCCGCAGAGTGTATGTCTCTTATTCTTCTTGGGCTGCATCCTCAGAAGGTAGGGATCATTGAACCTTGTTTCTCTGAATATCGGCAACTATCCGAGCAATTCAATATAGAAGTAACATCGATACAGGGTGAACAAGATAAGGATTGGAAAGCAAGTGTTGAGGCAATAGGAGAATTACTACAGCAGGTAGATCTACTATTTATTGGACAGCCTAATAACCCGAATGGTGTACAGTATACACTTGAAGAGCTACATGTATTAGCTGAGTTGGCTGAACAATGTCATACATATCTGGTTATTGATGAAGCTTTTATTGACTTCATCCCAGTACAGCAACAGTGTTCCTTGTTATCCGAGCTTGAGATCTATCCCCATACCCTGTTGGTGCGATCTATGACGAAGTTCTATGCCATTCCCGGTCTAAGATTAGGGTATACCTTGGCGCACCCAGATGTCATTAGATTGATGAGCGGTAAGCAAGTGACGTGGAGTGTGAATGGACTAGCATTGTTGGCAGGTGAGGCAGCGCTTCAAAGTGGTGAAGGTTTCGAGCGTGATACGTTGGAACTGATATCTCATGAGAGAGCAGTACTCGTCCAAGGCCTTACAAAGCTAGGATGTGAGGTCAGCCCAGGGGAAGCGAATTTCTTACTCGTCAGACTGCCCAATCCATGGAGAGCGTTAGATATGCAACGAGAACTTGGACTTCGAGGGATTCTGATTCGAAGTTGTGCGATGTACCCTGGACTTGAAGAAGGACATATTCGAATCGCCGTCAAAGGCGCAGATGCAAATCAGTTATTTCTTACAAAGATCCAGAGTGTGATAGAAAGCTTAGTATAAGAATAGGAGATCAATGATGACAACACCTTTTTTGAATGGTGATAGTAACCTGTATAAATCTATGGTGTGGCCCGGGCTAACGCTTACTCGACAAGAACGCCATTTACTACTTCAATCCCCTGTCCCTATGGATAGTCTTAGCAGTGCTATACATGGGGGAGGGATGAGAAAGATTGATCGCGTAGCTAATATTTATGTGGATTGGCAATATGAATGTCATGATCCAGAAAAAGATGTGGCAAGCTTGTTCGAAGAGTGGGATTATACTCAAGAATCGACGGCGGGGTTATTGACAGCTGTCCGCTTGGGACATGCAGCAGTTCTGGAAGAGAGCGGGAAGGACGCATCCCTATTCTGCTGTACAACAGCGGGAATATCCAATGGCGCTCGTGCGGGATCTGAACGAACTACGTTCCCAATCTATCAACCTGGAACGATTAATATCATGCTGATGATAGATGCAAGATTGACTCAAGCGGCGATGGTGAATGCTATCATTACAGCGGTAGAAGCGAAGACGGCTGCTCTAGCGGATATGGGAATATGTGATGCGGAGAATGGGTTGATCGCTACGGGCACGACGACAGATGCTATTGTACTAGGAGTAAGTCAATCTACTTCCTATCCGATTGAACATCGTTACTGCGGAACAGCAACGGATCTAGGAGCTGCCATTGGACGAGTGGTTTATGGAACAGTAACAGAGAGCCTTTTGGCTGCAGGAGTGAAACCGTCATGATGGCATGGGCAATAGGTATTTTATGGTGCGCATACCTCCTAGATCTTGTCATCGGAGATCCTCGTTGGTTACCGCACCCTGTAATAGGTATGGGTAATTGTATTAAACGTGTAGAGAAGAAGATTCGCAGCAAAGTCTCTCAACCGGTCCAATTGAAAATGGCAGGAATTCTACTCCCAGTTATTATCGTCGGAGGTTCTCTTGTGATAACGTGGGCATTGTTAAGAGGACTCTATATGATTCATCCTTGGTTGTCAGCAGGAGTAGAAGTTATATTGATTGCTACAACCATAGCTACGAAAGGACTTAAAGCTGCGGGTATGGAGGTGTATGGTCATCTTAGTCGAGGTGATCGACCTGCCGCAAGACAAGCATTAGGAATGATTGTTGGAAGAGATACGGCACATTTAGAAGAGCCTGAGATTGTTCGTGGAACGGTTGAGACCGTAGCAGAGAATATCGTAGATGCTATTGTGTCACCGTTGTTCTATGCCCTGATAGGTGGAGCACCACTTGCCATGGCTTATCGTGCGGTCAATACCTTGGACTCCATGGTTGGATATAAGAATGAGAAATATATCAACCTAGGTTGGGCTTCGGCACGATTGGATGATATTGCGAACTTTATCCCAGCTCGAATAACAGCTGTATTATTGGTCGTTAGTAGTTGGATGATGTCTCTAGATTACAAAAAATCTTATCGTACCATCAAACATGATGCCCGGCTCCATCCCAGTCCCAACAGTGGGTTTCCGGAGTCAGCTGTAGCTGGAGCTTTAGGAATCCGGCTCGGAGGTGAGAACGTGTACCATGGAGTATTATCTTTTCGTGCATACATGGGTGAGTATTCTCGTCCAATGGCTAAGGAGGATATTCAGTCAACCGTACGGTTAATGATACTCGCTTCATTACTATTCCTCATGCTGTGCACACTTACGATATGGGGTGTAGGTGGAACGCTATGGAGTTAGAACTAATATGTATCCGTCATGGCAGAACGCAATGGAATCAGGATAGACGATATTTGGGGCATACCGATATAGGTATTCTCCAAGAGTCATTAATAGAGCTTTTGCCAGTGAAAGAAGCCCTTAAAGGAAGAAAGTTTCAAAGGGTATTCTGTAGTGATCTAAAGCGATGTAGGGAAACGTTACAATGGATCTATCCTACTTCCATAGATAGCGTAGCATTTGATGAAAGGTTACGAGAAATGGATTTTGGGGAGTGGGAAGGGCATACCTACGATCAGTTAAAAGATATGAATAATTATCGAGGATGGTTAGACAATCCACAACTCGTAACTCCTCCAGGAGGAGAATCATGGGGGCACTTTCAGAAGCGCCTTGTGGATTTTATGGACAATCTGGCATGTGTCATAAAGGAAGAAAATGATGATAAGGGTATGTCTTCTATATTAATCGTTACGCATGGAGGGGTTATCAGACAACTCGCAAGTATGACCATTCCAGGTTCAACGTTCTGGGATTTCTCTGCTGACCCGGGAAGCTTATTATCATTAAAATTGATCTTGCATGAGGGGCAATGGGTAGGGCACTTATGATGAATCCCATAGCGTATTGTTAACATTAGATTGTAAGGTGACTCTATTTAACCTATAATTTTGAGTAGAGAGGCAAGACTTGTCCTTAAATGAATATAATAAACTTGTGAGGTCTAGGGTAGAAGTGCACCATACGTGCGTGCTTCAACGTCTAGTTAAAAGGGAAGTCGGTGAAATTCCGACGCGGTCCCGCCACTGTGAAACAGGGATGTTCTTAATGTACCACTGTTCTGCGACAAGCAGGATGGGAAGGTGAGGACATTAGCGAACCTGTGAGCCAGGAGACCTGCCTTATGAGTATATTACGACGGTCCTTCGAGGAAGGGATTACGTTTGGCTTATGGAAGTACACCGATTCATTTCGGTACATAGCCCGCGGAACTCATGGTGACTGTTACCATACACCCCGTATAAACGTAACCCCTGATGCTTTCTTAACACAAGAAAATCAGGTTTTTTTTGTTGCGAATGCAAAGACTTCGTAAAGACAATTCATTGAGATCACATGGAGAGCGTCTCGTAAATTATGGAATACGAAGATAGGGGAGAAAGATTACAATGAAACAGAATTGGAAGAATTGGAAGAATTGGAGTTCGGGTGCCCTAGCGATTATTCTAGCGTTATCACTCGCAGCTTGTGGAAATAATAATGAAGCGAAGCAAGTAACGGAATCAGCACCAATAGTCAATGAACAGGGTACTCCACCTGTAGAACAGGCAAGTGAGTTGAGAACGGTCTATCCACTTACCGTAAAAGATGTGACAGGCGAAAGTTTTACATTTAGTGAGGCTCCGGATCAATTAATATCGATATCTACAGCAGAGACAGAAATATTATTTGCTCTAGGATTAGATGAACAGATTGTCGGTGTTTCTGATTATGACGATTATCCAGAAGCTGCGAAATCCAAACCTAAGATGGGTGATTTATATAATCTGAATGAGGAAGCGATTATTGCGGTACAACCTGATCTTGTTCTTACAGGTACTTCTTTGAATGTTGAAGCTAACGAGAAATTTCGTGATTTAGGAATTCCAGCATTTAAGACAGATGCGAAGTCCGTGGATGAGGTCATTGCCAATATTGAATTATTGGGTAAGATTACCGATCGTCAAGCAGAGGCAAAGCGTGTTGTAGATACAATGAAACAAGAGCGCGATGAAGTGACGGAAGTAGTTAAATCACTTACACCTGAACAGAAAAAGACAGTATATTTGGAGTTTTCGCTTGGTTGGACGGTAGGAAATGGCGAATTTTTGGATGAGTTAATCACCCTAGCTGGGGGTGTTAACGTCGCTGCAGATACAGTGGGATGGAATGCAATTAGCGAAGAGAAAATTATTAATGATAATCCTGATGTGATTCTATATTCGAAGAATGTCATTGATGAGAATACAAAAGAAACCTTAGACCAGGTCATTAAAGCTCGTAGTGGATGGGATCAAATTACGGCTATTAAGAATGATGATATATATGCATTAGATGATGGTCTAATTAGTCGTACGGGTCCACGTGTGACACAAGGACTTAAGATCATTGCCAATGCTATTTATCCTGAACTTATGAAGCCATGAGAACAAAGTTAGCTTGGTATGGCGGACTCGGGGTAGTCTTGCTTATCGTGAGTTTTCTACTCTGTCTTGGCATAGGGGCAGTGGAGATCCCAGTAAAAGATATTATAACCATTCTATTGCACAGGGCACCATGGATTGGTGATGCGATTACTCCGAATTGGAGCCCTGCCTTTGAACAAATATTGATCAAAGTCCGGTTACCACGAATTGTCCTTGGTATGTTGGTCGGAGCGGCTCTTGCTATTGCTGGTTCTGGATTTCAGGGTGTACTTCGTAATCCACTAGCTGATCCTTACACCCTTGGCGTATCTTCAGGTGCATCTGTCGGTGCTGCAGTTCTCATATTCTTTGGCATACAGTATTCACTTGTAGGTGCTTGGACACTGCCATTGGTTGCTTTTGTTACGGGCTTATTGACGCTATGGGGCGTGTTATCACTGGCACGAGACGGGGGGAAGATTCCTACTAACAGTCTGATCTTGTCTGGCGTAGTGATGCAATCCTTTCTAGGTGCTATAGTATCCTTCCTAACAGCGATGTCGAAGGAGACGATTAATGAAATCTTGTTCTGGACGATGGGAGGACTCAGCTTCCGAGGCTGGTCATATACCTTAATGCTATTACCATACGTTTTGATTGGGCTTCTCATCATTTGGAGTAGTGCACGATCCTTAAATTTATTAGCACTGGGAGAACGTCAGGCGGCACATATGGGTCTTCGTGTGGAGAGAATTAAGCTAATTACGTTAGTTGTATCGACATTATTAACAGCAGCTGCCGTATCTGTATCGGGTGTCATTGGATTTGTAGGTCTTGTGATTCCGCATATGATTAGACTCATTACCGGTCCTGATTATCGACTCATCGTTCCATTATCAGCAATAGGAGGTGCGATCTTTACCATGTGGTGTGACACCGCTGCCCGCTCCATTCTTGCACCAACAGAGATTCCACTAGGCGTAGTCACGGCATTTCTTGGGGCACCTTTCTTTGCATATTTGTTATATCGTAATAAGAAGCAAGGGAATGGTGGTAAGGTATGATTGAGTTGCGGAATGTATCTAAATGTTACGGAGAGCTTATGGCACTCATCGATGTGAACTGCTCCATACAAGAAGGAGAGTGGTGGGGAATCATTGGTCCAAATGGGAGTGGTAAATCAACGCTACTCCAATTAATCTCTGGAGTCGACAAGATATCCACGGGTGAACTTATGATTCGAGGCCATCATGTCTCGGAGTATAGTCGGCGAGAGTTATCTCAGATGTTGGCTGTCCTTCAGCAGGATGGCCTTCCTGCCATTAACTATCCCGTTAGAGATATTATTGAAATGGGTAGATTCCCATTTCAAGACTGGCTCGGACGAGATCGGGGAAAGAGTGCTGAGACTATTATTGATGACGTCATGGATATGTTACAGCTACAGGAGCTAAGTGATCGACCATTAGATGAACTTAGTGGTGGACAAAGGCAACGTGTGGCATTAGGTAAAGTAATGGCCCAAGAACCCCGAATTCTATTGTTGGATGAGCCCACGACGTATCTAGATATCTACTATCAGCTGCAATTCATGGAGTTGGTTGCTAACTGGCGTAAAGAAACAGGAATTACGGTTATTGCCGTACTCCACGATTTGAATTTAGCAGCTCAATTCTGTGATAAACTGTTAGTACTGCAAGAGGGAGAAGTTATTGGAATAGGGACACCCGAAGAGATCTTAACAGAGGACAATATCCGACGAGTTTATGCTGTTGAGCCAGCTGTTGTTCAACATCCCAATAGTGGGGTTCCACAAGTACTTTTATCTCGTCATTAAAATGTATTAAGAACGTTATAAAACCTCTAAAAGGAGAAATGAATAATGAGTCAAGAAATCATGGGACGAATCGGAGAAATCAAAGGTCTTGATCAAACTGCAATTCAGGCAGCAAAATTACATATAGGTAACCTTACTGTCCCACCGGGAAGCTTGGGTAAATTAGAGGCGATGGCAATCCAACTTGCTGGGATTACAGGCGAAGTGAAGCCTTCCTTTGACCGTAGAGAAGTCATTATTATGGCAGGGGACCATGGGGTATGTGAAGAAGGTGTGAGTGCTTTTCCACAAGAAGTGACACCTCAAATGATACATAATTTTCTTGCTGGTGGTGCAGCGGTAAATGTACTTGCTAGACAAGCAGGTGCGGAAGTTGTCTGCGTGGATATCGGTGTGAATAGTGAGTTGTCCCACCCTGAACTCATTTCACGTAAAGTCCGCTATGGTACAGCTAATATGGCACAAGGTCCTGCCATGACATATGAGGAAGCGATACAGTCCATTCTTGTGGGCGTCAAGATAGTTGAAGATGCTGTTAACCGTGGGGTACAACTATTTATAACGGGTGAAATGGGCATTGGTAATACGACTGCAAGTTCAGCAATTATATGTGCACTGTCCAATATTTCGGTCAGTGATGCGGTGGGAAGAGGGACTGGCATTGATGATGCACGTTTACAACATAAGATTAGCGTTGTAGAACAAGCATTGAAAGTGAATGCCCCTAACCCACTAGATCCTGTAGATGTTCTTGCGAAGGTTGGTGGACTTGAGATTGGTGGTTTAGTTGGTGTTATTCTTGGATCAGCTGTACATGGTTGTCCGGTGATTATCGATGGGTTCATTTCTAGTGCAGCGGCGTTGCTTGCCAAGGCGATTTGTCCAGAAGTTGCTAACTATATGATTGTATCGCATGCTTCCCATGAACAGGGACATCGAATGTTGTTGCAAGAGTTGGGTCTTCGACCCGTATTGGAATTGGACCTACGCATAGGTGAAGGTACAGGTGGTGTATTGTGTCTACATCTTGTAGATGCGGCTTGCCGTATAGTAAACGAAATGGCAACCTTTGAAAGTGCAGGCGTATCGGGTGAAACTAAGGAAGAGAAGAAATGATCACACTTGTTACAGGTGGGGCACGAAGCGGGAAGAGTAACTTTGCTGAGAGGTTATGTATGTCCAAGTCACAGGGAGCTGTATATGTTGCTACAGCACAAGCTTTTGATGATGAGATGACAGAGCGGATCGCACTTCACAAACTTCAGCGTATGGAAGCTAACTATCCATGGCGAAATGTAGAAGAATCGTTCCATCTCGCTAAGCTTCTGAGTGATTGGCGTGAGAATCACCTGAGTGAAGCCAATGAAGCACCAACGGTTTTAGTGGATTGTCTCACGATATGGCTATCTAATATCCTCCTATCTTATGAAGGACAACAGGATATGCAAGAGAAAGTGAAAGCCGATATCCTACATCTAGTAGAACAGGTACAGCAGTACCCAGGACATTTAATTATGGTAACCAATGAAGTTGGGAATGGGATTGTGCCAGAGTATCCCCTAGGTAGATTGTATCGTGATTTAGCAGGGTTTATGAACCAGGCTATATCCAGATGTTGTCCTGAAGTCTTTTTAGTGACAGCGGGTATTCCTATTGAACTGAAGAGTAGGGAGTATATATTATGACCAAATGGGGACAAGCGGCTGCGGCCGCTTTTCAATTTCTATCACGTTTTCCTGTGAAGGCTAATCTTGATTATTCACCCACATTGTTTCGCCAAAGCGTGAAGTTCTATCCGCTAGTAGGTGCTGCCATTGGGCTTGTCGTATGGGCAGGAGCCGCAGGATTTGGTTACTTATTGCCACCACTACCAGCAGCCGTGTTGACACTCATCTTGTGGGTTGGGCTCACTGGGGGGCTTCATTTGGACGGTTGGATGGATACGGCAGATGGTATTTTAAGTTATCGTCCGCGTGAACAAATGTTGGAGATTATGAAGGATAGCCGTGTTGGAGCTATGGGTGTTTTGGCATGTGTGTTGCTGCTTATGCTGAAGCTCTCTTTAATCTATTCACTTCTATTAGATGGTGGGGTTGACTCAGGACTTCTCTTGTTACCTTTGATATGGAGCCGTTGGTTTATGGTTCATGCAATGTCTTCATGGCCTATGGCTCGTGGTAAGGATGGATTGGCTGGTAAATTTCATGGGTTGAATAAAGGGCAGATTATGGCCGCGTTGCTTATGGCGATTGTGTTGTCAGGTGTTGTTGCATCGATAGTCCCTCTAATATATATGGACAGTGTTACATGGACGACTGCACTCCTTGGATTCATTACGATTCCTCTGGCAGCGTGGGTTGCAGGAACATGGCTGGCACGGAGACTAAACGCCACATTAGGTGGATTAACAGGGGATACGTATGGTGCTCTTAATGAGTTACTTGAAGTCGTAGCATTACTTATGTTGGTGCTGTTGTACCATCATATGTGAGATAATGATGTCTTTCGCGTGATATTCATGTGAAAAAAGGGTTTAAATCTTTAAGAAAGACATATAGTTCTAATATGCTCTAGAAAGAGCTGGTTTTTAATAACAAATTAATCCTACCCAAATACTATGGTATATGCTATGATATGAATCGTCGACAATGCAATCATATTTATTTGCTATATTTTATTATTTGGGGGGCATATATAATGGACACTTTATGGATTATCATCAATATCGCGGTTATGCTGGTACTGATTGGATTACTAGTATGGATGCAAAAGAAACATATCTCCTTCACTAAGCGTGTATTTACAGGATTAGGGCTGGGAATCGTATTTGGAGTGGTTCTGCAATTCTTCTTCAAACCGGATTCGGATGTTATTGGTAAGTCCACAGAATGGTTCAACTTAGTAGGTTATGGTTACGTGGGCTTGCTCCAGATGATCGTAATTCCGTTAATCATGGTATCCATCATTTCTGCCATTATGAATTTGAATGGTGTTAAGAACCTTGGGAAGATGAGTTTTTCTATTATTGCTGTTCTTCTTATTACAACGGCTATTGCGGCGTCAGTTAGTATTATCACTACGCTAAGTTTCGATTTACAGGCTATTGATATTACGAGTGGCGACAGAGAACAGGCACAAGGTGTGAAGTTAGAAGAGAGACTTGGCGTTGTGGAAGATCAGTCGATTCCGGAGCAAATTCTTGAATTTATTCCGAAAAATCCTTTTGCAGATATGACCGGAGCCCGCAGTTCTTCTACACTTGCTGTTGTTATTTTCTCGGCTTTTATCGGGATAGCTGTTCTTGGAATAGATCGTAAGAAACCGAAACAGGCACAAGTCTTCCGTGATTTGATCGATGCGGTATATGCTGTTGTCATGCGGATGGTTACTCTTGTGTTAAGACTGACTCCGTACGGTATCTTGGCATTGATTACTAAGACTATTGCTACGACCCAGATTGATGAAATTTTAAAGTTAATTAACTTCGTAATTGCTTCGTATGTAGCTTTGATTGTTATGTTTATTATTCATTTAATATTGATCACGTTATTCGGATTTAACCCGTTAGTATATCTGAAAAAAGTTCTACCTACACTCACATTCGCATTTACTTCACGCTCAAGCGCAGCTACCATTCCGCTGAATGTAGAGACTCAGACAAGAAAACTAGGAGTATCTACAGGGATCGCGAACCTATCGGCTACCTTCGGGGCTACGATTGGTCAGAATGGATGTGCTGGAATCTACCCAGCAATGCTTGCAGTAATGATTGCTCCAACAGTTGGAATAGATGTAACAAGTTGGGGTTTTATTCTGAAATTGATTCTAGTAGTTGTTATTAGTTCCTTTGGAGTTGCAGGTGTTGGCGGGGGTGCTACCTTCGCATCACTTATTGTACTTTCTACGATGGGTTTACCTGTTGCATTAGCAGGTTTACTGATCTCTGTGGAACCTCTGATCGATATGGGACGTACTGCACTGAATGTAAATGATTCCATGACTTCAGGTCTTATTACTAGCAAAATTCTAAAAGAAAATGATTCCAAGGTTTATCTTGATCAGAATATAGATTTAGATTCAACACAAGCTTAAGTCAAGTAGAAGACTAGAAATACAGGACAGGGAGCTATCCCTGTCCTGTTATTTTTGAATTCGGACGGATTTTGCAATTTGACGGGATGAATAGATTCGTTGGGTGTAGGCGTAAATGATGACTTTAGTAAGCATTTTAGGATGATAGCTTTCACGTCCACCACCGGGATAGGCTGCGTCTAAGATCGCATCGTCCAGTCGATTTACGGCTACATTGACGAGACGAACGAGGTTATTTTGAGGAATGTCTTCTTCCAAATCCATTGGTAGGAAAAGCTGGTTCAAGTTATATTGAATGTACAAAGAAATCGCTCCTTTTGAAATGGTTGCTGGTACTTCCATTTTACCAAAAAGAGCGATTTTTTTGTGTTGTTATCGGTTGGAAAGTTGCAAGAAAAACTTGGTCTCCGAATTTCAACCGCTGAGCGGTTTCAATCCAGAAATTTGGAGACCACAGCGATTGGAGAAAACGGTCCGTTCGCGGAGCGTTCTCTCGGAACACCTAACTTTCTCCTAAAAATTACAATGGGGCACCCCTAGCCATTTTCATGACTTTTGGGACAGCCCCTAAAGTTTAATACATATGTTAAATCTTGAATTTCTGAATCGATTCTTGCAGTTGCAGAGCATATTCGTGAAGACTAGCAACGGTTGTACGATGCGCCTCCATCTCATTGAGCTGTTGTTCACTTGTATTTGAAATTTCACGCATCTGGTCACGTGATTTCGAGGTGATTTGAGCAGTCTCTTCGACTGAGGCACTTACCTCTTCCGTACCAGCGGATACTTCTTGTGTAGCTGCAGATACGGTTTGTATGGTCTGATTAACATTTTGAATGAGCATATTAAGTTGGTTAAAAGCTTTTCCGGCATCTTGTACTAACTCTTTACCTGAGCGAACTTCTTGATTAACACGGCTCATCGTCGTAACGGATTCTTCGGTATCTCTCTGAATCGATAACAAATGTTCTCCAATTTGTTGCGTCGCATTACGTGATAGATCGGATAGCTTACGGACTTCACCTGCAACAACCGCAAAACCTTTTCCATGCTCACCTGCACGAGCTGCTTCAATAGAGGCGTTTAGTGAGAGCATTTGTATTTGCTTCGTAATATCAGTAATGAAGGTCACCACTTCTCCTACGATTTGCGAACGTTCATTCATTAAACGGAAGGATTCTAATGAATCAAGGGAAATTTGCTCTACTTGTTGCATCTGATCGATAGCACGCTGTGCAAGTAGATTACCACTAGTTGCTTCATTAGAAGCTTCGGATACCTGTTCAGATACGTCACCTGAAGAATTAGCAATATGGCTGATACCTTGAGTGATTTCATCCATGGCGATGGCATTTTCTCTTGAAGTAGAGGCTATACTTTCACTGCCTTTGTCAATTTCCCTCAGAACGGAGTTGGATTGTTCAACCATAGTCTTCATAGAATCAGTACGTTTCATCAAATCATCAGATCCACTCAATACTTCAAGGGAAGTCTGTTGCACGTGTTCGATCATATCTTTTAAATTATGAGTCATTCGATGGAAGCTACTTGCAAGTTGAGCTATTTCATCATGTCCCTTGACCGTTATCTCTTGTTGTAGGTCACCCTGTGCGAGAAGATTACTGTGCGCTACAAGTTTAACAATGGGACGGATAATACCCCGGCTACTAAAGAACGCAATGAGAAGTCCAACAGCCATAACAAGTACTGTGATTCCTATACAAATCCATAAGATGAGTTGAGTTTCTGCAGGAATAAAGCTCGCATCCACACTGATGGCAAGAATCATAGTACTTCCTGGGATTGCGATGAATTCTGTTTTAAACGTACCAAATTTATTTGTATATACATCACTTACAGCTATTTTATTCTTGACGGCAGCATTCATTTCAGCTTGGAATTCAACAGACTCCTGCGCCTTCATTGGTGAATGCATGTTGGAAGCGAGAATGGTTACTTTATTATCCTTAACGTCTGCAAGATAGATGTTATGTAGTTCAAACTTCTTTATTTTTTGATCGAAGTAAGAGGAAATCATGCTTTGAGAACCTTCATTACCTTTTTGAGTCTGCAATATTTGAGATGTGTTAAGATTTTTGTAAATATCATCGGAGTTAGTTTGAAGGCTGCTGTCAACCTTGGGTAATACATAGTCTTTGATTATTCCCATAGACACATTATAGAAGCTTATACTGAAGAGTAAAGCAGCGATTAATAACACAATAGAAACAACAAACATGAATTTACGTCCAATAGAATCTCTAATTTTAAACATATGGTTCATCTCCTTATTCGGCTTAAGATTCTGCAATTCTGATTCGGTTCCCTGGATGCTATCGTGATATTGCGATTCTCAGCTTCTAGCACAGTATAGAAAGGTGGTCTTTTGTTGGATGATAGTTTCTGGCTTATTAGGATAAAAGGGGGGACCTTAGTCCATAACTTTCGGAAATAACAACCAAATAAAGAATATAAATGAAACTATTCAATGACGTAGTTACTATTTTACAAAAATAATAGATAATTGAATAGTGTTTTTTCATAGCTCAACTGAAATATTTCAGAAAATACAACATGTGATGAAATTATTTCCATATACTTAATTATACTAGGTCTTTGGTCACTTTTCCAAAGAAATATAGTGAGTTCTCTCTTATGGATAAATAAAAGGAGGATTCTAAAATAAGGCTAGTCAGTAGCTGTCCTTTATGTTAAAGTAGATCATGTTTTGAACGTTGTAGACGTTTAAGACCGCGGTTCGTAACCATCCCGCGTATCAAAACTAGGAGGATTAATCATGTTTAATTTAGGGTGGGGCATTGTATATGTGCTCGTAAACTTTTCGCTTTTTCTGTTGTGTTACCGCCTATTCGGTAAGAAGGGGCTCTATGCATGGATTGGAGTTGCTACGGTCATTGCTAATATTCAGGTTACCAAAACGATCGATATGTTTGGTATTGTTATGACTTTAGGAAATACCATGTACGTGAGTCTGTATATGACTAGCGATCTGCTAAATGAGAAGTATGGGCAGGAAGAAGCTCGCAAAGCGGTATGGTTCGGGTTCTTTACCTTATTGATGACAACAGTCATTATGCAGATGGCACTTTTGTTTACGCCAGCAGAAGGAGACTTTGCTCAAGATTCGTTGAAGAAGGTATTTGGACTTATGCCAAGACTAGCTGTAGGTAGTCTAAGCGCATACTTCGTAAGTCAGTTTCTCGATGTGAAGTTGTACAGCTGGATTCGAAAGTTCTATCCGAAGCCCGAGCATTTCTGGATTCGTAATAATGGAAGTACGATGATCAGTTCTTTCGTGGATACATTAATCTTTTGTTTAATAGCCTTTTCGATACCAAGTTACGGTTGGGGTGTCTGGGTGGAGATATTATTAACTACTTATATTATTAAGTTCGTATTAACAGCTGTTGGAACACCATTTCTATATAAGGCGCGAACTTTTAAATTTACCGATGACGAGTAAGTGAACGTACCATATACATTGAAAAAAAAAGGTTATCCTTAATGCCAATAATTGGGCATAGGATAACCTTTTTATTAAAATATAAGAATGTATAAGTATTTCTGCTTATACATAGGATTATATTTCAACGCTAAACGTTTCATCGCCGCTAAAGGACGGCGAAGCCGTTTATGCTTGTGTGAATTAGCGATATAGTATCGTCCTAAGTGGTATTTTTAACCTAAGAAAGTTAGTTCTTTAGGGAAGGTGGTTAGCACTTCAACCCCATCTTCGGTTACGACAATATCATCCTCTATACGTACTCCACCCAATCCAGGAACGTAGATTCCTGGTTCTACTGTAAATACCATACCGGCTTGAACAAGATCCGAGTTGTTACCATGGATTGACGGATATTCATGGACATCCATGCCCAACCCGTGTCCAAGACGATGTACGAAATATGGACCATAACCTGCTAGATCAATAACGTTACGAGCAGCTTGGTCAACCGATGCCAACGTCACACCAGGTCGAATGGATTGAATACCTTGTAGATTAGCTTCGAGCACCGTATTGTAGATGGTAGTGAGTTCGCTGTTGAGTTCTCCAACCGCAAAGGTACGTGTAATGTCAGAAGCATAACCATTTGCGAAGACACCCATATCGAACATCAGCAAATCACCATTCTGAATCTTTCGCTGTCCTGGACAACCATGAGGGAGTGCTGTGTTGGATCCCGAGAGGACCATGGTGTCAAAAGAAGGACCGTCTGCACCAAGTTTCTTCATAAGATATTCTAACTCAGCGACTAACTCGATTTCGGTAACACCTACTTGAACTCGGGATAGACCTTGTCTAAGTACTTCTTCAATTAGCGTAATAGCATGCTTCATTCGAACAATCTCTTCGGGAGTCTTCTGTACTCTCAAACTTTGAAGAGCAGGGCCAATATCATGGTATGACTGAGCATGTAATGACTCTTTTAATAACTCAAACCGAGAGACTGTAAGTTGATCTTTTTCAACTCCCAGGGCACCAATGCTTCCCTTGATGTGATCTTTTAATAGAACGTATGGGTTATCCGTATCCGAGTGCGTTACGATGTTCTGAACAGAGGATGCTGCATGGGCAGCTTCAGCGTCAAGAGCAGGTACAATGAGTAGAGGTTCCTCACCTGTAATTAGGACCAAACCTAAGAAACGTTCGTGAGGGTTGCTTGCAAAACCAGTCAAATAATATACGTGTTTAGGGTCTGTAATAATAAGGGCATCAAGACCCATAGGTTGTATAAATTGGTCTAATTTTTTTATTCTTTCATTCATGTTCAAGTTCAATCCTTTCCAATTTGCAATGATGGTTATAGTGTAGATCTGAACTAACCTATATTATAAACTTCTATTAGCAAATGAGAAAGGGAAGCTAAATGGCTTACCATCTACATATGGATTTATATGTTAATTATAATTCGAGGAGATGAATATTATGCTTGAAAAAATAGTGGTGGTAACGGGTGCAAATTCAGGAATGGGACTTGCCACAACGAAAGAGTTAGCACGAAGAGGCGCTCATGTGATCATGGTCTGTCGAAGTGAGAAACGTGGTGAAATTGCTCTTGAAGAAGCGATAAAAGAGAGTGGTTCACACAAGATTGAACTTATGATCTGTGACTTAGGAGACCTAAATAGTATTCGACGATTTACCGATGAATATAAGGCGAGATTCAAGGTGTTAGATGTACTCGTTAACAATGCAGGAGTAGTCTCCTTAAAGCGTCAATTAACCCAACATGGGTTTGAAATGCATCTAGGAATTAATCATTTGGGGCATTTTCTACTTACGAATCTCTTGTTAGATCAACTTATGCTAGCGGAACAAGGAAGAATAGTGACTGTATCATCCGGTGCATATAAGGTTGGAAAAATACATGTGGCTGATCCAACACTTAAGAAGAACTATAATGTGGCTAAGGGTTATGCCCAATCGAAACTTGCAAATATTCTGTTCACCAAACAGCTGGCAGTTAAGTTGAAGGGAACCCGTGTGACATCCAATTGTCTACATCCTGGAGCTGTCGTAACGAACTTAGGGGTCGATCGTCAGACGGGATTCGGTAAAAGGGTGTATTCGCTGTTGAGACCCTTCTTTTTGTCACCGGATCAAGGTTCACAATCGGCTATTTATCTGGCTACTGCGCGTGAACTTTCTAGTGTGAGCGGTGAATACTTTTACCGTCAAAAAGTTCAGACTCTCTCACCTCGAGCAAACCATATTCAGGATGCGGAATGGCTGTGGCGTTGGAGTGAAGAGCAAGTTGAACTTTAAATTACAATGACAAGGTGGGGGAATAGAAATGAGATTAGAAGAATATTGTATTGAAAGTGCCCAAGCTAGTGATTTAGAGAGGATTGTAGCTATCTATAACTCGACAGTGGCGGGAAGAGAGGTTACAGCAGATTTAGAGCCTATAAGCGTAGAGAGTCGAATACCATGGTTTCAGGAACATAATGACGAACAACGCCCTTTATGGGTTATGAGAGCTGGAGGTGAAGTTGTAGCTTGGATGAGCTTTCAGTCCTTTTATGGAAGAGCAGCTTACAACGGAACCGCAGAGATCAGTATTTATGTTTCTGAGGAATATCGTGGAGTTGGAGTTGGTAGCATCCTCATAGAGAAGGCTGTAGCTGAATGTCCACGACTTGGAGTAACTAGCTTGGTAGGATTTGTATTCGGTCATAATGTTGGGAGCCTGAGTTTACTATCTAAATACGGGTTTAAACAATGGGGCTTCCTACCAGGTGTTGCTGTATTAGATGGTGTAGAACGTGACTTAGTTATTGTTGGTCTAAAGGTATAGAAATTACAATATTTAGCTTTACAGATGTAAGCCTCACTGGCATACTTAGGGAATAAGTTCCAATATTTTTTAAAGGGGAGTATGTAATGAAAAGAATGAAAGTATTGTTGGCAGCTGTATTAGTATCTATGCTCATGATATTAGCAGGATGCCAATCTGTCGGAGGATTGGATATTAGTAAGGCTTTAATAGATCATCAAACGGCTACATCTTCAGAATCGAAACAAGCGCTATCTATTGAATTGGTTCCTTCTGATGCACAGCTAACGGATGAAGACAAGGAAATGATTGATCTTATTAACTCATTCTCATTTTCAATTGACCATGCCAAGGTACAAGATGCGTCAACAGCTTCAATGGAAGGATCTTTAAAATTTGATGGTAAAAGCATTCCGTTCCATCTATCCATAGATAAGAGCAATCTTATTTTTTGGGTACAAGGTGCTAAACTACCAATCTCAGTATCTCTCGATACACTATATTCCGAATCAGGTTTAGATATGGCTGATCTACAATCACAAACAGATCAATCTCTTAAATTAGTTAAGGATGTAGGAACATTCTTATTTAAAAATGCATCTAACCCTGCTGCTATATCCGTCACTTCAGTGACAGACACGGTGTACGGTGAAACGTTGAATTTACAGAAGCTTCATTTAGAGATTCGTGGAGACGAATTGAGAGGGCTTGTTAAATCCTTCTTGACTAGTGTTTCTAAGGATAAAGAAGGAGTCAAAGAATTAATCAGTACAATATATGATGTATACTATCCTATGTTCAAATCCGAAATAGATACGTATAGCGATGAATATGATGAATTTGAGTCAATCGGTTTCGGTTCATTATCCAGCATTATTGAGGATAAAGAGGCAACGGTCATTTACGTAACGAATCAACTGCAAAAAGAATTGAATAAATTGCTCGTAGATTATGATAAGAACGTAGATGCAATGTTTACTGATTCACCTGAAATGAATGAATTGTTGGGTAAAGATACAGTGTTGGCTATGGACTTCTTGTTAGACAATCAATTAAAGGTCCGTAAACAAAACATAGAACTTACGGTTCAGATTCCTGCATCTTTAGAAGTTCCGGTTAAGCAAGTTAAAGTACATTCTACAAGTGAAGTATGGAATGTTAACAAGGCAGTTACTGCAAATAAAGTGGATACTTCTAAAGGATCTTTTCTAATCGATTTGATCAATGCAGATGAAGTTACACCAGGAGCAGTATTGCGTAATTTTGATCATCAATCCGATGTATATCGCTTCATGAAAGAAGACATGGAAATTAGTCAGAAGTATATTTACATGAGCACGATCATGGATGAAGAATACGAGTGGTACTATGATTATGATCTTCCAATTGATGTAAACAAAACAAAAATGGTACCCCTTCGTTATGTTGCTGAAGAGCTTGATGCTCAATTGAAGTGGGACGGTGTATTGAAACAAATTACCGTTATTGATGATATAACAGGTTCTACAATTGTACTAAAGAATGGTTCCAATCAGGCTTTAGTTGATGGAGTAAAGGTGAAGCTTGCTGAGCCTGTAATGAATATTGAAGGAACTTATTATGTACCACTACGTTTCATAGCTAGTGCATTAGGATCTACAGTACAATGGGATGGTGAAAGTAAAGCTATCTTGATTGAACGTCAATAGTAAATATCAAAAATAGTTGAACACAAAATGGTTGAGCAGGGTACATCCTGCTCAACCATTTTTGATTTATTACGGTAATGACTAGTTCGTAATGGTGTTATCATCCTCATGAACGGTATAAAGTACCCGTGAAAGAAGGTCTTGACCATAATTTCCAAAAGACTTACCGTAGATGGTTAGTCCTCGTTTGTTCGAAGGATTGTCCGTAACGGAAATACGTAAATGAATATTACTTTTATAGTCTAGTCCAATGTCTCTGAGCGTTATATTGGAGATTCGGCATCCATCAATATAGCTACCATCATTATTGATCCGTATCAATTTAAGCAGACCATATTGATTGAGGTGAGGGGGCCACCAATCCGGATTAAATGTTCCGCGAATATCGCCAAAGTCACCGGGGCTGGTCCAATACCCAATTTCAATATCATTCACATAAAAGTGAATATCAGAAGGATAATTGTTGCAATACCCTGGAGCCTCTGAACTTAGTTCCATGGAGAACTGAATTTCACTGAATGATTGATTCGGTTTCAGATAGTTAGGAATGCGATATTCTAAAAAACCTTCAGATAACCATATGATTTCTGAATCGACACGCTTGGGATCAGCGAAATATCTAGGTTCATCAAAGTCTCCAATGATACTATCTTTTGTAGCAAGACCACAGGTTGGAACGGCATGATAATTACTATAGTGTCCGATCTTGATCTCTACTTCATATAGATTAGCCACTTCTTTACTCTTTAAATCTACCATCAGTTTATCTTTGTTCAGATAGCAAATTTTCTGGAGTCCATGTTTGCCGACCGCTGTATTAATTTCGATAAGTCCACTATCTTCAAGCTTCTTAATATGCATAGTGATGGCACCATTGCTTAGATTGAGTTTACTAGCGATTTCGTTAAGGTTCAGGCTTGGGTTGTTAGCTAACAATTCTAGTATTTGTATACGAATTTCTGAACTTAACGCTTTAAAAATATTAATTCCAGACATTAGATTTTTAATATAAATCATTTATCTGTATCCTTTCCTGTGCTTAAGTTGGACGATACACATGAAAATTTGGATTGAGACCGCTTGTATAATTTAAGTATATTCTTAAACGATTTAGATATACGTATAATTATCACCGTTCAAGATAGGATTTGGACTTCGAGATTTCTTGATGTGAACGTCGCTTCCATCTATCAGGTATGACAAAGAATATCAGATGTAGCAAAGTGAAGAATAGTAGAGCAATGCCTTGTTCAGATAATAAATAATAGGGATGTGGACCCAATACATCAAGAATGGATGGGGTGAGTGGTTTACGCATGAGAAACATATAATTTGACCCAATTGTATAATTGATGATTCCTACCACGATGGCAAGGACGTTTAAGAAAAGTAATGCAACTCCGATTGATTTCCAGGTTGGTTTATAATTTTCAATCCATGTCATATATAACGCTGAGAGAATAATGGCGATATGTGCAATGAAAAACTGTAGAAAGCGAAAATGTGGATATGTATAGTCTAAGCTTGGGGTGAGTACAGCTTGAAGGGCTCCTGTAAATCCAGCAAAAAAAACGATTGAATATAATAAACGGCTTTTGGTAAACAGCATTACAATTGCTAGTAATAAAGTAACACTACATAATTCCAACGGCAATGAGGTTCGAATGCTCCACTTTCCTTGAGAGATATACCAGATATGTAGAGTAAGCTCTGACACAATCAAGATCGAAATTAGTAAGTAACGAATCACCTTTTTAGCTGAAGTGGTTCTTCTGATAGAGAATCTAAACAAGAACATCAGTAGGGCTAAGACCAATAAGATGCCTATTTGTACGAAATGAGCTATGGAGTAGGCATGAAATGATTCTGTGCTATTTGAGTCGAAAAAAGAAGATAACATGGATTGCTCCTTCCTGAAAATCGGAAATAAGATGAATAGACTTTTATTAATATATTACCACTATTTTGAATAGATGAGGGGGATATAGGCGATGGATGTGATCTTCTCACCGGAGAAAATATCCTCATTACCGCTCCTAGGGTCACTCGAATAGGAATCGAGTGGCCCTATTTAGGGTATGAATGGATAATGTTGTGATTGATCTGTTTATTAGATCATAATTATATGAAATGGTTATTTCAGCTATTGTATGTAAAGGATTATAATAGAGGAGATCAGAGATAATATTTAACAATTTCGGCTAAGAGCAATTATTATAAATCAAGACGGAGGTATATCCGACAATGATAACCAATAAGCAACACACTAGCGATCCGTGGCAAACTTACTATGGTCCCAATCTTGGTTATGTGCAGGAACAATATGAACGGTATCTAAGCAATCCTACATCGGTAGATCAGACTTTCCAACATTTATTTAGCTTATGGGGAGCACCACCTATGGAAGCGGATGAAGAGACAACTCCTAAAGCTCCAACGGAACGGATTTCTTGGGATAGAAATCTCTTGAAGAAAGGCGTAGATGCCGGGAAACTTGTGTGGAATATTCGTGCTTATGGTCATTTAGAGGCGGATATCGATCCACTTGGCATACGTCCTGCTTCCGATACAACACTGCTTCAACCGGAGCGGTACAATTTGACAAAAGAAGATTTAAAAGCGTTTCCATCTTCCTTAATTTGGAACAGCGCTCCTGAGAATGTTTCTACAGGGTGGGACGCTATTTTACGACTACGTGAATTATATACAGGCACGATAGCTTATGAATTTAGCCACGTCCATGAAGAGGAAGAACGGATTTGGCTTAATCGCCAAGCGGAATCTCCATCCAGTGGATTAACCTTAGATGAACGTACAACACTGCTAGAAAGACTACATCAAGTAGAACAATTCGAAGAGTTTCTTCATCGTACATTTGTAGGACAGAAACGCTTCTCCATTGAGGGGAATGATGTTCTTGTTCCGATGCTAGATGAAATGCTGAGCTATATGATGGATAGTGGTGCGGAACATATATTGATGGGAATGGCGCATCGAGGAAGATTGAATGTCTTAGCGCATGTGCTAGGTAAGCCATATCAGAATATTTTTTCCGAATTTCATCATTCACCTAACAAAAAGCTAATTCCTTCTGAAGGTTCGACTGGCATTAACTATGGTTGGACGGGTGACGTTAAATACCACTTAGGTGCCAAACGTTTATTAAAAGAAGGTAATAAACTCGAAGCTAGAATTACATTAGCTAACAATCCGAGCCATTTAGAATTTGTAAATCCAGTTGTAGAAGGATATGCTCGTGCGGCTCAGGAAGATCGGGGACAACCCGGGTATCCACTACAGGATGTAAATAAAGCTGCAACGGTCCTCATCCATGGGGATGCTGCGTTCCCTGGAGAAGGAATTGTTGCAGAAACGTTGAACTTCACCAAGTTGCCAGGTTATCAGAATGGTGGAACCATTCATATCATTGTGAATAACAATCTAGGTTTCACAACAGAGAGCAAAGACTCACGCTCTACCCATTATGCAAGTGATTTAGCAAAAGGGTACGAGATTCCTATTGTTCACGTGAATGCAGATGATCCTGAAGCTTGTATTGCGGCTATACGTATGGCGAGTGAATATCGTAATCGCTTCAAGAAAGACTTCCTCATTGACCTTGTAGGCTATCGCAGATACGGTCACAATGAAACGGATGATCCAGACACCACTCAACCGTTGATATATCAGAAAGTTAGAGCTCATGCACGTGTAAGTAATATATACGCTGCCAAGCTCTCCAAAGAAGGTTGGATTACAGAGCAACAGTCTGAACAACTCAAGCAAGGTGTAATGAACCGCTTGAAGGATGCTTATGATTTAATGAAACGAAATGATGTACAGAATGCGGCCCAGCAGAGTATTGCTGTCATGGTCCCTGAAGCGGCACAACCAGTATCCACGTCAGTATCATTAGATAAATTGCAAGAGATTAATGTGAATCTTCTGAAACGTCCTAAAGGATTCAACGTGTATCCCAAATTACAGCGTATCCTTGAACGCCGGCAAGGTGCCTTAAATGCAGGAGAGAAAGTCGATTGGGGACTTGCAGAGACGTTAGCCTTCGCAACGATATTAAGTGATGGTAAACCGATTCGAATTAGTGGGCAGGACGTAGAGCGGGCAACGTTTGCGCATCGCAATCTAGTTCTGCATGATTCTGAGTCAGGTGCTACGTATTGTCCATTGCATGAATTACCGCAAGCGAAGGCATCGTTTGCTATTCATAATAGTCCCTTGTCGGAAGCTTCGGTATTAGGATTTGAGTATGGATATAACGTATTTTCACCTGAGACGCTTGTGATCTGGGAAGCACAATATGGTGATTTCTCTAACTGTGCACAAGTGATTATGGATCAGTTCATCTCGGCTGGGCGTTCTAAATGGACACAGAATTCAAGCTTAATTATGTTGCTTCCCCATGGCTATGAAGGGCAAGGACCAGAACACTCTAGTGCTCGATTAGAACGTTTTCTACAATTGGCTGGAGATGACAACTGGACGGTTGCTAATCTAACTAGTGCATCACAGTATTTCCACTTGTTGCGTCGTCAGGCTGCTCTGACAGAGACAGAAGAAGCGAGACCACTCGTTATCATGTCTCCAAAGAGTTTAATACGTAATCCAAGAGTCGCTTCTTCTAGAACTGAATTCAGTGAAGGATCATTCAGACGAATCATGGAACAGGTTGGTTTAGGAGAGAATCCTGACAAAGTAGAACGATTATTATTATGTACTGGGAAAATTGCAGTTGAACTAGAAGAAGCGTTAGATAATGAAGAAGATAAGCGTCCGGAATGGTTGCACATTGCACGTGTAGAACAGCTGTATCCTTTCCCT
The DNA here is from genome assembly GCF_059445545.1 of Paenibacillus sp. Y568. NCBI lineage: Bacteria > Bacillati > Bacillota > Bacilli > Caryophanales > Paenibacillaceae > Paenibacillus > Paenibacillus sp. Y568. The sequence continues at coordinate 69,549 of NZ_JCAIUM010000004.1, forward strand.
GAGAGCGAATTAAAGGAGATATTAGGTCGACTAACGAATCTTAAAGAAATCATCTGGGTTCAGGAAGAACCTAAAAATATGGGAGCATGGCGTTATATTGATCCACATATTCGTGCTGTTGCACCGGCTGGCGTATCCGTAACGTATAACGGTCGTCCTGAACGTTCAAGTACGGCTAGTGGCTACCAGAAAGTGCATACTTTTGAACAACAACAGATTATTTCAGTGGCACTTCGTTTAGAAGATTCAAATAAATAGGTTAACTAATTTAGTATTTCCATGAGGAGGTAGGAGACTTGAATAATATTACAGTACCCGCAATGGGAGAATCCATTACCGAAGGAACGATTTATAAATGGCATGTGAAGGAAGGGGACTCCGTTAACCTCGGGGATGTTCTTCTTGAACTGGAGACGGATAAAGTGAACCTAGAGATTAGTGCCGAACTGGACGGGATGTTAGATAAAGTGCTCAGGCAAGAAGGCGATACAGTTCAGATTGGTGAGGTTATCGGTGTAATTCAATCCGGTGGAAAAGCTGTGAATGTTGGAGGTAATCCTGCTAAGGAGGCGAACATGGACGATCATAAGCAGCCAGCTGCTCAACAGAAGTCTGCTGCAGTGGCAACGGCTACACGAGATGAGCAACCTTCAGCATCTGAAAGTGCATCCTTCCTAGCCGCTTCACCTTCAGCACGTAAATTAGCTCGTGAACGTGGAATTGATCTAGAACAAGTACAAGATCGAGACACGAAGGGTCGGATTTATCAAGAAAATGTACGTAATCATTCAGATGCACCCCAAGAACAAGCGAAGTCTTCCTCTGATAGACAAGATATAGCTAGTAAGGTAAGTGCTCCTGCACAGTCTGCTCCAGCGGCGACCATCAAACAGAATGTGGTTGATAATCCCGCTAAGCCGACAGTACGCGAACGAATGTCACGACGTCGTGCAACCATTGCGAAACGTCTAGTTGAAGCTCAAAGAACGGCTGCGATGTTAACAACATTTAATGAAGTAGATATGACAGCGATTCTTGATATTCGGAAGAGACGTAAGCAAGCTTTTCAAGAGAAACATGATGTGGGTCTAGGGTTCATGTCATTCTTTACAAAGGCAGTTGTAGGTGCATTGAAGGAATATCCTCTACTTAATGCTGAGATTGATGGAGAAGATATTCTTGTTAAGAAGTACTATGACATTGGAATAGCCGTGTCAGCGAAAGAAGGATTGGTTGTTCCGGTTGTCCGTGATGCTGATCGGTTAGGGTTTGCAGAGATTGAAAGACAAATCGGTGATTTAGCAGGAAAAGCACGGAATAATTCATTGACTATCTCGGAACTACAAGGGGGTACTTTTACCATAACTAATGGGGGAGTATTTGGATCTTTATTGTCTACACCGATTCTTAACACCCCTCAGGTAGGTATTCTAGGTATGCACAAAATTCAGCTGCGTCCAATCGCCATTGATCAGGAGAGAATGGAGAATCGTCCGATGATGTATATCGCACTCTCTTATGATCATCGTATCGTTGATGGTAGTGAAGCTGTTCGTTTCTTAGTCGCTGTAAAAGAAATGCTAGAAGATCCAGAAAAGTTATTACTTGAAGGGTAATTTATTTCAAGGGCACATTACAAGCAGGCCATCCTTGGTCTGCTTGTTTTATAATGTGAACTACTTGTGTTACGATGAGTAGAGAAACCATGAAGTGTTAATATTGGACTATAAGGAGTGTCATATATGGATACAACTGTTAAAGAATGGGACGTTGAAGAAGTTCAAGAGAAGATAGCTAATGGTGAAAAAATTGAGATTATTGATGTTCGTGAAGATGATGAGTGGGAGTCAGGACATATCGCAGAAGCAAGACATATTCCTCTCGGAACGTTATCTGAACGTTATCAAGAACTTGATCCCAACCAAGTAACCGTTATGGTATGCCGGAGTGGTGCTCGCAGTGCTAGAGCTTGTCAATTCCTCACTGGACTGGGTTATGAAGTGGTAAATATGGCAGGCGGTATGCTTGATTGGGAAGGTCCAGTATCTGAAGGTAAGTAATGATGATGAATGATAAGAAATAGCGTGTCTCATAAGCCAGAAGAGACATCAAAAGGGACTACCCTCATTGGGTAGCCCCTTCTTTATATTCTGGTGCACATAACTATAGCTTAGTTGGGTGCTTACAGTGGTTAGTATGATTAGATGGATAAAGGTAAAGTGAAGGATGTAGTTGATGCGTTCATTCTTTCAAGTTTACGTATAATTTCTTTTTGCCATTTGTGATCTTTTACTTTGATTGCAAAGTTTAACAGGTCCAAATAGTCATCAATTTGCAAAGAGGCATGATGTGCCGTTACAGTGTTCATATGTTCGACTCCTTTTGTCCAAGTGGATTCGAACATTATTGTATCATATTTTTATTCTAATTGATAACGTTTCTCAAATAAAATGTAATTAGCATTTATTTTAAAGTATCTAATGCACGGATTTTGTGATGAATATTAACTCTTTGAAGTTGTAGATCCCATACTTTCTCGGTTAAACGTAATTGTTCCTTGTTATCCTTAGATAGTTCAATTCTTTCGAACAGTTCAAGAAGTTCAGCATTGATGGCATTGAATTTTTCTCGTAATTCGTTTTCTTCGTCATGTAGAATAAAAGATTGGATAGTGTCCTTCTTATTACATGTGAGTTCTGCGATAATCTCTTCCTGCCAGGATAGATCTCCGATTTGCTTAGCGTAATTCAGAAGATCCAGATAATCATCTGTCTGCGACGAAGTATGTATGTTTGGAGTTATTTTCATGATTACTAATCTCCTTTATGTAAGTTATACCAAGTATTATACTAGGTTTAATCAGTAAATCAAGTGACATGTCATTTTTTTGATTCATTCAATGTTAAAGTACCCAATCTAACCCTATCCAACAGGATAAGGATAGATTGGGTACTTGTTTACTGATATTGAATGTATTAGCTATCCTTTATTGAGTGGGAACCTCTTTGAAAGGATGAAGGAATGTCTTTGGAATGTCTGTTTTAAAGGTCATGATCTCCCCTGTAGTGGGGTGTTCAAAAGCTAGAATTTGTGCGTGAAGACCAAGTCGCCCAAGGTTTCTTGTTTTCGCTCCATATTTCTTGTCACCCGCGATCGGGTGACCAATATCCTCCATATGAACCCGAATCTGATTCTTCCGTCCGGTTTCAAGATTAACTTCAAGCAGCGAGAAGTAGCTACTAGTTTGTACTGTTTTATAGTGTGTAATCGCGAGTTGACCGTCATTGACGTGGGAACTGGAATACATCTTTAATGTGCTACTTTCCTTAAGCCACGATTTAATTGTTCCTTCGGTTTTCTTTATTTTCCCTTCAACCAATGCGATATAGGTGCGCTCCTTGACCATATCCTGCCATGAGTTCTGGAGTGTCTTTTTCACTTCCTCATTCTTTGCGAACATCATAACTCCCGATGTATCACGATCAAGACGATGCACGACAAATATGCGGTTTTGTGGGTTCTTTTCTCTCACATGTGCTGTTAACTGACGATAAGCGGTTAGCTCATCTTCTTGGGCAGCAGCGACGGATAATAGCCCAGCTTCCTTATATACCACAATAATATCGTCATCTTCGTGCATGATACGAAGCCCAATAAGGGGAACTTCTTCTACGATTTTATCTTTAGAGACAGTTACCGTGTTCCCTACTTGAAGTGGAAAATTATATGCAGTTACCGCTTGGCCATTGACCGATATTTGTCCGCGCGCTAGCATGGATTTCACAGAGTTCCGCCCAACATTGCCTAATGTGCTTAATAAAAATACCAGCAGCTCTGAGTTCTCTTTAACTGTATATTGTTTACTATTAGAAGCATTATCACGATGTGTTAAGTTCGATTTAGTTTTGTTTTTATTATAAGATTGATGCTTACCTTGCCCTGAACGTTGTTTATTCTTCATTTCATGAATTCTCCATCCTCATGTGATTTACTGTCCAATAATACCATGAGTCATGGTGCAATGCTATGAAAGTGAAAGCCCAGCATTCAACTTGGGTTGCTGAATCAACCAAAGCCCAGTAAACTTATATAATAGAAGATTTGTTATTTAACAGTCTCGAAGGACGAAGTAGTTAGTAAGGAGTTATTAATGATGATAATGGAACCTATGACATTGGATCGAGCGCAGAGTTATCTGCAGAAATATTATGGTTATTCCGATTTCCGGGAAGGTCAAAAAAATATTGTATCTAGTGTGCTGAATAGTAGAGATACACTTGGAATCATGCCGACAGGTGGAGGTAAGTCCATCTGTTATCAGATACCGGCGTTGATGCTTCCAGGACTTACACTTGTTGTTTCACCATTGATCTCTTTAATGAAGGATCAGGTAGATGCGCTTACGACAGCGGGAATCGCTGCCGCTTTCATTAATAGTACACTTAGTGGAAAAGAAGTGAATGAACGAATACGAGCTGCTGCACAGGGTGATCTAAAGTTACTCTATGTAGCTCCCGAACGCTTAGAGTTGGATTGGTTCCGTGAACAAATGGCTCAACTCCCCATTTCCTGTGTTGCTGTAGATGAAGCGCACTGTGTCTCGCAATGGGGGCATGATTTTCGGACAAGTTATCTTTCAGTGGCTCCATTCGTTAAAACTCTCTCAGAACGTCCTATTATAGCGGCATTCACTGCAACGGCTACACCAGAAGTGATGGACGATATTGTGAAGTTATTACGTCTTGAAGATCCACAGGTGTTTGTTACAGGATTAGGTCGAGATAATCTAGCTATGTCCGTGCTACGTGGTGAGAACAAGCGAGAGTTCGTTATGACGTATACAAGAGAACATGCTCATGAGACAGGTATTATCTATTGCGCGACAAGGAAAGACGTAGATCAACTATACGAGAGACTCCAAAGTTCGGGTATTGCTGCGGGGCGTTATCACGCAGGGATGAGTGATGCAGAACGAGCAACAAGCCAAGAAGGGTTTCTGTATGATGATATCCACGTGATCGTAGCGACCAATGCATTCGGGATGGGAATCGATAAATCGAATGTCCGTTATGTCATCCACTACAGTATGCCGAAGAATATGGAGGCATACGTACAGGAAGCCGGTCGTGCAGGGCGAGATGGTGAACCAAGTCAATGTATCCTACTGTTTAGTGGGCAGGATATCATGACTCAGAAGTTCCTAATTGAGCAGAACCAGCAAGATGATGAACGGAAACATAATGATTACCGAAAGTTACAACAGATGTTGGATTACTGTTATACGAATCGTTGCTTGCGGAATGCGATGTTAGATTATTTTGGGGAGGCTCATGAAGGTCATCCATGTGGTACTTGTAGTTCCTGTACGGATGAGAGGGAACTTGTGGATATGACCATTGATGCCCAAAAAATATTTTCTTGCATTCATCGGATGCGTGAGAGGTTCGGTGTGTCGATGGTGGCGTCCGTGCTCAAAGGATCTCGTAACAAAAAAGTATTACAGTATGGGTTTGAAAGTCTGTCCACGTATGGAGCTATGTCGAATCGGACAGAAAAGGAAATCTCAGAAGTGATCAATGTGATGGCTTCAGATGGGTATTTGGCGCTTTCTGAAGGGCAATATCCCGTATTGAAACTTCAACCTTTGGCTGCAGATGTTCTAAAAGGACAACGACAGGTGATGCAACGTGTCGCGCGTCCAACTCGAACTAGCGGGACAGGCACAGGTGGCTATAGCAGAACAAGGGATCGGGATCATTCTCCCTCTGCAGTTAACGAGACGGTATTTGAACAATTGCGGCTTGTTCGGCGCGAGCTTGCAGGTAAGGAACGTGTGCCGTCTTACATTATTTTCAATGATGCAACATTGCGTGAGATGAGCGTGGTATGCCCACAAACAGAAGCAGAAATACTGAAGATTAAAGGTGTCGGGGAAGTGAAATTCCGTAAATATGGTAAGCCATTCCTGGATTTCTTTCAGAACCAGACTCAAGATGGAATTATAGATGATTATGAATAGAAGAAAGTTGTGTGAATGATGAAAGTTGTACTGTCTACCTTAAATGCTAAATATATTCATACGTCGCTTGCGATTCGGTTATTAAAGGCATATAGCGAGAAGGAATTCGATATTGAACTTGCTGAATATACCATCAAAGACCCTGTGATGAATATCGTATCGGATCTATTTCAGAAGAAACCTGATGTCATTGGATTCTCCTGTTACATTTGGAATATTGAAGAGACGATTAAAGTCATCGATATTGTTAAACAAGTTATGCCAGAGGTAACGATTGTGATGGGCGGACCTGAAGTGTCCTATGATGTACAGCATTGGATGGAGCGCATTCAGAATGTGGATCATATCGTCATGGGTGACGGAGAAGAGACATTTCATCACCTCTTGCAAACCATCGAGGGGGATCGAAAGTTCCATTTCGTGTATGGCGCAACTTATCGCAAAGGCGACGAGATTATTATCAATCCCGGACGTCCGAAGACAGATCTAGATACGCTACCAACACCGTATCGATTTGCCGAGGATATTCCAGATTTGAGCAAACGTATCGTATATTTTGAGACAAGTAGAGGTTGTCCATTTAACTGTCAATTTTGTCTATCCAGTATTGAAGTAGGTGTACGTTATTTCGATATTGAACGGGTGAAGTCAGATATTCTTTACTTAATCGAGCATGGTGCGAAGATTATCAAATTCTTAGATCGAACATTTAATATTAATCGTAACTATGCAATGGAAATGTTTGAATTTATTATTGAGAATCATCGTGGTTGCGTGTTTCAATTCGAGATTACCGCTGATATTATGCGACCTGAGGTATTAGCGTATTTAGCTGAGAATGCACCTCCAGGTATATTCCGTTTCGAGATTGGCGTACAATCTACGAATGATATTACGAATGAACTTGTTAAGCGTCGTCAGAATTTCACGAAGCTATCTCGTACCGTTAATACAATCAAAGCCAGCGGTAACATTGATCAGCATCTTGACCTTATTGCTGGATTGCCTGATGAGGATTATGATACATTCCGTACGACGTTTAATGATGTATTCGCGATGGAACCCGAAGAACTGCAACTTGGATTTCTCAAAATGTTGCGAGGAACTGGACTACGCAATGACGCTGACAAATATGAGTATAAGTATATGGAATACGCACCTTATGAAATATTAAGCAGTAATAAACTCTCATTTGCTGACATTATTCATTTGAAGCGACTTGAGGATGTACTTGAGAAGTTCTGGAATTCTCATCGTATGGATCATACTTTGAAGTATCTTATGAAAAATGAATTTGACTCTCCATTTGATTTCTTCCAAGACTTCGGCGATTATTGGGAAGGACAAGGCTGGCAGAAGATAGGTCATCAACTAGAGGATCTGTTCCTACGTCTTCATAAGTTCCTTGAGTTCCGAGGTGTACGACGGATGGACGTTATATTAGGTTTGATGAAACTTGATTATTTCTTGAATCATAAATATAAACCACGCACCATCTGGTGGGATGAACGATTAACGAAAGATAAGTGGTCGATATATTTGAAATCGCTCGTAGAGCACCCAGAGCTTGTATCTCCTGAGTTTGAAGCACTTCAGTTAGACGAACGCGCATTGCAGAAACATGCTGTAATGGATGTGCTCCCATTCGATCTGGATCAGTTATTGGATTCGAATGAAGAAGGTACGGTATCAGATCAAAGCGATCAACAGACGCTATTGATTGTTCTGTATCAACAAGATGAGAGTCAGCGTCCTTATTGGTATACGTTAAAGTTAGAACCATCAACATCAGTTTAGGTACGCACAACTGAAATAACAATGGATAACGAACAAGGCTACCTAGTCCACGATGGACTAGGTAGCCTTGTTGCATGTTGTCATTTATGTGTGTCGCTCCAACCAATTCAGCAGATCAGCTGTAACTTCATCACGGTTAATTTCATTCAACATTTCATGTCTTCCACCAGAATACAGTTGACACTCTACGTCGGATATCCCCAAATCGAGGTACTTTTGATATAGACGCGTGACGCCTTTTCCATAAGAACCAACAGGGTCCTGAGATCCTGAGAATAAATAGATAGGTTTATCCTTCGGAATTTTATGATAATTACTTGGTTTCTGGATGTCATGTAACAATGCGAAGAAATCACGAAAGAATCCAGCTGTGCAGATCTCACCACAATACGGGTCCTCGACATATCGCTTCACTTCATCTTCATCTCTAGATAACCAGTCAAATGGAGTATTTACAGGTGATATACCATGATTATATCTACCAAATATCAGTGCATTCAACATCAGACTATGATGAGGTGCTCCTTGGAGGCTTAATTGAATTTGAGCTATGGTCTTGGCTATTCGAAGGTTCGAACGGAAGCCATTTGTGCCAGATAAAATATAACCTGAATACTCATCACCGTGTTGCTCTAGTATTTGCTGAGTGAGGAATGAACCCATACTATGGCCGAGTAGATAATGCTTTAATTCAGAATACTTTTCTTTAAGTAAGGTGTGAAGTTCTAAGATGTCATTTGCCATTCCGTTAAAAGCATCTTCGCCAGGGTCTCCGAGGTCTTTCATGCTCTTGGCTGTCTTTCCATGTCCTCGTTGGTCATGGGCATACACGACATAGCCTGATTCACACAAAGCTGAAGCTACCCGCGTATAGCGGTCTGCAGTTTCAGCCATCCCATGAACAATCTGAATGACGCCTCTTAAAGGAATCGAATCCTCGGGAAGCCATTCATATATATAAAGAGACATCCCTTGCTGGTTTAATAACGTAAATGAACGCTTTTTCAACAAACGTCACCCCTTACAGTGTCTATCAAAACGTAACCCAAGCTATAAAACTATGGAAGATAAGAGCGTAAAACAGTAGCACTTCCTTCAAGTTCATAATCAAGTAGATTAGCAGGTAATAGGAAGCATTGTCCCGCTTTATAGTCTATCGCTCCGCCGTCCCATTTCAGGATCCCTTGGCCTTCGCAAATGACAAGAATAGTAAAGCTTGCAGGTGTCGTGCTTAGTGACCAGTTACCCGAAACTATACCTTTCTCAACGATAAAGTAGGGAGACTTAGCTAGTTCCAACCATTCTCCTGGCGTTGCATGATTGGTCTTCATGGTAGAGGCACCAGAACCCTCATAAGCAATAACATTCAATGAATCTTCAATATGTAAATCACGTGGTTTGCCATCCAATCCTGGACGGTTATAGTCATACAGACGGTAGGTCGTGTCCGAATTCTGTTGGATCTCAGCTACAACGACACCTGCGCATAAAGCATGAACTGTACCCGATGGAATATAGAACGTATCTCCTGCTTCAACAGGTACTTCTCGTAAACAATCTGTAATGTTTCCGCTAGTTAGAGCTTGTTGTAGACTTTCACGTGTCACGCCATCATTCAAACCATATATAATTTTGGAACCAGGTTTAGCATCAAGCACGTACCACATTTCAGTTTTACCCAATTCACCCTCTGGTAACCCGTTATAATCATCTTTAGGGTGAACTTGTACAGATAAGTCATCATTACAATCAAGAAGTTTAATAAGTAGTGGGAAACGTCCATTAACCTCAGAGAATCCCTTACTTCCAAACCAATCCTTACCTAATTGCTCGCGAATTTGATCCAGTCCAAGGCCAGCAAGTTCACCGTTCATCACAGTGGTAGTGCCATTCGGATGATCAGCAATCATCCAACCTTCTCCAATATGCCCTTCGGGAATATCTAATCCGAATTCTTCTAGAGCTCGCCCACCCCACACACGTTCTTTAAATTCAGGTTGAAATTGCAATGGATAAGGTTTTATCATAATCAGCCATCCTCTCGAGTTAAACTATATGATTTGAACTAACTTGTTTCCATATTAATACTTCTATTAAAAAAGTACCAGTTGGAGTTATCTTTCGTTAGTATCATATACTTGTGTACTATTTCTTTTCTAAAGCAATAGTAAAAGGCGCATCGGAGCGCTGTAGTTGCTGATAGATAATGGACTGTGCCAAGGATTGTGGGATTTGTGAAGCCCATTCCTTAACAGCTACCGATTCTGTATCCCCACCTGGATGACCAGGGTATAACACGATGGTTATAATGCCACCAGGGCGGAGAAGTTCAAGGCCACGCTGAAGTGCATCTATAGTACTATCGGTCATCGTAATAATCTCTTTATTAGAAGCGCTTGACGGTAAGTATCCAAGATTGAACATGATGGCGGCTACTTTACCATGATGATTCGACGAAATAGCATCCTTCATCAAAGCATGACTCTGAAGCAGGAGCGTAACGGGTGAGATAGCTGGCAGCACATGTTGATCTATTCTTGTTTGAGTAAGATGAATAGCTTCTTCTTGAATGTCGAACCCGTATACATGTCCCTTAGGACCTGTTACCTTGGCTAAGAATAGCGTGTCTGTACCTGTTCCTATTGTCGCATCAATGGCAACATCTCCAAGCTGCACCCGTTCGGAGACTAACTTGTGAGCAAAGCTGAGAACCGAGAGAAAACCCATGTTATTTCCCCCTCCAATATTTGCCTTGCCAAGTATCGCGTGCCTTAAGCTCAGCATCGAAGGCATTCAATACTTCCCACTTCTTAAGGCTCCACGTAGGACCAATTAATAGATCTCTTGGAGCATCCCCTGTAAGTCGATGAACGATCATCTCAGGAGGTAGCATTTCTAAGGTGTCAACGATGAGATTGACATATTCATCTTTCTCTAAGAAACGGAGTAGACCTGCCTCGTATTGTTTCACCATGGGTGTCTTACGCATCAGATGCAATAAGTGGATCTTAATACCTTGGACATCCATATTCGCAACGGCCCTACCCGTTTCTAGCATCATTTCGTGAGTCTCTTGTGGGAGGCCGTAGATAATGTGTGTACATACTCGTATATTGTGTTTTCGTAGCTTAGCCACAGCTTCTTCATAACATGCTGTATCATGTGCTCTATTGATGAGTTCAGAGGTAGAGTCATGGATCGTCTGTAAGCCCATTTCTACCCACAGATAAGTACGCTCATTTAATTCAGCTAGATATTCAATGACGTCATCCGGCAGACAGTCTGGCCGAGTTGCAATCGATAATCCTACAACGCCAGGCTGTTCTAAAATAACTTCAAAGTATTCTCTTAACTCCTCAACAGGCGCATACGTATTCGTATAAGCTTGAAAGTAACCAATATATTTGGCGTTAGGCCATTTCAGATGTTGCTTATCCCGAATCGTATTGAATTGTGTAACAAGATCAAGACGTCTACTTCCTGCAAAATCCCCTGAACCTCTGGCGCTACAGAAAGTACAACCTCCTTTTGCGATCGAACCATCGCGGTTGGGACAAGTGAACCCAGCATCGAGCATAACTTTGAATACTTTATCATTAAAGTGATGATGCATTTCGTAATTCCATGTATGAAATCTTTTATCTCCCCAAAGCATGGGGGTAGTCAAATTTGATTGATTCATGAAGTGCTCCTTTTATATAATCCTTGGATAAGACATACAGCAACTATTATAACAAAAAGACGGGTAAAAGTAATGTGAGGGCATTGAAAACAGGCTGAAATAAGACAATAATATCATTGAAATATCTTACATAATATGTTAATATTATCTTGTGCGTCAGACTCGATTTGAGAGGATATTTCATATTAGAATTCATATTTTAAGGCGTCATGGAACATACTAATACCGTGAGGTGATTTGCATGAATTCAACGGCTCATCTTAATGAAGAGAACATGATTGCAGTAGACTTGACTCCTGATGAAGCGCTTGCATTAACAGGGGTAGAATTTAACGGCAATCATAAAGTAAAGGCAGCAGCTAGAAGAAAAATTCGTAACGCTTTTGAGAAAAGGTTCGACATTCAAAAAGATCATTCGACAGACTCCTAAATCGTAAATTTGTTGGACTCTAATTCTAAATATATAAGTTAAGGAATTCTGTGCTATACCTCTATAATATGGGGAACAGAATTCTTTTTTCTTTGCATAATCATAAGAAGATACACGAAAGGCTCTTTACATTTGTTAAGAACTTCGGCACAATATTGCAATAGTGATGATTTTCGGGAATGATCTCTTGATATGAGTCCATATAGAAATGAAAGCGGAGGGTTTTAGCATGCGTTTACGTGGTAGAAAAGGCATAAGAGAAAGTCTAGAGGAGCAGAAGGAGCTAGTTATTCTGAATCCTAAGGATTATAAAGGGAAATGGTCATCCTTATTTGGTAATGATCATCCTATCCATGTTGAGTTTGGAATGGGCAAAGGACAATTTATTAGCCAAATGAGTTTTAACAACCCAGACATTAACTTCATTGGGATTGATATGTACGATGAGTTAATTCGACGCGCAAGTGAGAAAGCACTGAATGTGTGGTCTGAACAGCAAGTTGATCTTCCACCAAATCTACGATTGGCATTTGCAAACGTGGAATATGCGGATGAAGTATTTGAAGTAGATGAATTAGAACGTGTATACCTAAATTTCAGTGATCCATGGCCAAAAGCGAAACATGCAAGACGTCGCCTGACACATCCACGGTTCCTTGAGAAGTATGTATCTCTTCTAAATTCTAATGGGGAGATTCATCTTAAGACAGATTCGCAGACATTGTTTGAGTTCTCACTGAACTCTTTTGCTGATTATGGCTTGCAGATGAATAATATATCCCTTGATCTCCATCGTGAAGGCATTCAGGAATGGAATGTTATGACGGAGTATGAATCCAAGTTCGTAGATCGAGGTATGCATATCAATCGTTGTGAAGTCATGGTTGGAGAACAATCATTACAGCGGTATAATGCAGAACGTCTAAAGAAATACCGTCTTCAAGAGAATAAACCATCCACCGTGGTAGAGGGTATCTAATCAAATATTAAATAAGGTGTCCTCCTAGGAGGACACCTTATTTAGTTCAAACATCTCTATAATGCTTTGGGCACTTTGCATCGGGTGGTACTGGGCAATGTCCATCAGATGTTTCTCTCTTTGTTGGATGATATCATCGTAGTTATGTATCAACTTATTCATCCACTTCTCGAGGACGACGGTAGAAGTAATAGGTTCACCCAATCCCTGTGAAGTGAAGTATTGGCAATTCTCTTCCTCTTGACCCGGTAAAGGGTGATGGAAGAGCATCGGAATACCCTTAGATAATCCTTCAGAGCAAGTCATGCCCCCGGGTTTCGTAACCAGTACATCGGATATTTCCATGAGTTGATCAATCTCTTTTATAAAGCCAAGTACATGAATGTTGGGATGGTTATATTTAGAACTATACTCCATTTTGAGACGGACTTTATCATTGCTACCTAGACAAAATATAATTTGAATATGATCGCTCCACTGCACAAGATAGTCATTTACGATCTCATCGTTTATGATCCCCCATCCTCCCGCCATGACTAATACAGTAGGCATATCTTTTATATGAAATCTTTCTCTAATAGTAGCTTTGCTAGGATGCTCCCAGAAGTTAGGGTGTATAGGGATTCCAGTAACTTGAATTTTAGACAATGGCACACCACGTTCGATTAACTTGTATTTCACTTCAGGTGTGGAGACAAGGAAACGATCGACTTCTGAGCTGATCCATGTGCCGTGAGCATCATAATCTGTGATGACCGTACATAAGGGGACGTCTACCCCAAGTCGCTTAAGTCGAGAAATGACGGCATTTGGAATAGGGTGTGTACATACAATAACGTCTGGGCGGAGCTGATTTACGACATTTTTCGTATGTGTATAAAAAATACGGTGTAGGGCTAAAGTCGTAAGACGATTGAGTGACTTTTTATATTGATGTCTATACATCATGCCCACTAAGCGGGGTTGTGAAACAATCGTTTTTTTGTATGCTGTTATAATTAAAGGAGCAACTCTAGGATTTAAAAAGCTGCCCAGTTCGAGAACTTTCGTCTGAATATTTGGTGACAGTTTGCGCAAACTGCTGGAGAGTGCATACGCAGCTTGAGTATGCCCTGCACCAAAGCCTTCTGACAATAATAAAACTCTTTTTTTAATCAATTTACTATCACCTATTCCTGCAGGGTTTTCCATATAAATAACCATATCTACTTTAAGCCCATATTGCAACAGTCACCGAGGCAACGGATGTACCAATAACAGCGCCTGCTAATACATCTGAAGGGTAATGAAGTCCAAGATATATTCTAGAGAAACCAACAATAAGACTAATGCTGAGAAATAGCGTGAATAGGGCTGGAACTGCAAATATAAAAGGGATCGCTACAGCGAATGATGCTGTTGTATGACCTGATGGAAATGAATGATCACTAAGTGGATTACGGAATGTGTTTGTCTCTGGAAAAGCAAGATAAGGTCTAATTCGCGGATATCGTTTCTTCGCGATAGCGACGGGAATATGACTAACCGCGAGTGCGATAGCGGCTTGTGCACCAGCGATACTCCAGGGAAGTGAAGCAAATGCCCAAGTTAATATGCTGATACTAATAGTGAATGTTGCTCCTCCTAGGAATGTTAGATAATATAGCCAAAAATTCAAGAAACGATTATGAAGTTGACCGTTGATCCAATGAAATAACCGATGATCCAATATTTGAAACTTAGAGATAAGTTGTTTCATCATAATCCTCTCCTATGACCTTAACGTCTTAAGGTATTCGCTGTTAGCTTTTAGTATCATTTTTTTGTGTCTATCATATTCATGTTATCATATTTTTAATTTCTTTTATTTTCAAGGGAAAGCTGTAATAGGACCTTAGTCTTTTGACTTGATCCTATTTACAACGTACAATGATTCAGATACAAACGAACTGTTTATAAATTATCAATAAAGTATGTCAACTTTTCCATTACTTACTACGTCTGTTTATATAGGAACAACTGTTTCACACGAATGCTAAAATTATGAAAAAGGGGGATAGAGAAATAAATTTTTAGCAAATGGATGAAAATAAGAACTAATCCCTCAAGAGGATGAGATAGAAACCACATAGCATCGCTAAATAACGGTTCTTATCTTGTTTTTGAATCAGGAACCTCTTTAGTCATTTTGACAAAGGATTCAAAAACATACAT
This sequence comes from Paenibacillus sp. Y568, assembly GCF_059445545.1. NCBI lineage: Bacteria > Bacillati > Bacillota > Bacilli > Caryophanales > Paenibacillaceae > Paenibacillus > Paenibacillus sp. Y568. The sequence continues at coordinate 84,649 of NZ_JCAIUM010000004.1, forward strand.
TATTGTTAAGGTACTACAAACGAATTGTTTAAAAAGGGTCATTAAGGTCAAAAACAGAGACAGAGAAAATTAGAGAAACAAAGCAAGAAAGAACGAAACAAATTTTAAGTAATGTAGGGTTAAAAAGGGGGTTTGAGAGAAACATGATAGACGTTATTTTCGTCGCGATGCAGATCGTATTGGCTGTGGTCGCTGTGTACCAATTTGTGTTCTCTTTATTTGGTTTGTATAGGAAAAAGAAAAAAGAGCATTTTCCAACAACCAAATCATTCGCTGTCTTAGTTGCAGCACATAATGAAGAGCAGGTCGTTGGGGCTCTGATGGAGAATTTGAAACAACTTGATTATCCGGAAGAACTGTATGATGTCTTTGTGATTTGCGATAACTGTACGGATCGCACTGCAGATATCGTTCGTGAGCATGGCATGCATGCTTGTGTACGCACAAACCCGAATCTTCGGGGCAAAGGCTACGCTATTGAATGGATGTTGAAGGAACTTTGGAATATGCCTCGTCAATATGATGCTGTTGTTATGTTTGATGCGGATAATTTGGCAGCACCTAACTTCCTTAGTGAAATGAACGATGACTTATCTGGTGGAGCACGTGTTATTCAAGGTTATATTGATACGAAGAATCCAGAAGATTCATGGATTACTGCGGCATACGGAATTTCGTATTGGTACATTAATCGTCTGTGGCAGTTATCTCGGCACAACATGAATATGGCTAACTTTTTAGGTGGCACAGGAATGTGTTTTGAAACAAAGCTGTTGAAAGAAATGGGTTGGGGAGCTACAAGTTTGGTTGAGGATCTTGAGTTTACAATGCGCAGCGTCAAAAACGGCGTATATCCTAAATTCAATTACGATGCCAAAGTCTTTGATGAGAAACCACTTACTTTCAAAGCTTCATCAAGACAGCGTCTTCGTTGGATGCAAGGTCACTTTACAGTGGCACGTAGATACTTTTTCCCACTACTATGGCAAAGTATTAAGGAAAGAAGCCTTGTTAAATTTGACTTAGCTTTGTATGGAGCGAACGTATACATCGTACTCCTTACGTTCCTGATGACTGCTACAATGTGGGTAGATATTGCTTTCTTCGGTGGACCGAACATTGTTAATATTTATGGGTATTTACCATTCTGGTTAAGTTTTGTTGCCGTAGCAGCTAATATCCTTACTTTTATTATAGCTATGGTATTAGAGAAGATAACCTATAAAAAAGTATATCAATATATTATTTTGTTTCCGATCTATCTATTGTCTTGGTACCCAATAACGTTCTACGCGTTCTTTACACAGAACAATAAACAGTGGAGCCATACAGAACATACACGAGTGGTTCGAATGGAAGAGGTCGTACAGAGCAAACAAGTATAAGAAAGTGATTGACATTGCTAGCAGTCACATGATATACTCTTCTAGTATGTTAAAAGAATATTTGGATTTAAGCAGAAGCACCGGCTTCTCACCTGACCAATGCAAGATTATTGGCTGGTATTGATCCAATTGATTTGTGAATGAAGACTTCATGATTAATTGATCAATAGGGATGCTGGTAGATTGAGCCAGCATCCCTTTATTTGTTGGAAAGATTGAGAAATGAATCAATTTGGAGGTGGACGGTTATCAGTAAGGAACATATGATCAATGACGAAATTCGGGCCAAAGAGGTCCGGTTGGTGGGTGCAGAAGGAGAGCAAATCGGGATTACTCCGATTCGTGAGGCGCTGCAGATGGCAACGGATCTTAATCTCGATTTGGTAAATGTAGCGCCTCAGGCGAAACCGCCGGTGTGCCGCATCATGGATTACGGCAAGTTCCGCTATGAACAGCAGAAGAAAGACAAAGAAGCTCGTAAGAACCAGAAGATCGTGGATACCAAAGAAGTATGGTTCAGAGCAAACATTGACGAACATGATTACCAGACTAAACTTCGTAATGTTGTTAAATTCCTAAAAGAAGGCGACAAAGTTAAATGCTCTGTGCGTTTCCGTGGACGTGAAATTGCACATGCAAGCATTGGACAGAAGATTCTGGAACGTGTGAAAGAAGAAGTAGCTGAGCACTCCAGTGTTGAGCGTTTTCCGAAGCTTGAAGGTCGCAGTATGATTATGATATTGGCTCCTAAAGCTCAATAATCCCGAGGAGGAACTATAATGCCTAAAATGAAAACACATAGCAGTCTTAAAGGCCGCTTTAAAATTACCGGAACAGGTAAAGTAATGCGCTATAAAGCGTTCAAAAACCATCTTTTGTCTCATAAATCCAAACGTCAAAAACGTGTGCTTGGCACAAACCCTACAATGGCACCAGGGGACGTTAAGCGTTTGAAGCAAGGTCTATCTAACTTGAAGTAATTAACAACATTTATTGGGAGGTTTACTAATATGGCAAGAGTAAAAGGCGGATTTGTCGTTCGTCGTAGACATAAGAAAGTATTGAAACTCGCTAAAGGTTATTTTGGATCTAAACACCGCATTTTTAAAACTGCAAACGAACAAGTGATGAAATCACTAGTTTATGCATACCGTGACCGTCGTCAGACTAAACGTAACTTCCGTAGATTATGGATTGTTCGTATTAATGCTGCTGCACGTATGAACGGATTGTCTTACAACAAATTGATGCACGGCTTGAAATTAGCTGGCGTTGATATTAACCGTAAGATGCTTGCTGATTTGGCTGTACATGATATCACTGCATTTAATTCTATTGCATCTGTTGCAAAAGAAAAAATTAATGCTTAAAAAAGTATTGTACTAATAAAAAAACCGCTAGCATATGGCGGTTTTTTTTTTGGGATACAAGAGCTAGCGAAGTCATATAATTGAAGAAATTAATTAAAGTGATAAACATGCGTCATATTCCTTTACATAACTGTAACATTACTTTTTTGAGTTAATTCGTTAAAGCGCTTTCATCTGCAGATTTATTAATTTAGTTGACATGGATGCGTATTTTACTGGATTTTATGACGGTTAGATTGTATAATTTGATCATTGAAGGTCCTTTCGCTGTTTCTTCAATTTTTGGCAAGATTTTCATTGGCTTGTTAAGTGTAGAACGGCAAATATGAGGATACATTCTTATAGGGGGAAAGTAGACAATGAAGAAAATACTTAACGCATCACTCGTGTTGGCATTATCATTATCTGTAGTATTAGCAGGTTGTGGCAAGAATGAAGAGAAGGCAGCAAATGAAGGCGCAACCACTGGAACTAAATCAGATATGAAGATTGGTATGGTAACCGATGTGGGTGGTGTTAATGATAAGTCGTTTAACCAATCTGCTTGGGAAGCACTATCTACTGTTAAGAAAGATACAGGAGCAGAAGTAACGTACCTACAGAGTAAGGACAAAACAGAATATACACCAAATCTTAACAAGTATGTTAAAGGTGGATACGCTCTTACTTGGGGAATCGGATTTGATCTTGGTGATGATGTCAAAAAGGTAGCTGATCAGAATCCTGATGCTAAGCTCGCTATTATTGATGCTGTTGTAGATTCACCAAATGTACAATCTGTTACATTCTCTGAGCATGAAGGGTCGTTCTTAGTTGGGGTTGTTGCGGCCAAGATGTCAAAAACGGGTAAAATTGGCTTTGTAGGTGGAGCTGAAATTCCAGTTATTAAACGTTTCGAAGCTGGATTTAATGCTGGTGTAGCTGCTGTAAATCCTGATATTAAAGTTCAAAACGTTTATGCTGGTGCATTTGATAAGCCAGACCAAGGTAAAGTAATTGCATCAACAATGTATAACGACGGAATAGACATTGTTTTCCATGCTTCAGGAGCAACAGGAACAGGCGTATTTAACGAAGGAACTGCACGTGTTAAAAACGGTGAGAAGGTATGGGTAATCGGTGTTGATAAAGACCAATCGTTGGAATTTGGAGATGAAGTTACTCTAACATCCATGGTTAAGGGTGTTGATGCTGCTGTTCAAAAAGTAACTAAAGAAGTTATTGATGGAACTTTCAAGGGTGGACAAGTTGAACTTGGTCTTAAAGATGATGGCGTAGGTATCGCTAAAACATCTGAGAAGAATGTACCAGCTGATGTTCTAGCTCTAGTAGAAGATTACAAAGCTAAAATTATTAGCGGAGAAATCAAAGTTCCACAAGAAGTTGAAAAAAAATAGACTCTATCAATAAAGAGATATGAAAAACTAACAAATGACAAGGCTAGTTATTATGACTGGCCTTGTTCTTACGTGTGAACCTTTCATTTAGACAAGTTTTTAAATATGGAATAAGGGTGATATCATGGATGCTGCAAACCCAGTCGTAGAACTTAAGCAAATTACAAAGCGATTTTCCGGCATTGTTGCCAATGATTCGATAAGTCTGAAGTTACATAAGGGAGAAATACTTGCACTTCTGGGTGAGAATGGTGCGGGAAAATCCACATTAATGAATATTTTATTTGGATTGTACCAACCGGATGAGGGAAGTATTGAAATAAAAGGAAAGCATGTCAATATTGACAACCCAAATATGGCAATTGATCTGGGAATAGGTATGGTACATCAGCATTTCAAACTCGTACAACCCTTTACTGTAACAGAAAATATTATTCTAGGCATGGAACCTAAGAAATTAGGATTTCATGTTGACTATAAAACTGCAACAGCTAAGATTAAAGAACTATCTGATCGATATGGTCTGAAAGTAAACCCTAATTCTAAAATTTCTGATATATCGGTAGGGATGCAACAGAGAGTTGAAATTCTAAAAACACTTTATCGTGGTGCGGATATTCTTATATTTGATGAGCCGACTGCAGTGCTAACTCCACAGGAAATTACGGAACTAATGTCTATTATGAGACGTTTGGTAGCAGAGGGTAAATCCATTATTCTAATCACACATAAGCTCAAAGAAATTATGCATATTTCCGATACGGTAACGATTATACGTCGTGGTAAAGTTGTGGATACATTGAAGACATCAGAAACAGATCCGAATACACTTGCAGAAAAAATGGTTGGTCGGAATGTTTCCTTTAAAATTGATAAAAAACCTGCTACGCCAGGAGAGGCAATTCTAGAGGTTCGGGATTTGAAATTGAAGAACAAAGAAGGCGTACCTGTTCTCAATGGCTTGTCTTTGGATGTGAGAGCGGGTGAAATTTTAGGTGTAGCTGGTGTTGACGGTAACGGGCAAAGTGAGCTAATTGAGGCTATAACGGGATTGCGTAAAGTGGATAGTGGCTCAGTGACCATGAAAGATGTGCATCTGACAAATCGTAATCCGCGATATGTGACAGAACAAGGCGTTTCTCATATTCCGGAAGACCGCCATAAACATGGTTTAGTACTAGATTTCACGATGAGTGAGAATATGATTCTAGAAACGTATTACAAAGCACCGTTTAATAAAGGTGGTTTCCTGAATCAACTGGAAATTGACAAGCAAGCAACGAAGTTAATTAAGCAATTCGATGTACGAACGCCTAGTATAGATACTAAAGCTAGATCGCTATCTGGTGGTAATCAACAAAAGGCGATTATAGCCCGGGAAATAGATAAGAATCCTGAACTTCTGATTGCAGCACAACCAACTCGTGGGTTAGATGTAGGTGCAATTGAGTTTGTCCAAGAACAATTGGTCTCTCAAAGAGATCAAGGCAAAGCTGTATTGCTTATTTCTTTCGAATTGGATGAAATTATGAATGTGGCAGACAGAATTGTCGTGATCTATGAAGGTCGAATTGTTGGTGAGGTTCTGCCTGAAGAGACGAATGATCAGGAGTTAGGTTTAATGATGTCTGGTAGCACTTCAGGAGGTAAGCAACATGAATAAATTGATGAAAATATTGTCGGTTGATAGTCTAATTATTCCTGTAGTCGCTGTTATTTTTGGACTTATCGTGGGTGCAGTGATTATGCTTGCAGGAGGGTATGACCCAATCCTTGCCTATAGCTCACTATTTTCATCTGTGTTTGGTGATGTATACGGTTTTGGTGAAGCGATTCGAGAAATAACGCCCCTGATCATGACAGGTCTTGCTGTTGCTTTTGCATTCCGTGCGGGTCTATTCAATATTGGTGCTGAAGGTCAGTATATTATTGGGATGACAGCTGCATCGATTGTAGGGATTAAAGTAACAGGTCTTCCAGCAATTATCCATGCTCCACTTGCCATTATTGCAGGAGGTCTGTGTGGTGGTCTATGGGCTGGAATTGTTGGTTATCTAAAGGCAAAACGTGGTGTGAATGAAGTTATTGTATCTATCATGTTGAACTGGACAGCCTTGTATTTTAGTAACTACATTGTGAGAAATTTCTTGCTTCTTAAAGGTCAACAGAAATCAGAGGACATCCAATCTACGGCGTTTATTTCCCTGGATTCGCTTTCGCAATATATGGGTAATGCGCGTATGCACTGGGGTACCTTGATAGCTATTGTAGCGGCTGTATTCTTTTATGTGTATATGTGGAAGAGCAAACAAGGTTATGAGCTTAGAGCTGTAGGTCATAATCCAAATGCTGCAGAATATGCAGGGATGAGTGTAAGCCGTAATATCGTTAAGGCTATGTTTATCAGTGGTATCTTTGCAGGCCTCGGTGGTGCTTTCCAGGTTCTTGGTGTCTTTCATTACCAAGCGATATTTACGGGATCACCAGGAGTTGGTTTTGACGGAATTGCCGTAGCCTTGATTGGAATGAATCATCCATTCGGTACGGTTCTAGGAGCTGCTTTGTTTGGAACATTGACATACGGATCATCAGGTATGAGCTTTGGTGCCGGAGTTCCTCCAGAAATTATTCGAATTGTAATAGGTTCAATTATCTTCTTTATTGCTGCACAAGGAATTGTACGCTGGGTGCTTAAGCCTCTATATCTCAAACGTAAGAAAGAGAAGGTGTTGTAAATGGACTGGATTACAACGATAGGCCAACTCATCAACACAACGCTAGTATTTTCTACAGCGCTTATCTTTGCTTCTTTGGGAGGTATCTTCTCGGAACGATCTGGCGTAATAAATATTGGTATTGAAGGGTTCATGGTCTTTGGTGCTTTTGCTGCTGCTATAGCAACGTATTATGCTGAAGATGCAGGAATGGGTGCTGCTTCACCGTATATTGGTTTGTTGGCAGCGGTTGTGTTAGGTATTATCACTTCATTGATTCATGCTGTAGCATCAATAACTTTTAAAGCAGATCAAACGATTAGTGGTATAGTTATTAACTTTTTAGCTGCAGGAAGTACGTTGTATTTAGTTAGACTTTTGTTTGATGGACAAGGTGAAACACCACTTCTTCAAGAGGTATTTCAGAAGACTAACTTTTTCGGATTATCTGACATTCCGTTCATCGGAAATGTATTGTTTCATCATTATCCAACGACATATTTAGCAATTATATTAGTTTTTGTAGCGTATTATGTTCTGTTCAAAACACCATTTGGTATGCGTCTACGTGCAGTAGGTGAACATCCTAGTGCTGCAGATACTGTAGGTGTTAAAGTTAAACGGATGCGGTATACAGGAGTTATGATGAGTGGTGCTTTAGCAGCTTTAGGTGGTGCAACCATTACATTGACGACTACCAGTATGTTCGCTCATAATACGATTTCTGGTCAAGGATTTATCGCCATTGCTGCGATGATTTTTGGAAAATGGAATCCAATTGGGGCTTTTGGAGCAGCGATATTATTTGGTCTATCTCAAGCTTTCGGAAGTTATGTTCAGTTGTTTGATTGGTCACAAAACGTACCTCAAGAATTCATTTACATGCTTCCTTATGTATTAACGGTTATCGTGCTTGTAGCTGCAGTTGGACGATCCTCTGCACCTTCAGCCTTAGGTGAACCTTATGATCCTGGTAAACGCTAAATATTACATGGATAAAAGACTTAAACCAGACCCTAACAGGGTCTGGTTTTTTTGTATTTAGGCATCTTATAGGGCTAACGAACAAGCATTAGGTCAGTCCCCAGAATACACTATATTTGAAACGATAAGGAGGGGAAAATGATGAAGCATTCGGTTACGAAGGCTCAAGTGCGTAGGTGGATAGGAAAAAGTATTGTTGCCACGAAAAAAGATGGAACTTTTGTTACCGGAAAGCTATTAAAAATATCTGGAAACAAGCTCATCATACAAAGAAACTCAGCCAAAAGGGTACACACTAAGGCAATTATTCCACTCGTATTATTTGATTTGTTGGCAATTGGAACAGCTCCGTATGTTACTGGGGCATATGGTTATGGAGGTAACCCATACGGAGCGCCATATCAGGCGCCTAATACCGTGCCCAATGGTTATGGTAACTATGGCAACGGATATCAGGGCGGTTATCCGCAGCAATACAACAACTTTTTCTAATCAGAATACTTGAAATTGTTTTTCCAGTTCATAGATTTTTTGAGATGGATGCGAACGTATTGGAATATAGCCTAATTTTTTATAAAAGGATAGCCCATTTTTATTGATGGTATCTACCATAACTTTGGATCGTGTGCATCCGCGAGACTGCGCAAAGCGTTCTGCCTGAACCATTAATAGGTTACCCCAGCGCTTGCGCTGTGCAGCGGGTGCCACGGCTAACATATCAATATATAATAAGTGACCGTGTAACATGAAATGAACAAAGCCTACAGCATCCGCCTCATAATAAGGTGAAGCTACAAGTGTGACTCCGTTAGTTAAGCGCTTGGGTAATTCATTCTTTATTGCAAGAATTTGTTTATCATTCATACTAGATAATGGGACAAGTTCTGTTTCAATTAATTTCATAATGATGGAGTCATCTTGTTTAGGTCTTCTATAACGGATCATTCATGTAATCCTCCCCTCACATGGGCTCATTGCTGAGTAAGTTTATCTCATCATATGTGCTATAGGGGAGATTTTGTGCTAGAAAACTGAAAGAAAAAGACACTTGAAAAAAGAATTAATAATAACAATAAAAATATGGGTATTGACTATTATGGTGGATGAATCATATAATACATGTAACATTTTAACGAGTATATGTAATCGGCAATGAAGAGGACGAAGTTTTAAGGGCTCTATTGTTCAGAGAGTGAGAGGAATTGCTGCAACCTCCACCAAAATCCCTTTTATGCGAGCTCACCTCGGAGCTGTTTTCCTGAAAAACGTTATTGTTTATTAGGGAAAATCGATTGGTCCACGTTATAGACCACAGGTATAAGAGATTATACTTGATAAGGCTTTTTGTTGTGAAACTTAAAGCAAACTTGGGTGGTACCACGGAAGTTATAACCTTTCGTCCCTCACACAGAGAGATAAGTCTGTTGTGAAGGATGAAGGGTTTTTTTGTTCCAAAAAAAGTAGTGATGGGTGCAATTTTGAGAGGGGGATGACTAATGACTAAGCAAATTCCTGAACTGACGTCAACTGAGCAATTACGAGAAAAATGGATGAAACCGGAAGTCATTACTGGCTCGGAGGTATTGCTACGTAGCCTTCTTCTAGAAGGCGTTGAATGTGTTTTTGGTTATCCTGGTGGAGCAGTTTTGTATATCTATGATGCAATGTATGGATTTGACGACTTCAAGCATTTATTGACTCGCCATGAACAAGGAGCCATTCATGCAGCTGATGGATATGCACGAGCAAGTGGTAAGGTGGGTGTCTGTATTGCAACATCTGGCCCTGGGGCAACAAATTTAGTCACAGGAATTGCTACAGCATACATGGACTCGGTACCTATGGTTGTTATTACGGGAAATGTAGCTACAACTTTAATTGGAACGGATGCTTTTCAAGAAGCGGATATTACAGGTATTACTATGCCAATCACGAAACACAGCTATTTGGTAAGAGATGTAGAAGACTTACCTAGGGTGATTCATGAAGCTTTTCATATAGCCAATACAGGTCGTAAAGGTCCAGTTCTCATTGATATACCAAAAGATGTATCCGCGGCGATGACACTGTTTACACCGAGTAGTGAGATTAACATTCGGGGTTATAATCCTTGTACTGTACCTAACAAATTGCAATTAGATAAATTAGCACAAGCCATTAGCGAAGCTGAACGTCCGTTCATAATTGCAGGTGGAGGAGTTATCTACTCAGGTGCTCACGATGAAATGTTCGAATTTGCTACTCGGACTGGAATCCCAATTACGACGACACTCCTTGGTCTTGGTGGATTTCCAAGTGGTCATGAGTTATGGACGGGAATGCCGGGAATGCATGGTACGTATACATCGAACAATGCGATTCAACAATGTGATCTACTTATCAATATTGGAGCTCGCTTTGATGATCGGGTAACGGGGAAATTAAATGGTTTCGCTCCTCATGCTAAGATTGTACACATTGACATTGATCCTGCTGAAATCGGGAAGAACGTGACGGTAGACATCCCAATTGTTGGGGATATAAAAACGGTTCTCGAGATGCTCAATCCTATGGTGAGTCATACGAAAAAAGCGGATGCATGGAGAACTCAACTTCAGGAATGGAAGCACGAATATCCATTCAGATATACAGATTCAGAAGATGTATTGAAACCTCAGTGGGTTATCGAGATGTTGAATGAAACGACCAAAGGTGAAGCCATTGTTACAACGGATGTAGGGCAACATCAAATGTGGGCAGCACAATACTATAAATTTAATCAACCAAGATCATGGATCACTTCGGGTGGACTTGGAACAATGGGATATGGTTTACCGTCCGCAATTGGTGCCCAGATGGCACAACCAGAACGTCTGGTTATCTCCATAAACGGAGATGGAGGTATTCAGATGTGTTCGCAGGAATTAGCCATTTGTGCTATTAATAACATTCCTGTTAAGATCGTTATAATCAACAATCAGGTCCTTGGGATGGTAAGACAATGGCAAGAGCTTATTTATAATAATCGGTATAGTCATATTGATCTTGCAGGTAGCCCTGATTTTGTGAAATTAGCAGAGGCTTATGGCGTTAAGGGCCTTCGAGCTACAACGAAAGAAGAAGCGCGGCTTGCTTGGCAAGAAGCACTTGATACTCCAGGTCCAGTTCTTTTGGATTTCGTTGTTAATAAGGATGAAAATGTATATCCGATGGTTACTCAGGGTTCGACCATTGATCAAATGTTGATGGGGGATGAGTAATATGAGTATGAAACATACGATTTCTATACTTGTTAATGACCAACCGGGTGTCCTTCAAAGAGTTTCTGGACTTTTTGGTAGACGTGGATTTAATATTGAGAGTATTACAGTAGGACAATCGGAAGAAGTTGGATTATCTCGAATGATTGTTGTTACAAACGGCGACGATAAGACACTAGAGCAGATTGAGAAACAATTATATAAATTGATTGATGTTATCAAGGTTGTTAATTTGGGATCCAAGCCAATGGTAGCTCGTGAATTAGCTCTCATTAAGGTGAAATCGGAAACGAACGAACGTCCAGAAATTATGGGTGTAGTTGAGACCTTCCGGGCATCCGTTGTTGATATTGGTTCGCATAGCATGATGGTTCAAGTCGTTGGAGACACAACCAAGATTGATGCTATGATTGAGTTACTTAAACCATACGGTATTCGCGAGTTATCTCGGACCGGGGTTACGGCAATGACACGTGGAAATGACACAAAGTAATCATACAACAGAGTAAAGATAATGATTAAATGATTAAATGCCCTCTCATGACTATAAAGAGCGGGCGTTTGAGAGATTCACATGAGGATAGCCTAATGGATCTTTGAAACACCCGCTCTTGAATTCAATTGTAGATAAATTCTAAACAGAATTGATCATGGAGGGTTCTTTTAAAATTAAAGGAGGACTTATAAAATGGCAGTTACAACTTATTATGAAAAAGATGCAGATTTGAACGTGTTGAAAGGAAAAACGGTAGCGGTAATTGGTTATGGTAGCCAAGGACATGCACAAGCACAAAACTTGCGTGATAGCGGAGTGAATGTAGTTATCGGTCTTCGTGAAGGTAAATCTTTTAACAAAGCAAAAAATGATGGTTTTGAAGTTCTTTCCGTAGCTGATGCAACGCGTCGTGCCGATGTTATTCAAATCCTTATGCCTGATGAAACACAAGCTTCTGTATACAACAATGAAATCGCACCCAATCTTAAATCAGATGCGACATTGATGTTCTCTCACGGATTTAACGTTCATTTTGGACAAATTGTGGCTCCAGCAGGAAATGACGTACTTCTAGTAGCACCTAAATCACCTGGTCATATGGTTCGTCGTACTTATGAAGAAGGATTTGGCGTTCCTGGATTGATTGCTATCGAGCAAGATGCTACAGGTAAAGCAAAAGAAATCGGATTAGCTTATGCAAAAGGAATCGGTTGTACACGTGCAGGAGTTATTGAAACTTCTTTCCGTGAAGAGACAGAAACAGATCTATTCGGTGAACAAGCGGTTCTATGTGGTGGAGTTACTGCATTAATTAAAGCAGGATTCGAAACATTGACTGAAGCTGGATATGCTCCTGAAATGGCTTACTTCGAATGTTTACACGAAATGAAATTGATCGTGGATATGATTTATGAAGGTGGAATGGCAAGTATGCGTGATTCTATCTCGAATACAGCTGAATATGGTGACTATGTTACAGGTCCACGTGTTATCACTGACGAAACGAAGAAAGCTATGAAGGCTGTATTGACAGATATTCAACAAGGTAAATTTGCTCGCGACTTTATTCTTGAGAACCAATCTAACAATGCTTTCATGAACGCTACTCGTCGTAACGAAGCTAACCATCCAATTGAAGTTGTTGGTGCACAACTACGTGAAATGATGCATTGGAGCAAGAAGTAACATCATATTATAGATCATAGCAATGATCTGAAGATCCGCTTTATATTCTCTTACATACCTGTGCTTTAAGGCGTTGGAGGAGTAAAGTGAAGATGTATTCCAATGCGGCCGTGCACAACTTGCGTGAGCCGCATTGGATATTTTAATAGGATTGCAACTAGTTAAGGAGGTGTCTGTCATGCGAAAAATTTATGTGTTTGACACGACGTTAAGAGATGGTGAACAATCTCCAGGTGTGAACTTGAATACTCGTGAGAAGGTCGAAATTGCATATCAATTAGAAAAATTGGGTATTGATCGTATGGAAGCAGGCTTTCCAGCAGCATCTCCAGGAGATCTTGCAGCTGTGAATGCTGTCGCGAGAGCTGTTAAGAATGTGACCGTGATTGGACTATCACGTTCTCGTGAGCAAGATATTGATGCTGTTCGTGAAGCGCTACAAGGCGCACAAGATCCATGTATTCATATTTTTCTAGCGACGTCACCTATTCATCGCAAGCATAAACTTCGGATGGAAAAGGAACAAGTATTGGAGACAGCACAATCTGCTCTTCGATATGCTCGTAAGTATTTCTCAAAAATAGAATTCTCGTTGGAAGATGCAGGGCGTACGGAATATGATTTCATAGCTCAAATGGTCGGCATGGCTATTAAAGAAGGAGCATCTGTTGTCAATATTCCAGATACCGTTGGCTATTTGAATCCAGCTGAGTATGGTGCCATTTTCAAATTCGTTAAGGAGAACGTACCTGACGTCGAGAGAATTCAATTGAGTGCACATTGTCATAACGATTTAGGTATGGCTACCGCCAATACATTAGCAGCTATTCAGAATGGTGCAGACCAAATCGAAGGCACGATCAATGGGATTGGTGAACGAGCTGGAAATACAGCGATCGAGGAAGTAGCGATGGCTTTGGCAACACGGCAATCATTTTTTAATGCTACGACTTCTCTTCAATTATCAGAAATTGCGCGTACTAGCCGCTTAGTAAGTAAGTTGACGGGAATGGTTGTTCCTGGAAACAAGGCAATTGTAGGGGCAAATGCTTTCGCACATGAGTCAGGGATCCATCAGGATGGAATGTTGAAAGAGAAAACGACTTATGAAATTATGACACCTGAGTCGATTGGATTGAAGGAGAGCAAGCTCGTTCTAGGGAAACACTCAGGACGACATGCATTCCGTGATAAGCTGATTGATTTAGGGTATGAGTTGGAAGATCAACAAGTGAATGATGCATTCGCTAAATTTAAAGATCTTGCTGATAAGAAGAAAGAAGTATCCGATGATGATCTACTTGCACTCATTGAAGAGAAACTTGTAGACACGGAGGAAGTATTTAAGCTCGAAACGATCTATGTAACTTATGGAAATGAATCGGTACCAACGGCTAAAGTCCGAATTATGAAAGATGATCAGGTGGTTATCGAAGAAGCAGAAGGTAATGGTTCAGTAGATGCCATATATAATGCGATTGACAAAGCAACGTTAGAAGAAGTGACACTTGCAGATTATTCAATTAAATCAGTGTCTCATGGTAAAGATGCACTTGGTGAAGTACATGTTATACTCAACCAGAATGGTGTCTCTGCACAGGGTCGTGGACTAAGTACGGATATACTAGAAGCTAGTGCACGTGCTTATGTGGATGCATTGAATCGATTGTTAGAAAAGAGAATTTCATTCAGCAATCGTGAAAATGTTAAATTGTAGAATGGTTCTAGGAATATGAGCCTTCATAAAAAAATGCAGACCAACCATGTTTATCATGAGTAGGATCTGCATTTTTTGTTTATTAATTACAAAAAAACGAATTCTTAAATCTTACCATGCGTAAGCTTGTGGAGCTGCTCCGCCAGGGCCTGGGAAGATTTCATCCAATCGTTTCATGATAGACTCATCAAGGGAAATCTCAAGACTATACAATGAACTTTCAAGTTGTTCTAGCGTACGAGGTCCAGTGATTGGAGCTGTAACAGCAGGGTTATGGAGTAGCCAAGCTAGAGCAACATTATCTTGTGGTTCACCTAGTTCATTACATAGGTCGGCGAAGGCTTCGAGTTGAGAACGATGTTGGTCAATACGACCAGCAATGCCGCCACTACGGGATCCTTCAATCTTCATCAATGCATTACGACCTAACAGACCTCCATCGAGTGGACTCCAAGGAATAACACCTAGACCTAGGTTTTTCGCTGCAGGAAGTACTTCAAGTTCAGGTAGACGACAAGTTAAGCTGTATTTATGTTGTTCGGCAACAAGTCCGAGGAAGTGACGTTTAGAGGCTTCGCCTTGAGCTACAGCAATTTCCCATCCGGCAAAATTACTGGAACCTACATACCCAATCTTTCCTTGTGAGACTGCAATTTCAAAAGCTCCCCACAGTTCATCCCAAGTTACACGTTGGTCTTCATGGTGCATCTGATATAATTCAATATGATCGGTTTGAAGTCGGCGTAATGAACCTTCTAGATGACGTCGAATTTTATATCCAGACAATCCAGACTCATTGTTGGGACCATCAAGAACATCGCTCATGGAACTATAAACTTTGGTAGCCAGTACGACCTTTTCACGACGACCTCCACCGAGCTTGAACCAACGTCCAATGATCTCTTCGGTAAGTCCTGAATTCTCGCCCCAGCCATAGTTGTTAGCGGTATCAAAAAAATTGATTCCAGCATCCAATGCTGCATCCATAATCCGGAAAGCTTCTTTCTCATCGGTGGCTGGACCGAAATTCATGGTCCCAAGGCATAAACGACTGACTTGCATACCTGATTTACCAAGGGCAGTATATTGCATTATGTTCATCTCCTCACTTATAGTACAATCATCCCATTCCTTAACATTGTATCTTAGAAACGTATGTACAACAAATCATGGAAATTTGATGTTCACTTATAGGTAAAAACTATTAATCTCATAGATTCTATATCTTTGTCAGATCAGTGAAAAGTATGATACAACAGTATATAGAAGAAATGAAACAGTGTAGTTTTAAAATAGAGGAGCGATGAAGATGTCAGAAGTTAAGAAGATTGCCGTCATTTCCGGAGACGGCATTGGACCAGAAGTAGTAGCAGAAGCAGAAAAAGTAATGAAACGTACGGAAGAACTCTTCGGATATTTCTTCGAAACTGAACATGCGTTATTTGGCGGAATTGCCATTGACCAGAAAGGTACACCACTACCACAAGAGACATTAGACATTTGTAAAAAGGCAGATGCTGTTCTTCTTGGAGCTGTAGGTGGGCCTCAATGGGATAACAATCCTAAAGAACTTCGTCCAGAGACAGGACTTCTTGGTATTCGGAAAGAATTAGGGTTGTTCTCAAACTTACGTCCTGCTGTCGTGTTCGATTGTTTGAAAGATGCATCCACGTTGAAACCGGAAGTACTTGAAGGCACAGACTTAATGGTTGTCCGCGAACTAACCGGTGGTATTTATTTCGGAGAGAAATTCAGACGCCAAGGGGAACAAGGTGAAGAAGCCGTTGATACATGTGTCTATAATGTAACAGAGGTAGAGCGTATTATCCGCCAAGGATTTGAGATTGCTCAGAAGAGACGTAAGAAACTTGCTTCGGTTGATAAAGCGAATGTGCTTGAAACATCTCGTCTATGGCGTGAAGTTGCAAATCGCTTAGCTCCGGAATATCCAGATGTAGAATTGGAGCACGTCCTTGTTGATAACTGTGCTATGCAACTTCTACGTCGTCCATCTAGCTTCGATGTTATTGTTACAGAGAATATGTTTGGAGATATTCTGAGTGACGAAGCGGCAATGTTGACAGGATCTATCGGAATGTTATCCTCGGCTTCTATGGGTGAAGGAAGCTACGGATTGTACGAGCCGGTACATGGTTCAGCACCAGATATCGCTGGACAACAGTTGGCTAATCCAATTGCAACGATCCTCTCACTTGCATTGATGTTCCGCTTAACGTTTGGATATGAAGATGCTGCGAGTGCTATTGAAACTGCTGTAGCTGAAGTATTGAATGCAGGGCATCGTACTAGTGACATCGCCGTAGATAAAAGTAAGGCGATTGGAACGAGTCAAATGGGAGATTTAATTGTTGCAGCTATGAAGAAATAACATGTTGAAATCTTGACTTTGAATTCCCTGGATGATAACATTTATGTTCTCCAGTCGACTATGTACAATGAATGAAATCCTGGTGACAAGAATCTGTAATAAGTCCTTTTAATCTAATGATTAATATGCTTATCATAAAGAATACCCTCTTAACTGCTATGATTTCGCAGTTAAAAGGGTATTTTTATCTAATTCTTATCTAATGGATAAAATGATTCAAACATAAACAAAATGATTGAATATATATAGTAAATATCCGACAAAAAGAGGTATTGTGGAGCGTTGAATCGAATAACTTAAAGCATGAATGATGAAATTTGAGGAGGGTGAACTACAATGAGTTTTTGCTGTGGAGCGAGTATGGTTGGCACGAAAGGTACCTTAAAGCATTACCGCACCCAAGTGCATAATGTTCCCCTACTTATCTGTCCGGTATGTCAGCGAGTAGAGGTTCATTATAAAGTTGAGAATGAGTACGAGATCCTTGCCGAATATGCGCATGGGGATGGAGCGTTTGAAGTTGATTTCCAAGATTACGTAACAGAAGATGAAGAGGCTATTTTTGAAAACGTAGTTAACCGCGAAACCGAAGATCCAAAAAATATCATTCAGAATCAAATTGATATGGCTCTAGATTTACTTGCAGTAGCTAAACAGTTTCAAGATGAAAAGTGGGAAAGAGAACTTAAGTCTAGACTTGCTGTTATGAGTCAACGACGAATTCGCCTTCATAATAAGGCTTAAATCAGCCATAGAATTATATGTTGTTTCAGAGTCTTCGCAATAGCGAAGGCTCTTTATTTTTTGTAAAAGGCATTAGTTTGGAGTGTATCCCTTTATCTTATCTTTTTCGACAGTATCTCTGATTGACGTTTCTCCTCCACTCTAGCTATGATAAATATATGAAAGAATTTGGAAATATTTATTGAAGATGTCGTCGGTTAGTTATTCATTGTTATGGTAGAAAAAGGGGGTAAGACGAGTTGAGTGAAATCCAGGAAACATTGTTAAAGTCACTTCAGGCTTTTCAGTCAACACAACTGGTAAAGGATAAATATGAGAATATTCTAGAGCATCTTGACAGTGGAATTATCCTTTTCGACAGTCATGGAATGCTCACATTTGTTAATGTGCAAATGGCCAGGCTACTCGAGATATCCCGTTCTTCACTCATTGGATGCACACTAATAGAGATATTACATCACCAGCAATTAAGTCGCTCAAACAAGAGGAAATTGCTACGGATATATCGCGAAACCATCTTTCAACGTAAAAAGCATCATGAATTTAGTGATGAGCGAGGACGCCATTGGCTTCTTACCGTAACTTATGGTGATCAAATGGACGGAGACTTCTTAGTTAGTGCGAAGGATGTTTCGGATTACAAACAAATAGAGCAGACAGCTTATCAGAATGACAAGCTAGCTATGTTAGGTAAAATTTCGGCATCCATTGCACATGAAATTCGTAATCCATTAACAGCAATACGTGGTTTTATTCAATTATTGCGACCACACTTACTTCATTTGGGTAAAGATGAATATGCGAGAATCATTTTGATGGAGATAGATCGAGCCAATGATATTATATGTGAATTCTTGAATTCTTCTAAACCATCGGCACCTCAAACATCCGTTATTAACGTTGCTTCATTATTGAAGGAAGTTGTTCTTCTCACCGAAAGTGAAGCGTTAATGAATGGCTGTCAAATCATCTTGCACGATAGGGTACTCCCTTTATATATATCAGTTGATGTTAAGCAAATTAAACAAGTCATATTAAATATTATCAAGAACGCCATGGATGCTATTAACGACCTAGGTCATGAACATCCTGGAATGATCCAAATCCATGTAGAACAGGTTCACAAAGATGTACAAATTCGAATTTTTGATAATGGAAAAGGTATGGATAATAACACCTTATCTCGCTTGTTTGACCCATTTTTTACGACGAAAGAAAGTGGGACAGGCCTAGGTCTTTCCGTGAGTTATCGCATTATAAAAAACCATGGAGGATATATATCCGTGGAGAGCGAAATGGGGGAAGGAACACAGTTTATGATATCGCTCCCACATATTTGAACAAACCCTTTGAAAGGTATCTCTTTGTAATTTAAAGAGATACCTTTTTTGTGATATTTTCTCTATCCATATTTTCTAATTGCTAGATGAATCCTTGATTACTGAATGCTATAATAAAAGGGTTACTTGCTCGTGGTAGGAACAAATGAGAAACCGAATTGAAAACGGTTTCCTGAGGAGATGATTTTGATGGAAGTGCAACAAATTCAGGAAATAGCTAATAGATTAAAGGTGAATGTTAGCCGCGTTATTGTTGGGAAAGAGGAAGCAGTGGAACTTCTTTTAACAGCCATTATAGCATCGGGACATGTCCTGCTTGAAGATGTACCTGGAACGGGAAAAACGTTATTGGCCAAATCATTATCTGCCTCTATGGAAAGTTTATTCCAGCGGATTCAATTTACCCCAGATTTACTGCCATCAGATCTAACAGGGATTCATTTCTATAATCAAAAAGAAGGGGATTTCAGCTTCCGGCCCGGGCCTTTATTTGCCAATATGGTACTAGCAGATGAAATTAACCGTGCTACTCCGCGTACACAGGCAAGTTTGTTGGAGTGTATGGAGGAACGTCAGATTAGTGTCGATGGAGAAACTCATATTCTCGGACAACCTTTTATAGTATTGGCTACTCAGAACCCCATAGATAATCAAGGGACATTCCCTCTTCCAGAAGCGCAAATGGATCGATTCATGCTTAAGATGAAATTAGGATATCCTTCATTGGACGAAGGAGTTGAAATTTTGAAGCGAACGGCTTCTTACGAAGTATCCCAGAAGCTACAACCTGTCGTTTCACAGCAAGAAATCGTTGAAGCGATGACTTCCTATAGAAATGTAAAGGTTCAGGATGATCTCTTACGGTATATTATCGAGATTGCAGAAGCTACCAGAAATCATGGGGATGTGTCTCTTGGTGTAAGTCCAAGAGGGACGCAAGCGTTACTTCGTGCAGTGCAGGCTTTTGCGGCAGTGAAAGGTAGAGATTATGTTCTGCCAGATGATATCAAACATATGACTCCTTTTGTACTGTCACATCGTTTAGTGTTTAGAAATCGTCTTCAGCAACAAGAAGGAAGAGCAGATCTGCTGTTGCAGGAAATACTAAATCATGTTCCCGTTCCAAGTGAAGATCAATTCGAAAGCAGTGTGAAGTGATCTATGACCTTTGTATGGTTATGTTTCGCTTGCATGATAGTCGTCCTTGTTCAAGGTGTTGTATTCGGTGTTCCCGTATTAAGAAATATATCTTATTCTCGTCATTTGAATAAAAATCATTGTTATGCGGGTGACTCACTAGAGATGGTTGAAGTGATTCTGAATGAGAAAAGAATCCCCATCATCTGGTTGCGGTTAGAAGCTATGTTGCCTGCGTCCTTTGTGTTCCTTTCGGATGACGTCATGCAGATCAGCAAAGGAAGTATTTATCAGAATCATAGAAGTGTGTTTACAATGAAACCTTACAATAAAATTACTAGACATCATCCATTTATTGCTAAAAATAGAGGCGTATACGTATTAGAAACGTTGTCCATGTCTGGCGGCGACTTATTCGGACTATTCTCGAACACAAAATTAATACCTGTGAATGCATCTTTATGGGTCTACCCCACACTATTATCTCTAGACAATATGCCCTCATCTTATCGAACTTGGCAGGGAGAGTTAGAAGTGTCACGTTGGGTAGTGGAGGATCCATTTCTTATCTTGGGTACAAGGGAGTATTCAGGAAATGACCCCATGAATCGTATCCATTGGAAAGCTAGTGCGCGTGTGGGGCAGTTACAAGTGTATAAACAAGGTTATACCGCTGACCCTGAAGTCATTATATATGTAAATGTACAGGTTAATGCACAGATGTGGAATGTGGTAAGTAATCCAGATATAGTAGAACGCGCTTTATCATATGCGGCAACGGCTGCTTCCTATCTCATTCAACAGGGAATGAAGGTTGGATTTGGACATAATGCAGTCTATGGAAATCAATCCATACAAGCGATCCGTATATCTCCTGGGTATGGAAAGGCCCATTTAGATGATATCTTGAAGGCAATGGCTCAAGTAGAGATGAAGTGCCTGCAACCCTTTGACCAGTTTCTAAAAGATGAGTTAGATATCAGATCTGACGGAGAGACATGGGATTATCTAATGATTTCAGGTCATGTATCAGAACAAATGGAAGAGCAGATATGGCGACTTCGTTCTCGGGGCAATAGTGTCATGGTTCTTCCTGTGAATGAGGGAATGGGAACCAGCAAGGAGGCAGTTTCGTGAATGCGAAAAAGGGATTAGCCGGAATGAGAACGTTATCGAGTGCATTATTTTTTGAATTAGCCGCTTGGTATGCCATTATTCTTCTGATAAGTCTCTATCTAATAAGACAACCATCTCTGTACATTGCTGGTATCATGTGGATTGGTGGCGTGTGTGGAATGGTTATCTCTGTTCTCGTTGGAAGAAAACGTCGCTGGATGACTTGGCTCTGCATATTGCTAGTGGGGGGATTGATCTTTGCAACGTTAGGACAGTTTAATATTGGCATACGTGGATGGATGACATGGTTAGTTGTGACGGCAACAGCATTAAGAGGAAGTATACTTAACGAACATGTATGGAAATCTAGCATTGCGCTTAAACATCAATTAGTAGGTATTGGATGTACATTAATTCTATTTGTTTTTTCTTTTAAATTATCTCTGACAGCGTTAGATGCAGGTTCATTATATGTGGCTGGGTTAATTTCACTATGTTCATGGCTGTTACGACTCAATTCCACGCAGGTTCAGAAGGAAACGTTGAGTGACATTCCCCATCAACAAGTTGCTCTAAAAGGGTTTGTAAGCGTGAATCGTAGATGGAGCATTGTAGTTATGGGCGTTATGATAGCCTTTGGAGCATTGACACAATTAAGTCAGGGATTGTATTGGTTATGGATTCAGTTTGCGAAATGGCTAAACGTTTTGATAGGCCATATAAATCAGCCATCGGATTCGGTGACTCCCCAGCAGGAGATCATCCCTCCTGAATTATTCCCGATGGATGGAGAGCCTACTAAGGATAGTGGTACCTCCATATGGATGGAAGTGATATATTGGGTGATCGGATTGATTCTGGCCGTGGTTGTTATGTATCTTCTATATCAATTCGTGCGTTTCATTAGCCGACAACTAGGGAGACTCATAGCCATGTTGACGTCCGAAGAGTCAGTACCTCGTAACCACCAATCGAAGGATACAGCTTCTTATATAGATAAGATTGAGAAGATCGAAACAAAACGGCGTCCTCGTCCATTTAGACGTAAGAAAGATAACCTTCCAGAAGATATTCATGGAAAAGTTCGTTACTATTATAAGCGCATGGTCCAAAGGGCGATCCAACAGGGATTATCATACTCGACTTCACAAACACCTAATGAAGTTGCCGTTCATTTGGAAGGGCGGAAATCAAGGGACACGGTACACGCCATATCTGCTGTGCAGGAAATGACCTCATTCTATAATGATGTACGTTATGGAGAAAAAGAGGTAGAAGAGCAACAATTGCAACACACGATAGACCGTTTGAAAGATCATAAGTAAAGATCATATTTTAATGGGGTATATATAGAAGGAATGCAAAGCCAAAGGAGAGGTGGCTTTGCATTCCTTTTTTCGGATAATGGAGTTTAGAAGTGTGACTTTTGTCATATCTCCTTCTAGAAGTAACCAGTACATTTAAAGGGCAACATCAGTGATAGTGGTTCTCAATCTCACTGGTGAATAACAGGTGACTTAAGTCATTATAAATCCCGGTATGGGAATTTGATATATAGATGGTAGAGAGGAGGATTGGAAAATGCCTTTAACGATGTTACCTACAGGAATAGCGGCGATTATCCATGATTGCAGAGCAAAGGAATCGACTAAAAAATTTCTAGAAGGATTGGGCATGGTTCCGGGTGCTTCTGTTACGGTTGTTTCAGAGCATGGTGGAAATCTGATTGTGAATGTGAAGGATTCGAGACTAGCACTTAGCAAGGGGATTGCACAACAATTATTAGTTCAGATGTAGTAGCTTAAGGGGGATTGGAAATGGAAGCAACATTAAAGGAATGCAGACCGGGTGATAAAGTAGTTATAGTTCGTATTAGCGGAGAAGGCGCAGTGAAGAGACGCTTAATGGATATGGGAGTTACACGAGGTGCTGAGATGCTCGTACGGAAAGTAGCACCCTTGGGAGACCCTATTGAGGTAAATATTCGTGGGTATGAGCTTACCTTTCGGAAAGCAGAAGCAGGCAATATTATTATTCAGAAGCTAGAGAGCTAAAGCTATGCAGTGTTGGTAGCTTTTAAAAAATACAATCAAATGAGAATGGTTATCAACATTTTGAGCAGGAGGTAAGAGAAATGTCTTTTAGATTCGCGCTTGTAGGAAACCCCAACTGTGGGAAAACAACGATGTTCAATGAAGTTACAGGAAGTACACAGCATGTGGGTAACTGGCCAGGCGTGACGGTTGAGAAGAAAGAGGGTAAAGCAAGGAGATTCAAAGAAGATATAAAGATTATTGACCTTCCTGGAATTTATTCGTTATCACCCTATTCATTAGAAGAAATCATAGCGAGAAATTATATATTAGACGAAAAGCCTGATGTTGTCATTAATATTGTCGATGCAACCAACATAGAGCGTAATCTATATTTAACAACACAATTGATTGAGTTAGGGATCCCGGTTGTTGTTGCCCTTAATATGATGGATGCTCTTGAATCCAAGGGTGATCAGATTAACATTCTTCAATTAGAGAAACACCTGGGAGTTCCCGTTCTCCCGACATCAGCAAATAAAGCACATGGGACTAAGGAGTTGATTGAAAAATCACTTCAAGTGGCTCAAAGTGCAGTAACAGGAGTTCAAACAGACCCTATTAGAATTTTTGAGGAACGGATTGAATCCAGCTTGGAAGAGCTAGGAGAGGTCATTACTTCTAAGATTGAACCGATATACCCAACACGTTGGGTTGCGGTAAAGTTACTCGAAGGTGATGAGACAGTTATCGCCAAACTTAATCCTAGTAATGAACTGACTGAAAGAATGAGTGCAACACGAACTTCTTTAGAAGAGCAATATGATAATGATATGGAGACCATTGTTGCTGACCAACGGTATCAGTTTATTTCCAAAGTCATAAGTAAGTCAGTCAAAAAGAAAATAAGCCTTGGTGGACTAACAGTCTCAGATAAAATCGACAAAATTTTAACGCATCGGATTTTTGCCATTCCGTTATTTTTACTTATTATGTATTTGGTATTCACCATTACTTTTGGTTTCATTGGAACATTCACCATCGATTATATCGATCATTTCATTAATGTGACCCTAGCAGATAGCGTGAGTACATGGCTTCAAAGTGCAGGTGCGGCATCATGGTTGGATTCTCTAATTGTAGGTGGGATCATTGCTGGTCTGGGAAGTATACTAGTGTTCGTCCCGCAGATTATGATTCTATTCTTCTTTCTAGCTATCTTAGAAGATAGTGGTTATATGTCTAGAGCTGCCTTTATGATGGATCGATTGTTAAGAAAAATAGGCTTAAGTGGTAAGTCTTTTATACCGATGATTATGGGAATTGGATGTAGTGTTCCTGCAATTATGGCTACAAGAACATTGGAGAACGAAAAAGATAGACGGCTCACGATTATATTGACTCCTTTCATGTCCTGTGGAGCTCGACTTCCCGTATATGCACTTTTTGCAGCTGCCTTTTTTGCGAATGCTCAGAGTTTAGTTATATTCTCTCTCTATCTATTAGGGATGGTTGTTGCCATACTTTCTGGCATATTACTTAGAAAGACAATCTTCAAGGGTGAAGCAGAGCCATTCGTAATGGAGCTTCCACCTTACCGCATTCCTACATTTAAAGGGTTAATGATTCATATGTGGGATCGGGGGAAGGGGTTTATTAAGAAAGCTGGGACTGTTATCTTTGCAGCATCCGTTATTATTTGGTTCGGTCAGACATTTGATTTATCACTCCATATGGTGGAAGACGTTAGTAGTAGTATTTTTGGAGCAGTAGGGACATTTATAGCACCATTCTTTGCTCCACTTGGGTTCGGAGATTGGAGATCATCTGTCGCTTTACTAACTGGATTTGTTGCAAAAGAAGCTGTCGTGGCAACGATGGGGATTCTAAACAATTTAGGTGAAGTTGGAGAAGATTCAGTACAACTTATTGCCTCACTTCAGACTTATTTCACTCCACTGAAGGCGTACGCCTTCATGACGTTTACCTTACTATACATGCCTTGTATTGCAGCATTTGCAGCGATAAAGAGAGAAATGAATTCTTGGAAATGGACGTTATTTACCGTAGGATATCAGACAGCTACAGCTTGGATCGTTGCTTTTATCGTTTATCAGGGTGGAAGGTTGCTTGGTCTAGGTTAATCTGAACGGAATGCATACAAATATTTTTCTGGAAGAAGGCGATCATCATGATTAATTGGATTCTTGGTGGATTAATCTTTGCTCTAGTTCTCCTTATTGTTGTGAAGAATGTTCGGAAACTCCACAAAGGAGAATCGGCTTGTTCTGGTTGTTCATTGCAAGAAACGTCTAATTGCTCTTGTCCACATGACACCCATTAGAAATGGATTACATGATGTTGACACCAGTGAGTTCGTTTCGGTGTAGTCATTGCCCTTTACATCAAGTTCTTTATTCTAGTATGATGGATTAATACTGTAAAGGGTGAAAGGAGAGTTTGGAATGAAATTGAATCAAAGCAAAATTGTAGACTGTACCATTCGTGATGGGGGTCTAGTTAATAACTGGGATTTCAGTGTGGAATTTGTCCAGAAATTATACGCCGGGTTAAATGAAGCTGGTGTCGACTATATGGAAATTGGATATAAGAATGCACCTAAATTACTTAAAGGGGCAGAGGACGCCGGTCCTTGGAGATTCTTAGATGATAACTTCCTTCGGAAGGTCATTCCTCAAAAGGGAAATACGAAACTCTCTGCACTAGTGGATATTGGACGTGTGGATGAGAATGATATTCTAGATCGTTCAGAAAGCATGCTAGATCTTATTCGCGTGGCTTGTTATATCAAAGACGTAGATAAAGCTCTCCAACTCGTGCAGACGTTCCATGATCGTGGATATGAGACTACACTGAACATTATGGCGCTTTCTAATGTCATGGAGAATGAACTCATTGAAGCGTTCGAGATGATTAAAGACAGTGTTGTCGATGTCGTCTACATTGTAGATTCTTACGGAAGCTTAGATCATAAAGACATTATCTTCTTGGTAGACAAGTTCCAGACACATTTACCGAACAAACGTCTTGGTATTCATGCGCATAATAATCTGCAACTGGCGTTCTCTAATACCTTGATTGCTTCTGAAAAAGGTGTTGAAATGTTAGATGCTTCCGTATACGGAATGGGTCGTGCAGCTGGTAATTGCCCTACAGAATTACTTGTATCGCAGTTAAAGAACACGCCGTACAAGCTTCGTCCTGTGCTAGACGTCATTGAACAACTAATGATTCCTTTGCGTGAGAAGGAAGAGTGGGGATATATTATTCCGTATATGATTACAGGATCGCTTGATGAACATCCACGTTCTGCGATGGCTCTGAGAGCATCGGATGCGAAAGATAAATCAGCCGAATTCTACGATAAATTAATGACTCCTGAAGTGACATTTGATCAGAAAAAATAAGCGTGCATAAAGGCATATCAATGAGCATATCATTGGATATGTCTTTTTATTTTTGACGAGTAAGTTAATTCATGAATGGTTGCAAAAGATGTGATTTCGTGGTATATTTTTTCTCGTACTATTACGGAATGAAGTTGAATATAGATAGATAACGGGACGTAGCTCAGCTTGGTAGAGTACCTGGTTTGGGACCAGGGGGTCGCATGTTCAAATCGTGTCGTCCCGATACGACCTTTGCGGGTGTAGTTCAATGGTAGAACTTCAGCCTTCCAAGCTGATAGCGTGGGTTCGATTCCCATCACCCGCTCCAATTATATAACTTCGAAGCCCTTGATCATCAAGGGCTTTTTTATTTGTCTTTTTTAGTACTATTTTCACCATAGCAACATATTTATTCTCAAAGGGATCTTGACCAGCGATCGTAGCCGTTATCTATAAATTTGTGAAAGACATGCAGTGAATCTTGTATACCCTTGAAAAGGAGCAGTGATCATGTATGGTGAATCAGAATTTAAATGATGTTCTGGCATTTGCTTCGGTACTAGCTGTATTTGTGATGGCAGTTGTGCAACTTGTTAAGAATACAATAAATTTACCAAAGAATATTATACCTCTAGTTGGGGTACTCATTGGACTACTGTTAGGGTTAGCATTTTACCCTTTCACCGATTTACAGACAGTAGAAAGGTTATGGGGTGGAGGACTGGCAGGACTTTCAGCAACAGGATTGTTTGAACTAGCTTTTAATAAACGTGGTGGTAATACGATAGATAATCCAGATCATCGTAAGGACAACAACGCCAATAACAATAACGCCAAAAACAACAATATCAATAACGATAAAAAATAATTGGTGTGATAACTTCGCATTGTTAAAGAACCTTGTTATGATGTAATGGCAAGGGCCTTTTTGCGTTTTGTGTGTATCATCATCCTTCATAGCCCTAGTTCCAATCCGATATCTTTTCTGATATAATGAACCCAGCAATTAACAAATACGAAAAACGAGGTAACCACGACGCCCATGAAGTAAATCATCTATTTCTCAATAAACTGCATGTAACTGAAACAGGCAGTCTCTACGGTAGGTAGAGGTGAGGATAGGTGTGTCTAAATTCGGGCGTATCGTTACGAATGGGCTTAAATGGCCTCTTTGACGGTTTCTCTCTGTTTAAGTCATCTTATCTATAACCTTTCACCGTAGGCTTATGCCTGCGGTTTTTTTGTACACTTAGAAAGGGTGATGATGTCATGATGAATATCGTACGTGGTAGAAATTTGGTTAAGGAATGGCAGGGAAGGGTCTGCTTTGAACAGGTGGACATTGACATATATGAAGGAGAACGACTAGCACTATTCGGAAGCAACGGTGTTGGTAAAACATCATTACTTGAATTATTAGCTGGGGAGGAAGATCCTACTGAAGGTACCATTGAACGAGGACTTCCGTTGTCTCAGTGGGGCTTTATGAAACAAAATTCTGAGGCTTTGCTGGCCATGACTACACTAGAAGCGGCTCAGTATGATAGTACCGAATTATATCAGCTGAAGTCGAATATGAAGCGAATAGAAGAAGAACTTGGTCAGGATCCCGATGCCAATCCTATTTCACATGAGTCTTTGTTAGATGAATATGGAGGCTGGTTGGAACGCTATGAGCAACAGGATGGATTCAAATGGGAAGTAGATGTGGAGAAAATGCTGAATGTGCTTCACATTGGTGATGAATTATGGGGTATGCCATTCTGTCAATTAAGTGGTGGACAAAAAACGAGAGTTCGTCTTGCTTCATTACTTGTGCATTGTCCTCGATTTCTTATCCTAGATGAGCCAACGAACCATTTGGATGAGTCGAGTATATTATGGTTGGAGAATTGGTTGGTGCACTATGAGGGGACTGTATTATTCGTTTCTCATGATCGAACTTTTCTGGATCGTGTAGCTACGGGTGTATGTGAGCTGACGAGTCAGGGCTTGAAGAAATACAAAGGTGGATACAGTGATTATTCCCGTGAGAAAGATCGGGAAATCCGTGAACAAGAATCGTTGTATCGACAACAACAGTTAGCTAGGAAAGCGCTGGAGGAATCGATTCGTAGATACCAGGAATGGTTCAATAAAGCGGATCAATCGGCTTCGAAGCAAGAGATGCCAAGTGCCACCAGTTTCTATAAATCGAAGGCAAAGAAGAATATTTCTCGTTATCATGCGAAGCAAAAGGAAATGGAAAGGCTAGATGCGGAAAGTGTACAGAAGCCACGTAATGCTCCAAGTGTCAAAATGCAGTTAGAAGCAGAAGGGTTTGCTGCGCGTCATATGCTCCAATTGAACCAAGTCACATTTGGATTCAATGAGCATAAGCCTTTATTAGATCAGTTTGATCTTGTTCTATCACGGGGAGATCGCCTTGTGGTTCGTGGACCTAATGGTACGGGGAAATCAACGTTGTTACAATTGATGATGAGTAAGCTTACTCCTCTAGCCGGTGAGGTGCGACAGCATCCCAAATTGAAGGTAGGGTATTTCTCACAGGAGTTAGAAGGACTGAACATGGATCAAACACTGTTAGATAGCCTCCTTTATTTGCCTGAGATGACGGAGACAAATGCACGAACCATTCTGGGATGTTTTCTATTTTCTCGCGACAATGTCTTCAAAAGAATAGGGGATCTCAGCATGGGGGAAAGATGTAGAGCAGCCTTTGTACAGCTCTATTTTAGTGGGGCTAATCTACTTGTGCTGGATGAACCCACCAATTATCTGGATATCGCTACACGGGAAGTCATTGAAGATGCACTTCAGTCTTATTCAGGTGCCTTTGTCGTTGTGTCCCATGATCGCATGTTAGTACGTAAGTTGGCGAATCGCATATTAACCTTATCTGAGACCCAGAAACCTCAGTTATTTGAAGGGTCTGTAGAGGAAGAAGAATTGCAGATCATGAGGCGTGGAGTAGGAATAAGTGGCGATTCATCTCAAGATAATGCAAGAATTGAGTTAGAATGGGCACTTGCAAAATTGCTTAGTGACGAGGGTGGAACAGACTTAGAGGAAATGGAACGTCTTCTTGCCATTCGGATGCTTCAGCAACAACTGAAAAGTCTCTAATAAGGGATGAGAAGACACAGATACCCTTCCTTATGGGACGGTGTACCCATTTTTCTTGCCAGTGGACACAAATATGCTATAATTAGTGAATAGAGTGTTATGAATGAAATGCCATGATGGAGTAAAGTAAGCAGTGCCTCTTTACAGGGAGGAAACGTCGTTTGATTGAGAGCGTTTCTACAGAAATAGGCTGCTGAAGTTCCCTCCGGAGCAGTTCCTTGAACTTGTCGTGTCCTGTGTAATTAGGATCTACAGCGATGATAAGTAGGGGATACCGGTTCACGATCCGTTACATCGTTTAAAGTGAGAATTGTATGTCTTGCTCAGCAGTGATGATAAGTTGCTGGAGAGTAAGTGACATGATTTCTAACAAGGGTGGTACCACGGTCTTTTCGTCCCTTTATCGGGAGGAAGGGCCTTTTTTGTTTAAAATCTAATATATATGGATGGATTAAGGGGGCTTGAATGGCTATGAAGGAAAGATTAGAAGCATTGAAGAATGAGGCACTAGCTCAGTTGCAAGTGGTAGATAGCCCTGAGAAGCTAAATGATCTACGTGTGAAGTACCTGGGAAAAAAGGGTGCACTAACTGAGATATTGCGTGGAATGGGCTCTTTAAGTGCAGAAGAAAGACCATTAATCGGGCAAGTCGGAAATGACGTGCGCGGAGCAATCGAGAACGTGATCGAAGCTAAACAGCATGCTTTTCAAAAAGAAGAGACAGAGAAACGACTTCAAGCTGAGAAAGTTGATGTTACGTTACCTGGGCGTGCTATGCCACAAGGGGCTATTCATCCTTTGAACAAGGTCATTCAAGATATTGAAGAAATATTTATCGGAATGGGCTACAGTATTGCGGAAGGTCCTGAAGTTGAAACGGATTATTTTAACTTTGAAGCACTTAACCTACCTAAGGATCATCCCGCTCGCGATATGCAGGATACCTTCTATATTACAGAAGAATTGTTGATGCGTACGCAGACTTCTCCGGTGCAAATGCGTACGATGCAGAGCATGAATGGTGAATCTCCTGTCAAAATCATTTGCCCAGGTAAAGTGTACCGTCGGGATGATGATGATGCGACACACTCCTTCCAGTTTAATCAGATCGAGGGGCTTGTGATCGGTGAGAATATCCGTATGAGCGATCTTAAAGGGACTTTACAACAGTTCGTTCAAGAAATGTTCGGTCCAAACACTCAGATTCGTCTTCGTCCAAGTTTCTTCCCGTTCACTGAGCCTAGTGCGGAAGTTGATGTAACGTGTGTGAAGTGTGGCGGAAATGGATGCCGTATGTGTAAACAAACAGGCTGGTTAGAGATTCTAGGATGCGGAATGGTACATCCGAAGGTATTGGAAATGGGTGGATATGACCCAGAGAAATACAGTGGCTTCGCATTTGGTATGGGTGTAGAACGTATTGCCATTTTGAAATATGGTATTGACGATATTCGTCATTTTTATAATAGTGATATGGCTTTCTTGAAGCAGTTCTCACGGATTTAATTCGCAAAAAAAGGAAGGGGATTGTCATGAAGGTATCAACAGAATGGCTGAAGGATTACGTTACTATAGAGGACGTAACAGCTGAAGATTTAGCTGAACAAATTACACGTGCAGGTATAGAAATAGATGAGGTTGAGAATCGCAATAAAGGTGTAGATAAGATCGTTGTTGGGTATGTGGTAAGTAAGGAGAAACATCCGGATGCTGACAAATTGAATGTCTGTATCGTAAATGCTGGACAGGAAGAGGAATTACAAATCGTTTGTGGTGCGAAGAATGTAGATGCAGGACAGAAAGTCCCTGTCGCTCTTATCGGTGCTACCATGCCTGACGGTATGCAGATCAAGAAGGCGAAGCTTCGTGGCGTCGTATCTCAAGGAATGATCTGTTCAGCGAAAGAATTGGGATTGAATGAGAAATTACTTCCTAAAGCTCAAACGGAAGGGATACTTGTTCTACCAGAATCCGTAGAGATTGGGACTCCGATTAGTCATGTGCTTGGATTGAATGATGAAGTGCTTGATTTCGACCTGACGCCGAATCGCTCTGATTGTCTCAGTATGCGTGGTGCTGCATATGAAGTGGGTGCTATCTTAGGTCGTGAAGTAAATATTCCCGATCCACTAGACCACCTTATTGAAGTAAGTGATGCTGCAGCAGATCATATTTCAGTTCATATTAGTACACCTGAATATTGTAGTCACTATGCTGCTCGTTATATTTCTGGTATTACGATCACATCATCACCACAATGGATGCAGAATCGCTTAATGGCTGCGGGTATACGCCCCATTAACAATATCGTAGATATCACAAACTATGTGATGTTAGAATACGGTCAACCACTTCATGCTTTTGATGCGGATAAGTTGAACAATTGCGCTATAGATGTTCGCCTTGCTCAAGCAGGAGAAACGTTAATTACATTGGATGGTCAAGAACGTAAGTTAGAACCTCATATGTTACTTGTTACAGACGGAGTGAAGCCTATAGCGCTTGCTGGTGTTATGGGTGGAGCCAATTCTGAGGTGACTGAGCAGACGGTGAATATTTTGTTGGAATCAGCTCATTTTGATGGAGCTATTGTACGTAAAACCTCTCGCCAATTGGGCCTTCGTTCCGAAGCAAGTCTAAGATTTGAGAAGGAAGTCGATCGGGGTATCGTTGTTACTGCATTGAACAGAGCAGCATCTCTTATGGCTAGTCATGCAACGGGTACCATCCATCAAGGTATCGTTGAATCTGTCATTGAACCGGCACAAGAAGTAACGATTGCGTTACGCCTTGAGAAACTTAATCGCGTCTTAGGTACTGAACTATCCATGCTTGAAGTGAAAACGATATTTAACCGTCTTCACTTCGCATGTGCGGATACGGCTTCAGGTGTGATTGATGTAAGAGTTCCTACTCGTCGAGGAGATATTACAAGTGACGTAGATCTTATGGAGGAAATCGCTCGGTTATACGGATATGACAACATTCCAACGACTCCTATTGAAGGACCGACGACCCCAGGGGCTTATACGAAGCCACAAGCGTTACGTCGTGAATTACGGAGATTGCTTACTCACGGAGGATGGCAAGAAATAATCAGTTATTCTTTTACACATCCTGATCAAACGGCAGTATTCCCAGCGTTAACAATGGGAAGTAAGCCTGTTAAATTAGCGATGCCGATGAGTGAGGAACGTAGTGTACTGCGTACAAGTATTATTCCTCAATTACTAGATGCTGCTACTTACAATGTAAACCGTAAGCACCCAGATCTAGCGTTGTTTGAGATCGGGCACGTCTTCTTCACAGAAGAAGAGAACTTAACCGTTCAGCCAAAAGAATTACCGGTAATGTCTTTATTACTTAGTGGGCTTAAGGGCCAAAAACAATGGAACGTTAATCCTGTGAAGGTTGACTTCTTTGATATCAAAGGAACACTTGAAACGTTGTTTAATCATCTTGGATTGCAAAATTGCATTTCCTATGTAGGAAATCAACCAGATGGGTACCATCCTGGTCGTTCTGCATCAATCTATTTAGACAATGGATCAGGCGTTAATGTATTGTTAGGTACCATTGGTCAAGTGCATCCACAATTGCAACATGATCGTGATCTGGAAGATGTCTACGTCGCAGAGATCTTGTTGCAACCGCTATTTGATAACACGAATTATGAAGTGAAATATCGTGATCTACCACGTTATCCTGCTGTTGAACGTGACATAGCCCTTGTCGTGGATAATGGTATAGAAGCGGGAGCATTACTGACAACGATTCGTGAAGCTGCTGGAGAGTTACTTCAGAACGTACAGGTGTTTGATGTGTTCACTGGAAGTAAATTAGGCGATAATAAGAAGAGTGTAGCGATCTCCCTTGTATATCGACATCAGGAACGGACTCTGACCGATGAAGAAATTACTTCATTACATGGTGAAGTTGTAACCGCCCTAGAACAAACTTTTACAGCTGAATTAAGAAAATAGAAGGAATTGAACACAGTCACATCGAATCCATAGAATTAAAGATTCGATGTGGCTTTTTTAGCAACTGAATCGATTCAATTTATACACTTAATTCTATGTTAATGAGACCTCTAAGAGTCGAACACATATGAAGGAGGGAACAACAGTGAATATACCCGATCGTAATCGCGTTACCGTGGAAATCTACGGGACTTCTTATAAACTTGTCGGAAGTAGTTCTGACTATATGAAAAAAATTGCGCAGTATGTTGATGAACGAATGAATTCCATATCTAAGAATCACTCTCGGCTCGATACACCTAAGATCGCGGTGCTCGCTGCTGTCCATATGGCTGAGGAAGCCATTCAAACTCAGGAAATTCGTAATGAATTAAAGATGCTTACTGGAGAGCGTAGCGAACTAAAAGCTGAGATCGGACAGCTGCAAGCAGACCGTGCTAAACAGAGTGAGAACTTATTGAAGCAACAGGAGGAGTCTGCTGTTGTTGTTAAGGAAAAAGAAGAGTTGCAGGCAGAACACACGCGTATACAAGCTGAACTACAGCAACAACTAGAGAATAATAAATCTTTACTTGATAAAGAAATACTCAGGAATCAGCATTTAACGAACAATCAAGTTACACAAGAGCAGAAGCACAAACAGTCTCTTCTGGAACTAGACAAGCAACTTGCTAATCTTCGAAACAATAACAATCAGCTCCAGAACAAATTGCGTACTAGTGAGAAGGAATTGAAGGTATCACAAGATGCGCAATCTCAATTGGGTGAACAACTGAAGCAATCGTTACAAAAAGAACAGGGTGCAAAGGCTGAACAACAATCTCTACAAACTCAAATCACGAAATTACATGATGAAATGAGCCAAATTAAGGATCATTTAGCGAAATCTGAGACAGCACGTCAATTGGCCCAGAACTCCCTCGAAGAGAATGGGATTACAACTCGTAACCTTGAAGCTGAAGTGGATAAGTTGTTGGCAGAAGTGAAGTCTTGGAAGATGCTTGCTGACATGAAAGCTGATGAAATCGTTGACTTGGAACAAATGTTATTAGAAGCAAATGAACAGAATGAGACACTTGAAGTCGGGTTGAAGTCGCTTCATGATGAATTGAGTGTACTGAAGGAGCAGTCTGAAGTCGATATTAATAAACGCCAGACAGCTGAGAATGAATTGTTACATCTCCAACAGCAGCATGAAGAAGTACAGGAAGTTTATCGTGAGATGGTCAGACGTGATGAAGAAACAAGATTAGAGAACTTGATGTTGTTAGAAGAGAAGGAAGAGAACGCAAAACTCTTGACAGAGCTACAGCATAAGATAGAAGGCGCTGATTCACGCGAAGCGGAACATCATCACTTGCTGGGGATCGCTCAAGAGTCTTTGAAAGAATGGGAAGAACGGTATGAAGAACTTGAACGCAAACAATCTTCATTGCTGGAAGAAGAACGGAAACTTCAGGCAGAATTGGATAATTGGCAACAAGAGATTGCTGCGACTGAGGAACAACGGGACGAGTTACGTGAAGAGAAGGAAGCTGTAGCTCAGGAGTTGCATACCATTGGAGAATCCTTTGAACTTGTAGCTCATCAATATCGTCTCCTACAGTTGGAACATGATATGCAGGTAGAGCAAGCTAGGCAACATCAGGAAGAACTCGCCAAGCTCAGTGAGGAATATGGGAAATTACAAAGTGAATACAATGAATGGATTGAACTGATTGAACAGGATCAAACCTAGAATATGAAGAATCCCCGCAATTCATGTGGAAGCGCGGGGATCCTAGCTTGTTTAGTCTACAATTATTTTAGAAGTCATGGTGGTGTGACCTGGACCACAGAATACGGAACAAATAACTTCGTATTCACCGGGCTTGTCTGGTGTAATAATTTGTGAAGGGTTTTCCTTGCTAAGTTCTATATCAAGTCCTGGAATGATAACGCCATGATTACCTTGCTCATTCTCGAAAACAATCTTAACGGCTTCACCTTGTTTGATATGATATTCTTTTTGGTCAAACGTATAATTTGATGCTTTAATGACGACTTCCTCGCTTGGAGCGACTCCGGTATCTGAAACCCCGCTATTGGATGATTTCGATGAGGAACTATTTTCTCCACATGCAGATAAGGTCATCAAAAGAACGCAACTAATAATAAAAACAAGTGCCTTTTTCATAATTCACCCTCCTATAACTCTAATATTGTGACAAATATAGTAATATCATACCTTATAGATAACATGTATGCACATGATGATTTGTAAAATTCGTGAACAAACCTATGACGATACATAGGTGAATTACTATGGTATAAATGAATAAATGGTCACAGGTAAGCCCCTGTTCCGTGAACAGGGGCTTACCTGATTAGGACTAAGAATAGACAGTCTATTCTTAATTAATGACGGTCACGACCAGCAGTATAAGGTGTGGCTACTGGAATGAAGAGGTCAATAATTCCAATGACAAGTGCCGCAAGTAAGGCACCAATCATGGTGACGTCGACTCCACTAACGATGAATTGGGCAATATAGATTACCACAGCACTCACCAGGAATCCGACAATACCTCGACCAAATGGATTGATTCGTTTGCCAAATATACCCTCGATGACCCAACTTAGCAAGGCAATGACTAGAGCAAGTACAAGTGCGCTCCAGAATCCACCGACCGAAAATTGTGGTACAATCCATCCCACAATCATTAACACTATCGCTGCTACAATGAACCTAACGACATGACCTAGGAAATGCATGTATTTCGCCTCCTTTACACATGATTAATGTGTGTTATGCAAGAGTTATTGTATTCATTTATCAGAAACTTATGTATGGATGTTCAAAATAGCGTATTTCAACTGGTTTCGTTATAATAAAAGTTAACATGGAAGGAAGTGAATATTCTTGGACGACAAAATTTTGCACACTCTAGAATATCGCAAGATTTTAAATAAATGTTCTGGTTATACCCAGACAAGCATGGGGAAACTGAGAGCAGAAGAACTTAAACCCGTTACGGATGTAGAGACTGTTAAACAACTCTTAAACGCTACCGATGAAGCATATACAGTAGATCGATTAAAGGGCACCCCTCCCTTCGGTGGAATAACTGATATTACAGCAGCAACGAAAAGAGCAGAACTTGGAGGGACATTGAATCCTCATGAGTTCCTTGCTATAAGTAATACTACTTACGGATCAAGAAGGATTAAACGATTTATTGCTAACATTCATGAGGATGAGCCTGTTAAGATCTTATTTACGCTCAGTGAAGGGATTTCAGAGCAGAAAGTACTTGAAGATGCTATCAAGATCTGTATAGATGAAAGTGCTGACGTGATGGATTCTGCTAGTTCAGAACTAGCTCAAGTTCGTAGAGAACTTCGATCAGGGGAAGTTCGTATTCGTGAGAAGCTTGATTCGATGATTCGTTCCTCAACGGTCTCTAAGATGCTTCAAGACCAGCTAGTTACCATTCGTGGAGATCGATTCGTAATTCCTGTAAAGGCAGAACATCGATCTTATTTCGGAGGGATCGTTCATGATCAATCCGGGTCAGGTGCTACATTATTCATTGAACCAGAAGTCATTGTGGCCATGAATAACAAATTACGTGAATTACGGATGAGAGAAGAACGTGAAATTGAAGTCATATTGCAGAAACTAACGGCGCTTGTTGGTGATCAAGCCGAGCTGTTATTGATAGATATAGATTTAGTTGGAGAACTGGATTTCATATTTGCGAAAGCACGTCTCGCACATGTGATGAAGGCAACTATGCCGAAGATGAATGATACTGGGTATCTGAAGTTGAAAAAAGGACGTCATCCCCTCATTCCGCTGGAGCAAGTTGTTCCAATTGATGTGGAATTAGGAGCTACACATACTTCTATTATCGTAACAGGCCCGAATACAGGCGGAAAAACAGTTACGTTAAAGACGATAGG
Organism: Paenibacillus sp. Y568; assembly: GCF_059445545.1. Classification (NCBI taxonomy): domain Bacteria; kingdom Bacillati; phylum Bacillota; class Bacilli; order Caryophanales; family Paenibacillaceae; genus Paenibacillus; species Paenibacillus sp. Y568. The sequence continues at coordinate 122,359 of NZ_JCAIUM010000004.1, forward strand.
ACTTCTTAGTCTGATGGCTATGTCAGGCTTTTATGTTCCAGCAGAAGAGGGTAGTGAACTTAGTGTTTTCGATGCTATATTCGCTGATATCGGCGACGAACAAAGTATCGAACAAAATTTAAGTACCTTTTCTAGTCACATGACTAACATTATTCGTATCTTGAAGCAGATGACCCCTAAGAGTCTAATACTTTTAGATGAAGTAGGGGCTGGGACGGATCCTGCAGAAGGATCTGCGCTAGCTATATCTATTCTAGAACATATTCATCGCTTTGGATGTCGTATGGTGGCAACAACACATTACAGTGAGTTAAAAGCATATGCTTATGAACGAGAAGGCATTATCAACGCAAGTATGGAATTTGATGTCAACACACTGAGTCCGACTTATCGTCTGTTAATTGGTGTTCCCGGTAGAAGTAATGCGTTCGCCATTGGAGAACGGTTAGGATTACAGAAAAGTATATTGGACTTCGCTCGTGGCGAAGTGAAAGAGGAAGATATGCGCGTGGAGCATATGATTGCTTCCCTTGAAGATAATCGCCTACGTGCGGAGAAAGAACGTGAACAAGCGGAGATTCTTCGAATCGAAATGGAATCCTTAAAAAGCCAGCATCAACGAGAGTTGGAGAAGTTGGAACAACAACGTGACAAACTTTTGGAAAAAGCTGAACTTCAGGCCCAAGAAGTGATCGATAAGGCACGTTCAGAATCTGAACGCATTATATCTGAACTTCGAGAGCTCGCTATGAGTGAAGGAGCTTCGGTCAAAGAGCACAAGTTAATCGAGGCACGTAAACAACTTGAAGAAGCTGAGCCGAAGCAACGGAAGAAGGGACCTTCAAGGAATGCGGTTAAAGTTCGAACGATTGAACCTGGCGATGAAGTAAGAGTGTACAGCTTGAACCAAAAGGGACATGTTGTAGAACTAACAGGGACAAAAGAAGCGATGGTACAGTTAGGTATTATGAAAATGAAAGTTAGTCTGGACGATTTGGAACTCTTAAATGCTAATGTCAATCAATCGGATAAGCCCCAAAAGCAGAAGAATGTTACAATGGTTAAACGAACTCGAGATGACAATATTCGTACGGAACTAGATCTTCGCGGAGCCAACCTTGAAGAAGCGTTAATGGAAGTGGACCGTTTCATCGATGAAGCATTCTTGAGTAATTTAGGTCAAGTATATATTATTCATGGTAAGGGAACGGGGATCCTTCGTACAGGGATGCAGGAGTATCTTCGTAAACATAAACATGTTAAGAGCTATCGATTAGGTAATTATGGTGAAGGCGGAAATGGCGTCACTGTAGCTGAGTTGAATTAATTATTTTTAAGTTCAGTTGTGAGGAGCGTCATTCCTATGAAAAACTTGATACGTATTTTATTTGTGTGTGCTGTTATGTTTATAGTCGCTGGTATTGTTTATTTGAAGAATGCTTAGGAGGAAATTTTCATGGAAACTATAGTGTGCCCATGGTGTCAGACAGAAATTGTATGGGATGAAGAATTAGGCCCTGAAGAGGAATGTCCGCATTGCCAGAACGAACTGAATGAATATCGTACAATTAATATTGGTATTGATGAAGATGATGAGGAGTTTGATCCGGAAGAAACTACGCCATTACAATCCCCTCCTTCTGATGAAGATACAGGATCGATAGAGCCTTTCTGGGAAAGGGATGTTATTAGTGCCACCCCAGTCATTCGTGCACTTGATAAGTATGAAACAAGTCATGATTTGATGAATTATGAGGAAATGGTTGAGAAAGTGTTAGATGAACAGGAGGAAGTGCCTGAATGTCCTCACTGCCACGAATACATGCTGTTAGCAGGACAACAGCAAATGACTGATGGTGGCTTTCAACCTAGCTTAGTTAAAGCACTACAGTCTCCTGTGTTAAGCACACCATTTACACTTGATATGTACATTTGCCCGGGATGCTTCCATGTTCAGACAACGTTGTCTGAGGAAGACCGTTTAAGAATGGTTCAAGTTTTGAGTAAATAATATGTAATATAGGGACACTTTAATGATCTGAGAGAAACCCGGTTGGCATACTTGCCAATCGGGTTCTTCAATATCTGTCTTATTACGTTAATGCGTGTTCTGAAGGAGGCGAAGGTTTATTCGTCCGAGTTAAGGAGAATAATTCTAGATCTTCTGTTCGTGATTTTCCTATTATGACATCCGCTATGATATCGGCAGCAATCATACTATACACGGTACCATTGCCGCCATAACCTTCTAGAAAGTAACAGTGCGGATATTGTGGATGTGGACCAATCATGGGAATTCCGTCATGAGTTGATCCAAAGACAGCGCCCAAGAATAATCTATTTGTAAGGGGTCAATCTCAGGGAATAAATGCTCAGCTTGCCGTCACAATTTAATTAACACTCCTTTATAGAATTTGAACAATATATGAATTACACATAAAAAGAAGAGGTTGGGTGATACTATCCTTGTTAAAATATACTTACCCAGGAGGGACGACAGTCATGCAATCTACGCAGATGCAACCTTTAACTACTAAAGAACTTAATTACATTTCGGACTCTATTACCAACGAGAATTTACTGATTAAACAATGTGCAGCAACGGCTGCAGCGACGCAAAATGCAACCATTCAACAGGCGTGTTTAACTTATATTCATAGTCTGGATAAACACGTGGATCAACTTGTACAATCGCTCAAAGAACATCAGCAGCTAGCGCCAACACAAATGCAATAGTGTCTCAACATACTGATATTAGAGGAGGATCCTTACGTGAACACTCAGAATAATTCAACATTTATGGAAGATAAGGATTTGTTATATACCATTGTTGCGGATTTAAAAAGAACATCTAGAGAATATCTCACAGCTGCGACGGAATCGAACTGTTCTGCGGTACGCCAAATGTTTACGAGTCTGACGAATGATACGTTACGTTTACAAGGTGAGGTATTTACATTGATGCAGCAACAGACTCAGTATGAAGTACCAAGTAAGGCATCACAGTCTGAATTAGACAAGCAGGTTCAAGCCTCTCAGAAGGCACAACAAAACTCCCGTCAATTCGTAACACAAAAAACAGGGAATAGTATCCAGAGTGGATATATTCCAAATGCTCAGCAACAAGCATCTCAATCTGGAAACTCCCAGTACATGTAAAAAATGTGGTAACGATGTATTACATGAATTAAATCCGTCTTTACGGGACTGTAAGCCCCGTGAGGCGGTTTTTTTCTATGCATAAACCTTAAAATATTGTAGTATATGTATTAATCTCTTTTACGCGGGTGTGTCATTTGTAATATTATCGGTGCCCACGAAAAGCAAGCACTGGAGGATAACTTATGAAGGAACTTAACGATCTGAACAAGAAGGTATTGGATCTTTTAAAAGAAGATGCAAGAATGTCACCGGCTTTATTAGCTACACTCACTGGTGTTAGTGAAGAGGAGATCAAAGCAGCGATCACCCAGCTTGAAAATGAGCACGTGATTGTGAAGTACTCTGCTGTTGTGAATTGGAGCAAGATTGAAGATGAGAAAGTAACCGCCTTAATAGAGGTACAAATTACACCTGAACGGGGACGCGGATTTGAGGGAATAGCAGAACGAATTTATTTATACCCTCAAGTGAAATCAGTGTATTTAATGTCTGGTGCTTACGATTTACTTGTAGAAGTAGAAGGGCATAACTTAAGAGAAGTAGCAAACTTTGTCTCTGAGAAGTTATCTCCGATCGATTCCGTACTTTCAACAAAGACGAACTTTATTTTAAAAAAATATAAGCAAGATGGAATTATTCTCGAGGATCATGAAGAAGATAATCGCCTCATGATATCACCATGAAGGAGGAAATATGATGGTCTTGAATGAAGGGCGTGCAGCAGAACAGAAGAAGTCAATGGAATCCTATTTAGCGCCACTCGTTAGAGAGATCGCTCCTTCAGGCATTCGAAAGTTTTTCGACCTTGTATCTGCCAATAAGGATATCATTACGCTTGGTGTAGGTGAGCCTGACTTCGTTACACCATGGCATGTACGTGAAGCATGTGTGTATTCTTTAGAACGAGGACGTACAGGTTATACTTCGAATGCGGGAATGCCTGAGCTTCGCGAAGCGATAGGTCAATATTTAAATGACAATTTTCAAACCACATACGACCCAGCGAAAGAGATTCTAGTGACAGTAGGCGGGAGTGAAGCGATTGATTTAGCACTTCGTGCACTGATCGTACCGGGTGATGAGATCCTTATCCCTGAACCATGTTATGTATCCTATTCCCCAATCACCTCCATAGGAGGCGGAATTCCAGTTGGGATCGAGACAACATCTGTTAATGGCTTTAAATTAACTGCTGAAGCTTTGGAGGCAAAGATCACTTCCAAATCAAAAGTCTTGATATTATGTTACCCTAGTAATCCCACGGGAGCGATCATGACTTACGAAGATTGGCTTCCTGTTGCAAAAGTAATTGAAAAACATGATTTGATCGTTATTTCGGACGAAATTTACGCAGAATTAACCTATGGGGATAAGCATGTTAGCTTCGCCTCTATTCCTGGAATGAAAGATCGAACTGTGCTTGTGAGTGGCTTCTCCAAAGCATTTGCTATGACAGGTTGGCGCATGGGGTATGCATGTGCACATGAAGATCTCATTTCGGCGATGTTAAAGATTCATCAGTACACAGTGATGTGTGCACCTGTTATGGGTCAAGTTGCTGCTCTAGAAGCTCTAACGAATGGTTTAGAAGAAAAAGACCGAATGATAGAATCTTATAATCAGCGTAGACGTTTAATCGTACAAGGCCTACGTGACGTTGGGCTTGATTGTCACGAACCACAGGGTGCTTTTTACGCGTTCCCAAGTATTCAATGTACGGGAATGTCATCGGATGATTTTGCTCATAGGTTACTAGTAGAAGCTAGGGTAGCTGCTGTTCCGGGTAATGCTTTTGGTCTCGGTGGTGAAGGGTTTCTTCGCTGTTCATATGCCACATCAGTAGCTCAACTATCTGAGGCTCTTGAAAGAGTAGGGAGTTTTGTGGAAAAATTGAAAAAAGGATAAAATTGATGAAAATCAGTATTTTTTGAATTTTTAACAATATATTCACTTTTATTTTTAGTTTAATATGTTATAATTTGTATTTAGGAGCAGAAATGAACTATCTAAGGAGGGATTCGATTTGTTTTGTGCTGATTATGATCTGCCCACATATCGCGGAGGCTATATTGCTGAAGGCAAACGTGGTAAATGGTCAAGCAAAACGATTGACTCTTTGAATAGAGAGTTTACGTTGGAAGATGAAATCCAGATGCTCAGAGCTAAGATGGAGCAAATATTTGTTGAAGAACAATCATTTACTTCTGAAGTTGTTATAGAAATTAGTAGCTTACTAGATTTAAAAATCAATGAATATATGAAAACATTCCCTAGCAAAAAATAATATGATCAATAAACGGAGGCTCGTCATGACGAGCCTTCTTTTTATATGTTCAGTTTTTATGATATATTGGGTTCATAAGTGATTGGGGGATTAACATTGAAATTTATAGGTCGATGGCTTCTTATTTGTTCCAGTATTGTCATGTTAGCAGGGTGCGGGAAAGATGAGGCAGGGGTCTCTATTTTTATAACGGATAATGTTGTTGACGCAACCAACATTCGTGAACCCTTAGAAAAGAGTTTACAAGAGAAGGTTGGAGAGGACCTTAAGGTAAAAATCTCAACTGCTGGAATATATAATGAGCAGAAAATATTGATAGAATATGCAGCTCGAGAACATGAGATTGTTATTTTACCTGAAGGTGTCACGAAAGTTTATGCACAGCAGGGAACACATATCGCACTTGATCCCTATTTTGATTCTGCCACATATCCAACAGGTTTTTTTGAGGGTGGCGTAACGGATGAGGATACAGATGAAGTGATACAAGAGAAACATTTATTTGCCATTCCTATTTCTGAAATGAAAGTATTTCAAGATTTGGGGTATACCACAGAGGGGATGTTAGCTACCATTCCCATATCCACGGATTCCGTGGAAGATTCGGTTAAAATACTGAAGGCTATGATCGGGGAGTAAATCAAGGAGTAACGCTCGAAAAACTAGGCGTATGCTTCCGATGCAAGTTTTTGGAACGGAGAATAATCGGAGAAGCACAGCTCTCCAATAACTAAGCGTATGCTTTCGAAGTGATTTTTTGACGTAGTAAATCAAGGAGTAACGCCCCAAAAAATTTTAGGAGGATTCCAAATGAAAGTATACACACGGACGGGTGACAAGGGTGAGACTTCGGTCATCGGAGGTCGCGTGATCAAAGATGATAACCAAGTGGAAGCCTATGGAACGATAGATGAGCTAAATAGTTATGTAGGGCAAGTGATTAGCCTTATGGATCAAGAGACTTTTAGTGACCTTAAGGAACAATTATTGGAGATTCAACATGAGCTATTTGACTGTGGGTCCGATTTAGCGTTTGTTAATCTTAGTGTAGATAAGTATAAAGTGACGGGCGATATGGTAGAGCGATTGGAACTTTGGCTGGATACTTGCGAGCAGGAAAATCCGCCATTGGAGCGTTTTATTCTGCCAGGTGGAGACATCATTTCTTCTACTCTCCATGTGTGTCGTACGGTGTGTCGTAGGGCAGAACGAAGAACGGTTACTCTGGGTAAGGAAAAGGACATTAATCCAGATGTGTGCAAATATTTAAACCGCTTATCTGATTATTTCTTCGTCATTGCAAGAACGGTGAATGCTCGTAAAGGAGTAGCAGACATCGAATATGTACGTAGTCAAAAGGTGTTTAAATCAGGCAAATGAACCAATATTATAACCCCATTACATACGTTGTTCCAGTCGAAGAAGACAGCTGGATTCTGAAGACAATCTTACAGAAAAGAATGAATATTTCCCGAAAACTGGTATCACGTCTGAAACAGACCGAGGAAGGAATCATGCTTAATGGTGAGAGAGTGTATATTAGCGTGCCTGTAAGGAATGGAGATCGAGTCGAAATTCGGATGGAGCAGGAGTCTTCAGAAGATATTTTACCTCAGCCCATTCCTTTTGATATTTTATATGAAGATGATCATTTATTGGTCGTTAATAAGGAATCTGGCAGGATCGTACATCCTACACACGGTCATTACACCAACACATTGGCTAACGGAGTAGTCTATTATTGGATTGAACAAGGGAAAAGGTATCGTTTTCGACCCGTTCATCGGCTTGATCAAGAGACTACAGGAGTCCTAGTTATTGCTAAGAATCCTTACGTGCATCAACATATCTCTGAGCAAATGAGCCAGGGGAAGGTCGATAAGAAATACATTGCAATTGTCCATGGTGTGCCTAATCCCTCTGAAGGTGTGGTAGATGGACCTATTGATAGAGATCCCTTGGAACCTCACCGTCGAATAGTAACACCAACAGGATATAGTTCGCTGACACGATACTGGTTACTAGAACGATATCACGATGCGAGCATGCTACAATTAAAATTAGAGACGGGCAGAACGCATCAGATCCGTGTGCATATGACATCAATAGGTTGCCCATTAATTGGTGATTCATTTTACCGACATCCTGTCTATCATGAGATGGATGTAGATCGTGCTATAACTGAAATAGAGGACCCTACGATTGCTGAGAATGCAGTAGTTAGACTTGATCAATTGATGGGACGTCAAGCATTGCACGCATCAGAATTATCATTTGTCCATCCGATTCTACATGAGATGATGACTTTTACTGCACCACTCCCTTTCGATATGGAGACCCTTCGTAATCAACTAATACAACATCCAATAGAGGAGGAAGAATAATTATGAGCAAACTTTTAATATATCAATATCCACAGTGTGGTACATGCCGCAATGCGGTGAAATGGTTGCGAGCTAATGGACATGAACTTGAAATTCGTCATATCGTTGAGGCGCCACCAACAGTCTCAGAATTAAACGATTTGATTAATACAAGTGGGCTAGAATTAAAGAAGTTCTTTAATGTGAGTGGTGAAGTATATAAGAGTATGGGACTAAAGGATAAGCTTGGTGAAATGAGTCGCGAAGAACAAATCGAGTTGCTCTCTTCAAATGGAAAATTAATCAAACGCCCTATCGTAAGTAGTGGTGAACAGGTGACAGTTGGTTATAAAGAGGATCAATATGCCAATGTTTGGGGAAGCGAATAAAACGACAAAGCCTTGTTAGAGGTATGTTATACTATAACTATTGCCGCTGTTTAAGCGGAAGAAAGATATATAAGGAGCGGTTAAAAGAGTGACAAGTCATAATAATAAACAACAATCATTAATGCTGGTAGATGGAATGGCGCTATTGTTTAGGGCATATTTTGCATCAGCTACGAGTGGATATATTCGTCGAACAAAAGCTGGCGTACCTACGAATGCTATTTATGGTTTCGTACGTTATTTCTGGGATGCTGTACAGACCTTTGATCCGAGCCATGTTGTATGCTGTTGGGATCTCGGAGGCGGGACTTTTCGAACTAAGGAGTATTCCGCATATAAAGGAAATCGATCGGAAGCCCCTGATGATCTTATTCCTCAGTTTTCATTAATTCGTGATGTCATTGAAAGTTTTGGTATTCCTAATGTGAGTTACCAAGGCTTCGAGGCTGATGACTGTATTGGTACGTTAGCAGCTCAAATTAGCCAAGAAATGAATGTTATAATATTAACGGGAGATCATGATTTACTTCAACTCGTAAGTCCTGCAACCAGTGTCATTATCATGAAAAAGGGTCAGGGTAATTATAAAGTATATACACCAGAGTCTTTATATGAGGAAAAGCAACTTCGTCCTCGTCAAATCATAGATATGAAGGCACTTATGGGTGATACGAGTGATAATTATCCAGGAGTACGTGGGATTGGTGAGAAGACAGCTATCAAGTTGATCCAAGAATACGAATCTATTGAGGGAATTCTGGAGAATCTAGACAAACTCTCCTCTAGCGTACGAATAAAGATTGAGAAAGATCTAGAAATGCTACATCTTTCACGTAGACTTGCAGAGATTCATTGTGAAGTGCCCGTGGAGTGCTCCGTAGATGGTTGTCAGCTACAAATCGACAATGTTCTGATCTCTTCCAAATTTGAAGAATTAGAAATGAAGAGTTTATGTCAATTGATTGGAGTTGCAGCCGTCTAAGTGAGCAGACTAGGATCTAAATCAGTGCGAAAAGGATGGGTATGAATAGGAATACTAGCGATAATAACGTTAGTATCGTAATAGCCTATCATGCGGAAGTTGCCATAAATGGTGCATTCATTGAAGCCGATGGTGGCTCTCCAAATCCTTATGGCAATCTAATTGTAGATGGACGAGTTGCACATATGGGACACTACGGAACGACAATTGGTTTTCAGGTATAACCTCATTAGAAATCCTTAATAAATAAAGGCGACTTTTCATTCGGAAATCAAGAATGGGAAATCGCCTTTATTTATGGAATCTATTGCGGGGGACAGTTCTCTATGAATCTATCAGGCAAGGTGAAGGATGTCGTTATTTTATAGTATCTTAAAAAGGTACAATATAATATAATGGGGGAAATTCGACCCTAGGACAGAAGGGAATGTTATACATGGGCTTGTTAGGAGCGATTGAAGCAGGTGGAACAAAGTTCGTCTGCGGTATAGGCACGAAGGATGGCGAGGTTGTGGAGAGAGTCAGTTTTCCTACAACAACACCGGAAGAAACGATGTCACAGGTAGTGGATTTTTTTAAAGGGAAAGAAGTCGAGGCCATCGGAGTTGGTTCTTTCGGGCCTATTGATCCGATTAAAGAGAGCGATACATATGGTTATATCACAACCACACCGAAACCTCATTGGAGCCAATATAATATCGTGGGTTTTATGAAGTCACATTTCGACGTACCTATTGGATTCGATACAGATGTCAATGGTGCAGCACTTGGTGAACATTTATGGGGGGCTGGACAAGGCCTAGATAGCTGTATGTATATTACAGTTGGAACAGGTATTGGTGCTGGAGCTGTCGTTAATGGGCAAATGTTACATGGACTCTCTCATCCTGAGATGGGACATATCATCGTTCGACGACATCCTGATGATAGTTATGAAGGGACATGTCCTTATCACGCTGACTGCTTAGAGGGGTTAGCTGCAGGGCCAGCTATCGGTCGCCGCGTTGGACTACAAGGTGCTGAGTTAGGTGTCGACCATCCAGCTTGGGAGCTCGAGGCTTATTATTTAGCTCAAGCATTAATGAATTATATCTTGATTCTTTCCCCGCAGAAAATTATTATGGGCGGTGGAGTTATGAAGCAACAGCAGCTATTCCCACTTATTCAACGTGAGCTTCGTAGCCTCCTAAATGGTTATGTACAACATACATCCATTAGTAACGATATAGAGAACTACATTGTCTCTCCTAAATTAGGGGATAATGCAGGACTGTGTGGGGCATTAGCACTCGCAACCTTAGCACTTAAAGGAGCTTAGTCTGGAATATTGAGCCCTCACGAAATTTCGTTGACGAATATACAGTATATGGTATTATAGGAATAACAGTATAACATGGCTCGACTGAGGAAGCACCTCTCTTACTTTATTGTAAGAGGGGTGTTTTTTTGCGTGTTGTATTGAATGATGGGAGGGATGTAAGATGCAAATTTTATTTATGAATCGTCTGGTTAAAGGGTCACAACAAGATGAAGAATCAGCAGGACAAGTATGGATTGGTGAAGAGGATGGTATTTGGCATTTAGGTTGGAGAGATTTCCAAATAGGTGAAGATACGATCGATTCATCTTGGTACGAAGGTGTCTCATGGGATGAGTTACTATGCATCTATCGTCATGGTCTTGCAATCAAGTTAGGAGAGGGGTATCGACCCATCATTGAAGGTGTATTTCATGAAGAAGATGAGCAACGGTATCGTGGCCAGAGTGCTCAGAAACTATATTGTTACAGCGAGCTTCATCCACAGGAGAATCTATATTCTGAATTATGTTCATGGAGACGTAGAAGAGCAGTCTCTGAACGTAAAGCTCCTTACTTCATTGCTAGTAACAAACTGCTCCGACTCATTAGTACCTTTATCCCCCAGACAGTGGACGAGCTAATCCAACTACCGGGGGTCGGTGATGTGAAAGCCGGGGAGTACGGTGTAGATATTTTAGAAATAACAGCAAAAGTAGAACGTCATCATCATTATCCTTTAAACTGGGTTTATGGTGAATTAAATGAAGAGCTCTATATGAACTGGGTATTCAAGCAAAAAGAGCGAAAATACAAATTAGAGCTTGATCAGTATAGGATACGCCGTACACTCATGACAGGAATATCAGAAGGGAAGAGTCTCGAAGAATTAGAACAAGAATGCAATACTCCTAGGAAAGACATTCTTGAAGCTTTGGAGGAAATGGAGAAAGAAGGTTATGATACGGAATATCTTATTCAGAATGAACTATATGATATGTCTGCTGACGAGCAGAATGCCATATGGTCAGCTTTTGAAGAGTTAGGAGATCTATTGTTGAAGCCTATCCTACAAAAGGTATATGGTGAAGGGAAAGATACTATTGCGAAAGGAAGTATAGACCAACTGTATGAACGCATACGCATGATTCGCATTCGCTTTCGGCGGGGGCAGGCTTCTAGACAAGACGTCGGTTAAATAACACAAGGACGAAAGATTCTCTGTATACAGAGCGTCTTTCGTCCTTGTGTAATGATTAGAGCCAATCCTTTTTTTTGAATATGAAGAACATTCCGAAACCCAATGTAGCCATAATCCCAATAATCATAAAATAGCCATACTTCATATCTAATTCGGGCATATTTGTGAAGTTCATTCCATAAATCCCAGTAATGAGTGTTAAGGGTATGAAAATGGTAGTAATCGCTGTAAATACTCTCATAATTTCATTCGCACGATTGGCGATACTGGACTGATACGCTTCTCGTAAGTTACCCATAAGGTCGCGATAGGTTTCGAAAGTTTCTGCGATCTTAACAGCATTTTCATAAATATCGCTGAAGTATTTCTGTAGCTGGTCATCGATCAGACGAAGATCTTTCTTGTTTAAAATGTTGATTACTTCTTTCTGGGGTCCAAGAACCTTCTTCAGCCATAATATTTCGCTTCGTAGACCAATAATCTCAATGAGATGAGATTTCTTAGTGTGCATCAGAATATCTTCTTCTAATTTCTCAATCTTGGCCTCGATCCGATCACCTACAGAGAAATAATTGTCGACAACTAAGTCGATGAGCAGATATAAAAATTTATCGGGTTCACTAACTTCTTGCTCCCACAGAATGGGCTTTAGTGTTCGAAGCTCGTTTATTTTTTGGTTGGTAACCGTAATAATATAATGTCTGCCTAAGAATACGCTGAGAGCTCTTAGAAAAATTTCCTCATCGTCGAATCGAATACTGTTAACTACAATGAAATAATGGTTATCGTATATTTCAATCTTAGGACGTTGTTCATCTTCACTAAGACAGTCCTCAACAGCTAGGTCATGAAGAGAAAAGAGAGGTTGTAATAAAGTGAGATCCTCTGCATCTGCATCGATCCAGTAGAATCCTTGTTCTGGTGGGGTTAGTGTAACTTGGATGTCATTAATGGGGGTGAATACCCCAGAATTAACCAACCGGATTTTCATATATATTCACTCCTTCATCCCCATAATTCGCTATGGGTAGCGCTAAATTTCTGCGCATAGAAAAGAGATCAGTCTTGTTCATGGAGTAAGAGGCTTACGCACGAAAGAGTCGAATAGCTCCTTCCTCCAACAGGCTGGTACTAGTTCTATGCGGTTGTAATGCACCAATAATCAGCTTGGGCCTCGGGTCGCCGTCCATCTTTCAGGTCACCTCTTCTTTAACCGGATTGTAATACTTGTCTAGTATAACGTCCTCCTAACATCCTTTCAAGAAGAAAAGCTGGTTACTTCTAGTCTTCAGTTTATGAAATAAGAGTGATCTAGGTGTTACTTAATATAAGTCTTTGTAAAAATGTTGAACAGTTCTTGACGAAGGTAATTTTATGATTTAAAGTTAATTCAGATTTAAATATTACCAAAATCAATTAAACTAAAAATGAATACAGCGAAATCTTATCAAGAGCAGGTGGAGGGACAGGCCCGATGAAACCCGGCAACCGGCGTGTAATACGCACGGTGCTAATTCTTGCAGGAAGATTTGTCGACTTCACTGACAAACCATTCCTGAGAGATGAGAGAGGCGCATAGATTAACGATGATGACCTTTCTCCTATGGATTTTTTCCTATGGATTAAGGTCATTTTTGTTTACAAAACCCTTTCCTCACATGATTATCGCCGATTTCAGCTAAAGGAGTGTAATCAGCATGCCAATTAAGATTCCAGATACATTGCCAGCGAAGGAAGTACTTGCCGGGGAGAATATATTCGTCATGGATGAGAGCCTGGCTTATCATCAAGACATACGTCCCTTGCGTATTGCGATTCTCAATTTAATGCCAACGAAAGAAACGACAGAAACGCAGTTACTTCGTTTACTTGGGAACTCACCACTTCAGGTTGATATCGTATTGTTGCATCCCAGATCACATACTTCCAAGAACACATCTGAAGAATACTTGAGAACATTCTATAAGACGTTTGACGAGGTGAAATCTAGTCGATTCGATGGTCTGATTATTACAGGAGCTCCAGTAGAACAGATGGAATTTGAAGACGTTAATTATTGGGAAGAGTTACAAGAAATATTTGAATGGAGCAAGACTTATGTCACCTCAACCCTTCATATATGTTGGGCATCTCAAGCAGGCCTTTATTATCACTTTGGCGTTCCCAAATATGATCTGAATGACAAAATATTTGGTGTGTTCTCACATACGATCAGTACGCCAAATGTGAAGTTGCTGAGAGGATTTGATGAATTGTTTCATGTCCCTCATTCTCGTCATACGGAAGTACGTCAGGAAGATATTGAAGGGATTCCTGAACTGGAGATCTTATCAGAATCAGAAGAAGCGGGTGTATACATTGTTGCGACGAAAGACGGCAAGCAAATCTTCGTGACAGGACATTCGGAATATGATCCATTCTCGTTGAAATGGGAATATGAACGTGATGTAGCCAAGGGTATGCAAATAGATTTACCTCAACATTATTACCCTGAAAATGATCCTTCTCGTGTACCTCCAGCGATATGGCGTGCACATGCAAGTTTATTATTCGCAAATTGGCTGAACTATTATGTATACCAAGAGACACCTTTTGATATTGGAGAAGCGATGGAAGTATGGCCACAAATATAATCAGAATATGATGATAAAGGGGAAAACACTATGAATGAGAAAGACTTACGAATAGAAAGTCGCTTGGCTCAGATCGGATCAGTTGAGGAACCAGTAACAGGTGCTATTAATTTCCCTATATATCAGGCTACAGCTTTCCGCCATCCTCAGTTAGGAAAGAGCACTGGATTTGACTACTCACGTACGAAGAACCCAACCCGTAAAGTATTAGAGGATGCTTCAGCTCAACTAGAATCTGGTGATGCGGGCTTCGCATGTAGTTCAGGAATGGCTGCATTACAGACTGTCTTTGCCATGTTCGCGCAAGGCGATCATCTTATTGTCTCTTTAGATTTATATGGCGGTACATATCGTCTATTGGAACGAATTCTTTCTAAATTCGGAGTCACTGCCTCTTATGTAGATACGAACGATATCGATGCACTAGAAAGTTCAAGACGACCTAACACCAAGGCTGTGTTTATTGAAACGCCTACGAATCCATTAATGATGATCACGGATATTGAAGCGGTATGCCTATGGGCACAACGTCATCAAATATTAACGATCGTTGATAATACATTAATGACCCCCTTCTTTCAACGTCCATTGGAGTTAGGAGCAGATATTGTCGTTCATAGTGCTACGAAGTATTTAGGTGGACATAACGATGTACTGGCAGGTCTTATTATTACAAAAGGTAAAGAACTATCGGAAGAAATGTTTTTCCTTCATAACTCGCTTGGCGCAGTTCTTGGTCCAACAGACTCTTATCAACTTATGCGTGGGATGAAGACATTGGCACTCCGAATGGAACGTCATGAGAGTAATGCGATTCGAATAGCTGAATACTTAACGACTCATTCTGCTGTAGCTGAAGTATTTCATCCGTACTTGAAGGATCATCCTGGCCATGATATTCAGAAGAAGCAGTGTAGTGGCAACACGGGGATTTTCTCATTTAAAGTGAAAGATGCTCGGTATGTGGAACCCTTACTTAGACATATCCGATTAATTGCTTTTGCGGAAAGTCTCGGTGGTGTTGAATCGTTGATGACTTACCCGGCAGTACAGACACATGCAGACATTCCATTGGAGATTCGTGATGCCATTGGTGTAGATGATAGATTACTTCGTTTCTCTGTTGGAATAGAACATGTAGAGGATTTAATAGCAGATCTTGGTGGGGCATTAGATGCAGCGCGTCAAGAAATTGAAGGAGGACAATAAGCATGAGTAGTCAACAACAATCAGGAAAAAGTTCTCCCAAAGATCTGGATTTTGCTACAAAGTTAATTCATTTTGGATCTGAAATTGACCGAACTACAGGTGCATCAAGTGTTCCAATCTATCAAGCATCCACATTTCATCATGAAGATATATTTAATCCACCTCTGCATGACTACAGTCGTTCTGGCAATCCAACGCGTCAGGCTTTAGAAGATTATATATCTTTATTAGAAGGTGGCGAACGCGGCTTAGCCTTTGCATCAGGTATGGCAGCCATCTCAAGTACATTCATGCTCTTATCGGCTGGGGATCATATCATTGTCACAGAGGATGTATATGGTGGAACTTATCGTCTCTTAACAAGTATTCTTAGCAGATTAGGAATTGAGACAACGTTCGTTGACATGACAGATTTGGATCAAGTGAAACAAGCACTTAGATCTAACACCAAAGCCGTTTATATGGAAACACCGTCTAACCCTACATTAAGAATTACTGATATACAAGCGGTAACTGACTGGGCAAAAGAGCATGATCTCCTTACGATGTTGGATAATACGTTTATGACGCCTTACTATCAACGCCCAATTGAACAAGGTGTAGATATTATCATCCATAGTGCTACCAAATTCCTAGGGGGACACAGTGACGTTCTTGCTGGCCTTACAGTGGCTAGGACGGCGTCGATCGGTCAGCAATTAAAGCAACTTCAGAATGGATTGGGTGCTGTACTCGGTCCACAGGATTCCTGGCTTCTTATGCGTGGAATGAAGACCTTGAAAACACGTATGAATCAAAGTGAAATCAGTGCGGGGAAGCTTGCAAATTGGCTTAATGAACGACAGGATATTTCTGCGGTTTATTATCCGGGTCTGGCAGAGCACCCAGGTAGAGAAATTCATGAGAAGCAGTCCACGGGTTATGGTGCAGTTGTGTCCTTTGATGTTGGCTCAGGAGAACGAGCTAAGAAGGTACTGAACAAAGTTAAAATTCCATTAGTTGCTGTAAGTCTAGGTGCTGTTGAAAGTATTTTGTCTTATCCCGCGATGATGTCTCATGCGGCTATGCCTGTCGAAGTTCGTGCTGAGAGAGGTATTACAGACGGATTACTCCGCTTCTCTGTAGGTTTAGAGGACATTGAGGATTTAATTGAAGATCTTGATCAAGCCCTCCAAGAGGATTAAGAATGAACAGCATCGTTTAGGCGGTGCTGTTTCTTCTTCTGAATCTAATATGTTAAGATGAAGAGTAGTTATTATATTTTTATTTGTTTTTATTATCCATATCAAGGGAGGTTACCTTTATGAATACGGTAGATCGTATTCTAGATAAAGCAGTACGCGGTGAGCGACTTAATCTAGAAGAAGGCGTTAGGCTGTTAGAGAGTAACGAGATCGAGAAACTAGGACATACAGCGGATATTCTTATGAAACGGATACATCCTGACCCGATTACGACCTTTGTTATTGGGCGGAATGTTAATTATACCAATGTCTGTGATACATATTGTAGGTTCTGTGCTTTCTATAGAGCCCCAGGTTCTAGTGAAGGTTATGTATTACCAGATGAAGCTATCTTCAAGAAGATTCAAGAAACACAGGACGTTGAAGGTACCGAGATTCTGATGCAAGGTGGAACGAATCCAGATCTTCCATTTAATTATTATACGAACCTGCTCAGAGGTATTAAACAACGATTCCCTAATATTACGATGCATTCCTTCTCACCTGCTGAGATTCGCAAGATGCAGGAGGTTTCTGGTGGATTATCCCTAGAAGAGGTTGTTCGTGAGCTTCATGAAGCGGGACTTGATTCCCTTCCAGGTGGTGGAGCCGAAATTCTAGATGATCGTATTCGCAAAAAGATTAGCCGCTTAAAGGGCACTTGGCGTGAATGGATGGATGTCATGCAAATCGCGCACAAGCAAGGTATGAATACAACGGCTACAATGGTTATTGGTTTTGGTGAGACGATGGAAGAGAGAGCATTACACATGCTACGGATTCGTGATGCGCAAGATGAGTGTATTACAAATAAGTATAACTCCAAAGGCTTCTTAGCATTCATTCCATTTACTTTCCAACCAGATAACACGAACTATGCACGTGAACGCGAGACCCCAGAAGCTTATCTGAAGACGGTAGCGGTGGGTCGTATTTTACTTGATAATGTTCCAAATTTACAGTCATCATGGGTAACGATGGGACCTGAAGTAGGTAAATTGTCTTTAAGTTATGGATGCAATGACTTCGGGAGTACGATGATGGAAGAAAACGTGGTTTCTTCTGCTGGTACGGTTCATAAGGTCAACATAGAGTCTATTCTTGGATTAATTCGTGAAGCGGGTAAAATACCAGCTCAACGTAATACGAAATATGACATCTTGAAGGTCTTTGAAGAAGGAACAACCATCGATCGTGATTTTATCATGCAGAATTAAAAGAAAGTGATGAAGAGGGCTGTCCCAGAAAGTCGGAAAACGACTTTCTGGGATTAGCCCTTTTTACTTTTAATACCAACCTTTTCAGTTAGAATGCTTATGGGCTAAGTAACTGAGAAATGTTAGCTTGTTTTCCACTAACACCTTCCGTATATCCTTTGTTCAGGGACCATATACTTAACAAGGATAATGAAAGGAGTGATCTCCATGGTACTATTCAGTATATCAGCTAAGATAGCATCTGCAGAAGAAGTGGTTCTATTCGAAAGCATCGTATCAAGAAAGAACAAAGAACTACATAAGAAATATAAACCATTGAAATTCTCATGTATCTCGAGTGAAGGTACGTCAGTGTGGAAATGCATGGGGAATGAACAAAAGATCTCCTTGGGAGATGGAATGGACTCCTTGTACCAGCTTGCTGCAGAGGCAGCAGCGGAAGTCATCTTAGAAATAAAGGAACAACATATAATCAGAACCTTACTGCGGGATGAATTTGATTTTTCGGGGAAAGAGGATTCAGAGCGAATTATAAAACACTGCATCTCTTTAGTAGAAAAAGGAAATGGAGCCCCAAACGAACCATGGAAACGTCGATATAAGATGCTTACCAAAAATTTGTACCAATGTTTTCGGGAGAGTCCTATAGTAAATATAGATGGATTTATCTCGTTTCGCCTTCAAAATTATGGTGTTGAACTTCGAGAGATCATAGAATATGCCGTAGATGAGTTCTTAGTTGACCGGCAATATGAAGAATTTGTAGGTTTACTTAAATATTTCGTGTATTTTCAAGAGCCACAGATTCCATTAGTTCATGTTGTTCATAAGGGCGGTCAGGAACTTTTACTATTTGATGGAAAAATGAATCCTTTGGAGGCTAAAACAAACGAAGGTGTTTTTGTAGAAAGAATTGATCAGCAGGATATGGAAATGGAGGATGCCGTTGTGAGTACGCTTATTTCGGTATCTCCAGCCAAATTGATTCTTCACACTAGGGATCCACAAATGCCGGCGGTGAAGACGATACTGCAAATTTTTGATAAGCGCGTGGAAGTATGCCATTATTGTCCACAATGCCACACCTTCTTTAGAGAGAAAGAGAAGATATGACTTGACGTTTAGTGTCAGCTAGAATTATAATTACTGTTAAATTGACTAAAAGCAATGAAAAAGACATGAACCACGAAGATTTGGACTGTACAGAGAGAGGGAACCAGGCTGTAATTCCCTTCAGTATCCGACGTTGGTTTACCCCTTTGTAGCTGTGATTATGAACTTCTCTGATGTGTTACATTTGGAGAACAGTAAGAATCACCGGTTCATAACCGTTATGAAATGCTGATGAAGGATATGGGTATTGCATTCAATGTTTCAAGAATGTATTGCAACTATCAAATTAGGGTGGAACCACGGGTGATAACACTCGTCCCTTACCGGGATGAGTGTTTTTTTGTTGTCTTTTTTTAAAATAGAAATATCTAGGAGGAATTAATATGGCAGTAAGCATTAAATTACCGGACGGTTCCGTTCGTGAGTATGCTGAAGGTAGTAGTATTGAAGATGTAGCAGCATCCATAAGTAGTGGCTTGAAGAAGAGTGCTGTAGCAGGTAAGTTAAATGGGGTCGTTGTGGACTTGTCCACTCCATTGGAAGAAGGAGCTCTCATTGAAATTGTGACTCTGGATTCTCCAGAAGGTATTGAAGTAATGCGTCACAGTACAGCCCATGTTATGGCCCAAGCGGTTAAGCGTTTGTTCGGTAACAAAGAAGTTCATCTTGGGATTGGTCCTGTGATTGAAGATGGTTTCTATTATGATATGGATCTTGAGCATCCACTTAATCCTGAAGATTTACAGAAGATTGAGAAAGAAATGGAACGCATTATTGGTGAGAACTTACCAATCGTTCGTAGAGAAGTTAGCCGTGAAGAAGCACTACAAATATTCGGCGAACTTGGAGATCCATACAAGATAGAATTAATTAATAATCTTCCGGAAGACAGTATTATTTCCATGTACGATCAAGGTGAATTCTTCGATCTATGTCGTGGACCACATCTACCTTCAACAGGAAAGATTAAAGTGTTTAAGCTGATGAATGTGGCTGGAGCCTACTGGCGCGGAGATAGTAAGAACAAGATGTTGCAACGTATTTACGGAACAGTATTCCCTAAGAAGGCCCAATTGGACGAGCATTTACACTTCTTAGAAGAAGCGAAGAAACGTGATCATCGTAAACTAGGAAAAGAGCTAAAAATGTTCACATTCTCACCTCTTGTAGGTCAAGGTCTTCCCATGTGGTTGCCTAAAGGTGCTAAGTTACGTCGGACATTGGAACGTTATATCGTAGATATGGAAGAGAGTCTAGGGTATCAACATGTTTACACACCAGTGCTTGGTAATGTGGAACTTTACAAAACTTCAGGTCACTGGGAGCACTATCAAGAGGACATGTTCCCCAAAATGGAACTTGATAATGAGGAACTTGTGTTGCGTCCTATGAACTGTCCTCATCACATGATGGTATTTAAGAGTGATATGCGCAGTTACCGCGATCTACCTATCCGTATTGCAGAACTTGGTATGCAACATCGTTATGAAATGTCAGGAGCATTGACTGGTTTACACCGTGTTCGTGCGATGACACTGAATGATGCTCATATCTTCTGCCGACCTGACCAGATCAAGGAAGAATTTAAGCGTGTTGTGACATTGATTACTAAAGTGTATGAAGACTTTGGAATCAAGGAATATCGTTTTAGACTATCTTATAGAGACCCACTGGATACTGAGAAATATTGGCCAGATGATGAAATGTGGGAATCCACTCAACGTATCCTTCGTGAAGTTGTTGAAGAAATGGGACTTCCATTCTTTGAAGCTGAAGGTGAAGCTGCGTTCTACGGTCCTAAACTAGACGTTCAAGTGAAGACAGCCCTTGGTAAGGAAGAGACGCTTTCTACAACTCAAATCGACGTACTATTGCCTGAACGATTCGAGTTGGAATATATCGGTGATGATGGACAGAAGCATCGTCCAGTCGTAATTCACCGTGGTATTCTTGGAACGATGGAGCGCATGACTGCATTCCTACTTGAGAACTTCGCCGGTGCGCTTCCACTATGGTTGTCACCAGTTCAAGTAAAAGTTATTCCGGTGTCAGGTGCCTTTGAAGATTACGCCAATGAAGTCGCAGATAAGCTTAAGTTAAGTGGTATTTCTGTTGAAGCTGATCTTCGTAACGAAAAATTGGGTTACAAAATCCGCGAAAGCCAACTTGAGAAAATACCGTATATGTTCGTCATTGGTGAGAATGAAATGAATGGTGGCACAGTTTCCATCCGTAAACGTGGCGAAGGAGACATCGGAACTAAACCTTTGGATGAGGTTATTTCCATGCTGAAGGAAGAAATATCAAACCATCAAATTTCATAATTAATGAACCTGTTGGATGTTTTTTTAGTCCTCTGCTAAGTGAAGGACTGTCAAGCAATGTACATATGCTTGGCAGTCCTTCATGTATATTTACCTGTTTAAATGGGAACCCTCGCTAGTAAGGGGGAGATTTTCTTATGAACAAGGTTAAAATAGGGCAGAGGATTTTGTTATGTATATTTTTGGTAGGATTGGTGATTGGGGAGAAAACAACGTATGCTTCAATGAATTATTCACAATGTTATTACGCGGGAATTCCTGAAAATATATGCTATAAGCAACAGGTATATAATGCTACTCCTAAATCTAATGTAAGTAAGGATAAAGCAAAGAAGAATACCACAGTGAAGGCGAAGCAATCAACGACTAAATCCACAACACCGGCTGTTGCAGTGTCGGCTCCAAGCCAAGACCAAGTCATTCGAACAGTGAAGGTAGTAGCAACAGGGTACACAGCTGGATATGAATCTACAGGTAAGAAACCTAACCATCCTGAATACGGGATTACGTATTCGGGTGTAAAGGTGAAACGCGATAAAAACAAGGTATCAACAATTGCTGCCGATCCTAAAGTATTTCCATTAGGTAGTATTTTGTATATTCCAGGCTATGGTTACGGTATTGTAGCTGATACGGGTTCTGCCATTAAGGGGCGGAAGATTGACCTATATTTTGCAACAACGAAGCAAGTGTATAAAGAATGGGGTAAGAAAGATGTGGAAGTACAAGTGATTAAGCGCGGGAATGGGAAATGTACTGAAAAGATGGTACAGAGCCTAGGAAAGGCGATTGAGACCTATAAATCGTTACCTGCATTTGTGCTTGAACAATCGATTTGATGAAGGAAACTACGGCATTAGATTTTTATCGCTCTGCTACTGCATAATTTTTCGTCCGTGTTACATACTATGGACTGGGGAAAAGTCGTAGCCCTACTTAAAGTTTGCATAAGCAAACCTAAGAGGAGGTGAAAATCTCATGGCCAACAATCAAAACATGAATTCGAAACAAAAGAAAGTACAGGATAATTACAAAACACCTGATGAAAAGTTTAACGCTGAATTCGCTGAGGAAAATGGTAAAATTCAGAAACCAAATAAAGTTCAAGATAATTACAAGACACCGGATGAAAAGTATGATGAGGAGTTTAAATCTCAAAATTAGTTTTTGATCATTGAGACCCCTTAAGTATTTTTTTGACAAGTTAAGAATGCCCTCAACGCTTATCGTTGGGGGCATTTTTTCATATGACTTCATCTCATCCTCTAGACCGAGTCATGTTCATTCTGTGGCCTGTATCCGAAATGATAACTCTATTGTAAACTAAGGATTACGTAAGAGGATAAGGGGATGTTGAACATGAAAAAGGGATGGGCAGATCGTTTTTTTGGCGGATTTGTGCTTATCGGAATTGGGATTATATTTCTACTTCAGCAGATGGGGTATGTAGATATTAGTATAGGTTCTATTATTTCAACGTTTTGGCCGCTAATCTTAATCTATTTAGGGCTTAAGAACATGTTGACTGCACGTGGTGAAGGGGGTTCCTTTATAGGCTCATTCATCTTACTAGCGGTAGGGGGATATTTTCAAGCACGGGCATTAGATTGGGTCTTCTTAAGTCCTGGTGAGTTCTTTAAGTTTCTTATTCCTGGGTTTCTGATTCTTTGTGGTCTTTATGTCATTTTCAAGCCTACCCGGTCTACAACTAAACCTGATAAGAAAATGAAGACACCTATTGAGCCAATGGGGTATCCACCAGAACCATCTGAGCTACCGGATTTACCTGATCTGGAATCTCAATCGACGTTAGATAAACAGTTTGAAGAAAAGTTTGGAGTTTCGTTTGCAGATAAAAAGCAGGATAAAAGACGAATCAGTTTTGATATTCATATGGGTGATGATAGCGAGCATGAAGAAGAGGATGAAACGTATCATATTCGCGACAAAAGACACAAATTCAAGGCTCAATATGACAACTATAGCGACGGTGAGAAGGTTAATAAATCGGCCTTCATTGGCGATGTTCATATGGGCAGTGATTATTTCGAGCTAAAGCCTACTAACATATCTCAGTTCATAGGAGACGCGGTACTTGATCTGACGAAAGCTCAAATTCCGTACGGAAAGACTAAGATTAATATCTCTGCTTTCATCGGTGATATTAAGATATATGTTCCCAATGACATGGACTTGGGTATTAAGGTGAATTCAAGTTCCTTTATTGGCGACATGACCATATTATCTCAATCTAAAAGCGGATTCATGAGCTCCGTTCAATCCTCAACGCCTTATTACAAAGAGGCTCAAAAGAAAATAGTCATTAATGTCAGCGCCTTTATTGGTGACATTAAAGTGAACACGGTAGGTTAAGCGAATGGTGAAAATTCTGAAAAACACGAAATGGTTGTTAATGTTTTATTTTTTACTGAGTGGAGTCGTTATGGCTGCGATTATATATATGGGTATTTATATGGGCTATATTGAAGTGAAAGATAATGTCATGTGGTTGTATTATTCCCTTGGCATTATTATATTCACTGTGGTCATTGGTTACATGGCAGGGCAGCGCATTCAGCGAGGAATCGATGTCCTAGATCTTAATATGTTACAGGTTGCTAAAGGGAATCTATCTGTGCGGATGCCTATAGCAGAGGATCAATCGTTCGCACGGGTATACCATGAATTTAATACGATGATCGATGCGATTGAGAAGAAGATGATGTTACTACAACGATTAGGTGTTCAAGAAGTGGTAGAGAAAGAAAAAGCATCAGAGAATGCGGTATTAGAAGAACGCAGAAGGATGGCGAGAGATCTGCATGACACCGTAAGTCAGCAACTCTTCGCCATTCATATGTCTGCATCGGCTCTTCCGAAGGTATTAGTTCAGAATGAAGAGCAAGGTAAGTTGGTTCTCGAACAGTTAATTACGATGTCTCATATGGCACAGAAGCAAATGCGCGCACTTATTGCGCAGTTGCGACCCGTAGAATTAGAAGGGAAGAGTCTGGCAGAAGCACTGGAGAAGTGGTTCCCCGATTATTGCCGTCAGAATGGACTTAAAGGAATAAAGGAAATGGAGTTACAAGGAGAATTGTCAGAAGCTATAGAACATCAGCTATTCCTGATCATACAAGAAGCGATGGCTAATATCGTAAAGCATGCACATGCGGTATTAGTTAGTATGTCTTTGCGCGAAGGGCAACATCAAGTGGTACTTAGTCTTAGTGATGATGGCCAAGGGTTTAACGAAGGGTTTCAGAAACAAGGATCCTATGGATTACTTACGATGCGTGAGCGAGCAGAAAAATTGGGTGGACATGTAGAAATTATAAGTAAAGAAGGCGCAGGGACAACGATTCGCGTACATATTCCTAAATTTACTCCTGGAGAGAATGATTCCGTGTCTACATATGAGGGGGAAGTATAAGTATGGAAGGAAATATCCGGATTTTACTCGTAGATGACCATGATATGGTTCGAATGGGTCTCAAGACGTATTTAATGTTAGAGCCAAAGTTCGAAGTTATTGGGGAGGCAAGAAACGGTCAGGAAGTATTAGATATATTAAGAAAAGGAATACCTGAGGGTCCACCTGATTTAATATTAATGGATCTAATGATGCCTATCATGAATGGAGCCGAGACGACTAAGGCAGTGCTCAAAGAATATCCGCAATTAAAAATAGTGATCCTAACCAGCTTTTTAGAAGATAATCTAGTAGTGGATGCGATTGAAGCAGGTGCTGTAAGTTATGTGCTTAAGACAGTATCAGCTGATGAGCTCATATATGCGTTACAAGGTGCCTATAGAGGGATGCCCGTGATGACTGGCGATGTCTCCCAAGCTCTTACTAGAGGCATTCGCCAAAGGATGGTCGAAGCAGATTCATCTGGACTTACAGAGCGTGAAAAGGAAGTACTCCTTCTTATTGCTGAAGGTAAAAGTAACAAGGATATCGGAGAAGAACTACATATCAGCATTAAGACGGTTAAAACGCATGTTAGTAATTTACTCATGAAATGTGAACTAGATGATCGAACACAACTCGCTATTTTTGCTCATCGTAAAGGGTGGGCCAAGGTAGATCTGTAAAAAAATATGTTTTATCTCCCTTTAAATTGTTTTTAATGTGACTTTAAGGTTAATAGTACATGATAAGAACAGTTAAATAATATCCCACCTACAAATAGTGAGGTTAGGGTATAGGAGGTAATTATATATGGACGAACGCGATAATAAATTCGGACGGTTGGATGATGAATTAGATCAAGAGATGTCAAAAGAAAAAGATTCCTCAGAATCAGGTTCTTCCTATTATTATTCCTACGGACCATTTCAATCGATAAGTAAAGATAGTGTGATACAGAACGAAGCAGATTCCTATGATCGTGATCGAGACAAAGTGGAGATTACGCCACCGCAGCCTCTTCGAAACTTACCTGTGGGGAATTCTTTTAATTCACCGCGAAATGGTCAAGATGGAGGAGATAACAACGGTGGTTCTGGTGGAAATGGAAATTGGCAATATAGTAAGAAACCTAAGAGTTCAGTAAAAACGATATTAGTTTCATTCCTAGCAGGTATGTTGGTCATTACTTCACTCATGTTTACAGCGGATCGGATGAACTTGTTCACACCGGACACGCCGCTAGCGGCGATTGCTCCAATTGAATCCAATGCAACAGCGGTAACAACACCTAGTAATAATGAAAATGCCGCGGCTACTACGACTACTTTACCGTTAACTAGTCCAGGGAATGTCTCTGCGGTATTTAAGGAAGCAAGTCCTGCCGTGGTGAAGATTGCAACCTTGGTTAAATCGGGTAAAGCTAAAAGTGGACAGCAGTCCAACCCCTATTCAAGTGACCCATTCTCCTATTTCTTCGGGGATCAGTTCGGTGGAAGTGGAAGTAGCGGTCAAGGAAACGGAGGTTCATCTTCGAACTCTGATTCTACAACCGAATCAGATCAACTAGTTCCTTACGGTATTGGATCTGGATTTATCTATGAAAAGTCGGGTTACATTCTAACGAATCAACATGTTATTGACGGCGCAGATGTAATTCAAGTGACGTTAGAAGGCAATAACAAACCTTATGAAGCTAAATTGCTTGGTTCAAGTAAGGATCTTGATTTGGCAGTGTTAAAGATTGAGGGTGACAACAATTTCCCTATCGTTCCAATGGGTAATTCGGATAAAGCTGCAGTAGGTGAGAGTGTAGTAGCTATCGGTAATCCCCAAGGGTTCGACCACACGGTAACATCTGGTGTGCTTAGTGCAAAAGAACGTAGTATAGATATCAATGAGGAAGATGGTAGTGGTACTCGTAAGTACGAGCATTTACTACAGACAGATGCTTCTATTAATCCAGGTAACTCTGGTGGACCGCTATTGAATCTCAATGGTGAAGTTATCGGAATGAATGTGGCGGTAAGCGCAGATGCTCAAGGGATTGGATTTGCTATCCCTACCAGTGTGATTTCAGAAGTCGTGGATAAACTGAAGAATAATCAAGAAATTCCAAAAGATCCGGTTCCATTCATTGGTGCATCATTAATCACACTAACCGATGAAGTTGCAAAACAAATGGGAACGACTTTGAAAGAAGGATCAGTCATTGCTGAGATCACATATAAATCTCCTGCCTATGTAGCTGACCTTCGTCCGTACGACATCATTACTGGAATCAATGGTACAGATTATCCTACAAGCCAAGATCTCATTGATTTCATTCAGAAGCAAGAAGTGAGCACGAAGATAACAATCAATATTGTCAGAGACGGTAGAAAGATGGATCTCCCTGTAACGATAGGAGATCGTAATGGGTTTGATATCCAAACGACTCAGGAATAGAAGTGGTGTGACTAAATAGCGGAAGGGAAACTCCCCTTCCGCTATTTATATATGGATATATAGCTAGAGTGTTCGTGGTTGGTTACAATAGAGCATAGAGGCTAAGGATAATCGGTAGATGCCTAATTATGCAATAATAAAGGGGTTATGATTTATTTATGCGTTCCACTATTCTACTAATTGATGATGATGAGAAAATTATTTCTATGTTACGCAGGGGTCTTGCTTTTGAAGGCTACGATGTTCTAACTGCAGCAAATGGTGCTGAAGGCTTGCATATGATTCTGGATAGTGAACCAGATCTTGTTGTATTAGATATTATGATGCCTAAGGTGGATGGATTCGAAGTATGTCGAAGACTTCGGGAAGGGGGAAGTAATGTTCCTATTCTCATGTTGACAGCCAAAGATGAGATCGAACATAGAGTCAAAGGATTAGATCTTGGTGCAGACGACTATTTGGTTAAGCCTTTTGCCCTCGAAGAGTTGTTAGCACGTGTGCGTGCACTTCTTCGCCGTAAGCCAGGACCGAATGAGGCAGGCGAACCTAAGCTTAGTTATGAAGATATTATCTTGGATATGGATGCAAGAGAAGTACTTCGTGGAGGGGTTAGATTAGAGTTAACAGCGAAGGAATTTGAATTGCTGAACTTATTTATGCAGAATCCCAAAAGAGTACTATCGCGTGACTTGATTATGGATAAGATATGGGGTTATGACTACAGTGGTGAATCTAATGTATTAGAAGTATATATAGCGATGTTACGTCAAAAGTTGGAAGAGCATGGAGGCAAGAGGATCATACAGACGATCCGTGGAGCAGGATATATTCTAAGAGGAGATACATAATATGTCCATCCGATTCCGATTAACAGCATGGTATTCCGCTATTTTAGCTGTAACACTTATCATCTTCGGGTCTGCTGTTTATGGTGTGATTTATTATAATACGTACGATGAAGTAGAGCAGCGTATTTATCAGCAGAATCAACGAGTGAAAACGACAATTATAGTTGATGTAGTTAGAGGAACATATGATTTCTCGGTGAGATCAGCAAGTAATTTTGATGAGTCTCAGACCTTTGTGCAAGTTTTTAATTATACTAACGGTGTAATCAACCCAGATGACAACTTGAAAAGAGTAGGTATGGAGATACCCATTCCATCTGGAAAACCAGAAACCATGGTCAAAGGGTATAGCAAGGTTCAAATTCAAGGGAATCCATTTTTGGTTTATCAAGAGCCCTTTATTTACAATGGAGAAATCATTGGACTGTTACAAATCGCAACTTATGTAGGTTCAGAACAGAATCTATTAAATGGTCTTCAGAATATACTCGTATTAGGCTCGGTGATCATGATTATTATTGCTTCGAGCTTTGGGTTATTTCTTGCGCATAAATCCATTCGACCTATAGGCAAGGTGATTGAGGCAGCTAATCAGATACAGAAGGGTGCAGATCTTAGCTTACGAATTGAGTATAAGGGCCCTAATGATGAAATTGGCCAATTAATTGGCACTGTCAATAATATGCTTAGCCGGATGAATGGATTCTATAAAGAATTAGAAGACGCCTATGCAGCTCAGCGAAGATTCGTATCGGATGCTTCACATGAACTAAGAACACCACTTACGACGATACGAGGCAATGTTGATTTACTCGAAAAGATATGGGATGAAGAACAGGGTAATCGTTCTAATATGGATGAAGAGACGATGCGAGTCATGACAAAAGAAGCATTAAATGACATCTCGGATGAAGCCAAACGAATGAGTCAACTTGTCGTTGATATGCTTTCATTAGCACGTGCAGATACGGGTCAGACCTTTGCGAAAACCCCCGTACCACTCGAGCCATTGGTCGAGGAAGTAGCTCGACGTGCACAATTCCTGCCTCATCAAGCAGAGTGGATTATAGGTAACTTATCCACGTTAAATGGTGTTTATGTGAACGGAAATAAGGACTATCTACAGCAAATGTTGTTTATTTTCATAGAGAATGCTTTTAAATATACACCTGAAGGTCAAGTATCCTTAGATGCATTTAAATATCAAGATCAAGTGGGAATACGTGTAGCGGATACGGGAATTGGAATGAATAAAGAGGATGTACCCCTTATCTTTGATCGTTTCTATCGAGCAGACCAGTCTAGAGGTGTCACAGAAGGTATTGGGCTAGGGTTGTCGATTGCGAAATGGATTATTGAAGAAATGGATGGTTCGATTGAAGTGGTGACAAAAGTGAATGAGGGAACCACCTTTATTATCTGGCTTCCTATGATCTTTCCTGTCCCTTTGGAATAGGGTATAATGAGGAAAGGTAAGCTTATGAAAAGAGGTTGATACCAATGGAAGTAATTAAGATTTCTCCTCGGGGATATTGTTATGGAGTCGTAGATGCAATGGTGCTTGCACGTCAAGCAGCGCAGAATTTAGATCTTCCCCGACCTATATATATATTAGGAATGATCGTTCATAATAGCCATGTCACGAATTCTTTTGAAGATGATGGAATTATTACATTAGATGGTACTAACCGTCTTGATATTCTAGATAAAGTTGAGAGTGGAACCGTTATATTTACGGCCCATGGCGTATCTCCAGAAGTACGTAAGATCGCTCGTGACAAAGGATTAACAACAGTAGATGCGACTTGTCCAGATGTTACGAAGACCCACGTTCTTATTGAAGAGAAGGTTAACGATGGATATGAAGTGATCTACATTGGTAAGGGGGGGCACCCAGAACCAGAAGGCGCTATCGGTATTGCTCCTGATCATGTACATCTCATTGAAAAAGAAGAGGAAATTAAGGATCTTCATTTAGATTCCTCTCGAATTGTCATTACGAATCAGACTACGATGAGTCAATGGGATATTAAGTATATTATGAAAAAATTGTTAGAGAAGTTTCCTTCTGCTGAAGTTCATAATGAAATTTGCTTAGCGACACAAGTACGTCAAGAAGCGGTGGCAGAACAAGCAGGTCAAGCTGATCTAGTTATCGTTGTGGGCGACCCAATGAGTAATAATTCGAATCGTCTGGTTCAAGTATCTGAGGAAATAGCTAACGTTACGGCGTATCGTGTAGGAGATGTAACTGAAATTAAGAGGGAATGGCTCGAAGGCATCTCGAAAGTGGCAGTAACCTCAGGTGCATCTACACCTACACCCATAACGAAGGAAGTTATATTGTACCTAGAACAGTATGACCCTAACAATCCAGAGACATGGGAGACCAAACGAACCGTTAACATGAAGAAACTACTTCCAAACGTTAAAGTGAAAAGTAGTCCAACGACGTAAGATCAATTGTGAAGTAGCTAATGTTAAGTATGACTTATTTTATATGACTCGAAAGAGAGACTCTTCAGCAAGAGCACTCATCTTTCGAGTCTTGTTTTTATGATCACCATGAAGTTCGCTTGACGGAGAATGAGCATTTGATGTATATTTACTTTAGCGATTAAAAGCATAAAAGCGGGTAAGCGTTTAAGTTGAAAAGTGGAGTGTTAAATAGTAAATGATGAGGAAGGATGATATAAATTATGATCGTGATTACATCGAATGTAACGCCAGAAGAACAAATTGGAGAGATTGTGAAGGCAATTGAGAAAGAGGGATTACAAGCTCATGTATCTAAGGGAGCTGACCGTACTGTTATCGGTCTGATTGGCAGTGTAAATCCTAAGCTTGCTGAACATCTACGTCAAATGAAGGGTGTAGAGAACGTAGTTAAGATCTCTAAATCTTATAAACTTGCCAGTAGAGACTTCCACCCTGAGGATACGATCATTGATATTAAAGGTGTGAAGATCGGTGGTAAAGAGATTGTGATTATGGGTGGGCCTTGTGCAGTAGAGTCGGTTGAACAGATCGATGAAATAGCTGCATTAGTCAAAGCTGCTGGAGGACAGGTTTTACGAGGTGGGGCATTCAAACCACGTACGGGACCATATAGCTTCCAAGGTGTTGGGGTAGAAGGTCTTATTATGATGCAAGAAGCGGGTAAGAAACATGGACTATTAACCATTACTGAAGTGATGACGCCTGAGTATGTGGATATATGTGCGGAGTATGCGGATATTTTACAAATTGGTACCCGTAATATGCAGAACTTTGACCTACTTCGCAAGCTAGGTACCTGTGGTAAGCCCGTCCTTCTGAAACGTGGATTCAGTGCTACTTATGATGAGTTGCTAAATGCGGCGGAATACATTCTTGCCGGAGGGAACCCAAATGTGATGTTGTGTGAAAGAGGTATTAGAACATTTGAGTCCTATACTCGTAATACACTAGATTTAGCAGCGATACCTGTTTTACAACAATTAAGTCACCTTCCGGTTATCTCGGATCCAAGTCATGGTACGGGACGACGTGAATTGGTAGAGCCAATGTCCAAAGCTTCTATCGCTGCGGGTGCGAATGGTCTAATCGTTGAAATGCACACAGATCCAGATAACTCGATGACAGGTGACGGAGTGCAGTCCCTATTTCCTGATCAATTTGCAGCTCTATTGAAGGATTTAGAGAAATTGGCACCGTTGGTAGGAAGAACATTTAATACGGAGAAGGCTCCGGCTGAGGCATTTGCTGGTAGACTGTAAGCAAGCCTATGTTTGAATGAATGGATGCATGAGTCACTGAACGTAATTATAAGCTCTGAAGATGAATAGTTTGATTTGCCCACTCCATTTTTTGAAAAAAAATCGGATGTAGTGGGCTATTTTTGTTAGTAATAATTGAAAAATTCATTTATGTCAGGGTTTCTAACATAATCTAAAGAAATACCTGACATATGTATTGACGGTGCAAATGATTAAGCCTTATAATTGCGACAGAAAATAAATGATCATGAACATTGTAAATCATATGGCGGGTTAATGTTCGGAATTTGGGAGGAAGAGACATGTCAGTTGAAAATGTATTGAAAAGTATTGAGGATCATAATATCGAATGGGTGGATTTTCGTTTTGTAGATTTGGCAGGACGTGCCCATCATATTTCAGTACCAGCTTCAGAAGTAGAAGAAGAAACATTTATCAACGGGGTGGCATTTGATGGCTCCTCCATTACCGGTTTTCGTGGCATAGAAGAATCAGATATGGTTATGATGCCTGATCCGGAATCGGTATTTATTGATTCCTTCACTGCCCACCCTACTTTAAATATTATGTGTAATATTCATACACCAGATGGTGAGCGTTATGAGCGTGATCCACGTGGGATTGCTGCCAAAGCTGAAGAGTTTTTGCAAAAGAGCGGTGTAGGTACAACAGCATTCTTCGCACCTGAATCTGAATTTTTCATTTTTGATGATGTACGATATGAAAGTGGCATGAATAGTTCTTCTTTCTTTGTAGATTCAGAAGAGGCTGCATGGAACACGAATCGTAAAGAAGAAGGCGGTAACCTAGGATTCAAAGTTGGGGTTAAAGGTGGATATGTTCCAGTAGCTCCTGTAGATACACAACAAGACATTCGTAGTGAAATGTGCCGTCTACTTGCAGAAGCAGGCTTGCGTGTAGAACGCCATCACCATGAAGTAGCAACAGCGGGTCAAGCTGAGATTAACTTCCGTTTTGATACATTGAAGAAAACAGCAGATAACCTTATGGTATATAAATATATTGTTCACAATACGGCACGCCAATATGGTAAGGTTGCAACATTTATGCCAAAACCTATTTTTGGTGACAATGGTAGTGGGATGCACGTTCACCAATCCATTTTCAATGGCGACACACCTCTTTTCTACGAAAAAGGTGCATACGCAAACTTGAGCGAAATGGCGTTACATTACATCGGTGGTATCTTGTACCATGCTCCAGCTCTAATTGCATTGACTAACCCGTCCACGAACTCATTCAAACGTCTAGTTCCTGGTTATGAAGCTCCAGTAAACCTTGTGTACTCCAAAGGTAACCGTTCCGCAGCAGTTCGTATTCCAGTAGCAGCCGTTACACCTAAAGGCTGTCGTATTGAATTCCGTACACCAGACTCTACGGCTAACCCTTATCTTGCGTTCTCAGCTATGCTTATGGCTGGTCTTGACGGAATCAAGAGAAAGATTGATCCTACGGAACTAGGTTATGGACCGATGGATACGAATATTTATGAATTATCTGATGAAGAGAAATCCAAAATCCGTAGCGTTCCTGGAACCTTGGATGAAGCGTTGGATGCATTGGAAGCAGACTTTGAATTCCTTACAGAAGGCGACGTATTTACGAAGTCCTTCATTGATAACTTTATTGATATGAAACGTGCTGAAGCGAAATCCGTTGCAATACGTGTTCATCCACATGAATATGGTCTATATTTCGATTGCTAGAATAGCTATCATACAATCAAATATTAAGTTAATCCTTCGGGCATGCCCGAAGGATTTTGTATATAAAGGGTGCATGGTCCCTTCACACTGTGCCGCTTTAATCCGATAAATAAAAATGAGTCTACCTATAAAAAAATTATATCTCCCGTTTCCGATGAGTTAGTGCAAATCGTACTTGATGGGCTGTAGTAATACTGCTATCATAGCGATATCATATAAGTGCGTGTTCAAAAAGTCGGATTTTCAGCACCAAGAAGATTGGATGAAGATAGGGAGTGAGGAGCGGAGCGTAGGCAGTATCTACGTGAGCACCGGAAGGACCGGCTGAATTCAATATTCGATGTCGAATAAGCTTCTTGGTATACTTCGTGATCAAAAGATGACTTTTTGAACAACCTCTAAGATGAAGAAAGAGAAAGGGTGGGGAGTACACTTGACTAAGAGAGCCTATAATTTTAATGCGGGACCTGCTGCGTTACCGCTCCAAGTTCTAGAACGTGCACAAGCTGAATTTGTAGATTTTAGAAATACAGGTATGTCTATTATGGAGATGTCTCATCGAGGTAAAGTATACGAAGAAGTGCATAATGAAGCAGAGAGCCGTCTGTTATCATTGCTTGGTCATGCGAAGGGATATAAAGTGCTATTCCTACAAGGGGGAGCTAGTACTCAATTTGCAATGTTACCGATGAACCTCCTTCCAAAAGGTAAAGTTGCTAGCTATGTTCACTCTGGAAGTTGGGCTGATAAAGCGATTAAAGAAGCTAAACTTATTGGGGAAACACACATCGCGGCATCCTCTGAGGCTAACAAGTTTATGTCCATACCCGATCTAAGTCAAATTCAATTGTCTGATCATACAGCATATCTTCATGTGACTTCTAACGAAACCATTGAAGGCACACAATACCAACAATACCCGGACACGGGTAGTATTCCATTAATAGCGGATATGTCGAGTGACATTCTAAGTCGCCAGATTGATCTGAATCAATTCGGACTGATCTATGCTGGTGCTCAGAAAAATCTAGGGCCTTCTGGAGTAACCGTTGTTATTGCTCGAGAAGAACTGATTAACGAATCACCTAAGGATATCCCAACCATGTTACGCTATAATACACATCTCTCAAATAATTCTTTGTATAATACACCACCAGCCTTTTCAGTATATATGGTGAATGAAGTATTGAAATGGGTTGAAGAGCAGGGCGCTCTTGAAGGATTAGAGAAGACAAACCGCAAGAAAGCACAGCTAATCTATGATACAATAGACAACAGCGGTGGCTTTTATCGGGGACCTGTTGAACCAGGAAGCCGTTCGATTATGAATATCACATTCCGTCTGACTTCCGAAGAACTTGAGAATCAGTTCATTAAAGAATCAGAGAAGGAAGGTTTTGTAGGTCTCAAGGGGCATCGTAGTGTAGGCGGTTTACGCGCTTCGATCTATAATGCAGTTCCTTATGAGAGTTGTAAAGCATTAACTGATTTCATGTCACATTTCCAAAAAAGTCATGGGTAACGAAAGTTGAACGTCTTCAATTCTCTGATACTCTTAGCCTTCCGCCAACGGTGGAGGGCTTTTGTTTTGTGTAACCTTTAGGGTTATAATCATTAAAAATAGATAGGTGGAGGATATCATCATGGCATTACATATTGTACTTGTAGAGCCGGAAATACCGGCAAATACAGGAAATATATCAAGAACATGCGCAGCAACAGGGGTACATCTACATTTGGTTCACCCTCTTGGGTTTCTTACCGACGATAAAACATTGAAGAGAGCAGGACTAGACTATTGGCATGCTGTCCATATCGAATATCATGATTCCTTCGAAGAGGTTCAGGAGAAGTATGCAGGAAGCCGGTTTTTCTACGCTTCTACGAAAGCATCTCTAAGATACAGTGACTTTGAATTTCAGGATGGAGACTTTTTCGTGTTTGGTAAAGAGACTAAGGGACTGCCTATTGAACTACTTGCAGCTAATCCGGATACATGTATGCGAATACCTATGGGTGAGCAAGTTCGCTCATTAAATCTCTCTAATTCAGCGGCAATAGTTGTGTATGAAGCACTGAGACAGTTAGATTTCGTGGATTTACGATAAAAAATTGTTTATAACAGCAGGATTCGACATAATCATATCGAACTAATAAGATATACCCATTTTATTCGTTGAGGGCGTAGTATATTTTTTGGATAGAGGAGTGTAGTACCATTATGAAGCCTGCTGGTGTAGTTCGTAAGGTGGATCAGCTGGGAAGAATCGTTTTACCCAAATCACTGAGAAAAAGATATCAGATGAATGAAGGCGACCCAGTTGAGATTTTAGTGCAAGGTGATCATATCATTTTGGAGAGATATCGTCCGAAATGTGTGTTCTGTGGTTCTGTAGAAGAAGTGAGCGAATTCAAAGAACGCTTTATTTGTGCACAGTGCCAGTCAGAAATGACGGGTCTTCTTGAGGCTTAATGCATGTGACAGGAAGCATCGCGTTTTACCGTGATGCTTTTTTTGTTTAGCTAACGACAAAAAAAGGGCCCCCTCATTAGAGGAAGCCATCCTATCCATGCGAAATTATAGGCCTTTTGTTTTATCATCGTTATACGATGATGTGAGGATGCCGGTCAAGAATAGAGCTAGAACCAATGCAATGATCCAAAAAGTTAATGAAAAAGACATCGTGGCTACCACACCTCCTATAACTACTTTATTATACTTATTATACCATTTAAATTTTATTTAAAAAACAAAAAATTGGTGGGCAGAGAACGAAGACTGCCATCCGAAGGATTATTAACCACTCTACCGTTCAAGATCAGAGAGGAGGAGCCTCCACCATCCAAATTGTAGGCGTCTCGAACACCTAATTGAAACATCTTACCTTGAAGTTCTTGTAAGGTGGCACCAGAACTTCCATTCTCATTGTATCCATCTATGACCATGATCAGTAGTTGATCATCTTTATAGTTTCCTATAACGGTACGTGGTGCTCGTAAAGGCGATGTCTGCCATTGGGTTGGAATGGGTACCTTCTGACCGTTATGTAGGAGTACAGGTACAAAGGTTGCACCAAAAGAGGGATTGAGTTGATCAAGTTCCTCCTTGTTATGGAATTTCCCACCGATAAGTTTACCTGACTTATCTAATCCAACAAACGAGAGATCCTTAAAGCTAGATTCAAAACCGGTTAAATACTCACCATTCAAGATGGTTGTGCTTAGTGGGTATCGTTTTCCTTTACCGTCGGCAAACCCACCTGCGTTAACGCCAGCAACAGCACCAGAGCGTTGGACAGCTTGCATGGTCGTCTCGGAGCCTCCAATAACGTCTCTTCCGAGACTCATATTCATGGCCTTAGGATCCTTTAGCTTTATTTTCATAGCGTAACCTCGGTATGTACCGGGATTCACTTTATAAAGTTCAATAGATATGCGATCACTAGTTACCTTCTCATAAGGGGTACCGAGTTTAGTAGTGATCCTCTTATTGTAAATATCCTCTGGCATATGGGCCTGTGATGTTGTCGTCTTTACAATACTGTTTGTTGTATGAAGTGTTTTCTGGTATAACTCCGATGTGTGACGTATGGTTGAAAGGGTACTATGGACCATATCCTCTGCCATATTTAGATAATTTATAATATCTTCCGTTTGAATAGATTCAGTAGGAATGTAGGTAGCTGTATCGATGTCCAATTCTACTGATCCATGGTTGAGTATGAGACAGAACAAGATTCCTATGAATGGTGCTGTTGCGAGTAGAAAAAGCCGATTGACCTGTTTAACTTGCAATTTCATTTGAGAAGATCCATTTTCTTCTGAAGCGTATTAAGTTGGGTCTTTACTTCATTTAATTGCGTGTATAATTTGTTGCTATTATCGGTTTTACTCGTCGCATTATCCTTGGTGAAGGTAAGTAATTCATTAAATGATTGCACCTTATTGTTCAATACTTCAACTTGAGAAGATAATTCTGTGAATCTCTGTACATATTCTGTTTTTAATAATGTCATTTGCTGTCGGTTGTCCGCTTGGAGTTGTTGGAGCATGTCCTTTTTCAGCTCATTACTATATAAATAGGAAGCAGTTATTCCTATTCCGATCAGTAATATCCACAGCAATAAGAATACTTTTACTGAAGGTTTACGTTTTGCGGTACGACGTTCATTGTAAGGGGCTGGAGAATCCGTTGAGGATTGCAAAATGATCACCTCATCTTTTAATATTTTTTTTCCAAGTTCCCATTCTAACATTACACTATCATTTACGCAAAAACGCAAAATCATATATTTATTCATAATATTGTTCCTATTAATGGAACTTCTGCGATACAATTCTATTATGTCTGTTTAGAATGACTGGGAGGATTATATAGATGTCGTTAGTTTGGAACGTCATTATTTTGGGCGGTCAGCCCACAAGTATGTTAGGAACCAAGTTAATTTTAGAGGAACAGTCTTATTTAAATGTGATAGGAATGGCCTCTGGTTTCTCCGAAGGAATACATATGGTTAAAGAGTTACAGCCAGATTTAATTCTACTGGATTACTTATTACCAAAAGGGAAGTTGGAAGATGTGTTAGGACAGTTAAGAATTCATTCAGCGAAAAGTCATATTGTTATTTTCATAGGTGAAGAAGGCCTTCAAAAGGCTAACAGTTTACTTAGTCTTGGAGCAAGCGGAGTATTATCTCAACAAGCATCTTCAAGGCAACTGCTCCTTCTTATTGAGGGATTGCGTGAAGGGTACGCATTTATGCCGCTTCAATGGTTGAAGAAAGGGATATGGCCAGCAGAGGTACCCCCAAGTACTCAGGATCTGTTCCATCTGTCTGAGACGGAGGTATTAATCATGGAGCGTATTGTAAGAGGGATCACTTACGATAGAATAGCACTCGAAATTGAGCTTAGCAGAAGATCTATTGATAATTATTTGCGAAGGATATATGTGAAGTTAGGGGTTAGTACGCGAGCGCAGGCGATTGAGAAATTCGCTGTTTATACGTATCCGATTCGGTCTCTATATACATAGTAATGAAAGATATCTACTATTTCTTAGCATAATTCACCCTGTTTTAGAATACCCATTAGGGCTGTAGGTGAGTAAAGAGAAAAGTAGAGGAGGTTGTATCATGAAATATTCTTTTGCTTCACGTGCAGAATGGATTATGTCTTCTCCATTAGAGAATATCCAATCGTATTCCCGACAGAGCTCATTTATATCACTCGCAGAGGAACTTCCAGCGGAAGATCTATTTCCACTTACTCCTTTACATACTGCAGCAGCAGCTGTTTTCTCGAGTCATCCCATGGCGTTGCAGTATGGAGACCCACAAGGGTACATGCCACTTCGCGAGTGGCTAAGCTCCGAGTGGAATCAGCACAAAGGAATCAGTGTAGACACGAGTCAAATTCTTCTAACTACAGGAAGCCAGCAAGCCATGGATTTATTAGCACGAGTGTATGTAGATATAGGTGATGCTGTACTTGTTGAGAATCCTACTTCACCGGGTAGTCTGCAAATATTACGGATGCAAGGTGCCAACATTATTCCTGTAGATGGGGATCATGAAGGGTTAAACCTACAACAATTAGAAGAGCTCATCGAGACTAAAACTCCGAAGTTGCTATTTATTTCTCCTAATTTTACGAATCCAACAGGAGTTCTGTGGAGCCTTAAGCGACGACAACAAGTATTAGAACTATGTCGACAGAAGCAGGTTCTAATTATAGAGGATGACTCTTACGGGGATCTTTATTTTAATCAAATAAGTGATCCTACTACTTTCAGAATACAGTACCCCTCATTATTCGCACTGGATGGTCACGGTGAGGGTGGACAAGTGTTATATGTCGGATCATTCAGCAAAACAGTGGCACCAGGTCTAAGAACAGGATGGGCAGTGGGTCATCGGAAGTTGATTGAGGTAATGCGTGCAGCGAAGCAATTAGCGGACTGGCAATCCAGTAACTTGAATCAACGATTATTGTACGAGTTACTGGAATCTACAACATTCGACTGGTATGAACATGTTGCTCTATTAAAACGTGAGTATAGCATTCGTCTGAAGCTGATGAATGAGTTGTTAAAGCGTCCTGCTTGGAATGATGCTAGGTATGATCTACCTTCCGGAGGAATGTTCCTATGGATACGATTGCCTGATGGGCTGCGGAGCGAAGCTTTACTTAAATGCTCTATCCGTAAAGGGGTGGCATTCTGTCCAGGAACATTATGTTTCGCGAACAAGGCAGAAGGTTTGGGGACCATTCGACTTAATTTCACCCATCCTGGACGAGATGAATTATTGCTAGGGATGCATCTGATCGGCGAGGCCATGAACGAATTCACAGCTAGGAGTTAAATGATTATTCTGAATCCGTGGGATATTCTATAAGTGTAGGTATAGATTGAAGTGAAGAGGACACCTCTAAGACACCTTGATACTGATCTAAGGCAGCAAGACCTACGGAGGTAAGAATATAACGACCGCGAGAGACCCGTTCAAACCATCCATAATAATTGTTTTGTAGGATGGAAGCTACATTAGCTACTCCGGTAGTAGCACGTATCGACGCTGGAGAGATACCGCAGTCTTCGGCATTTCGTAGAGGCAATGCGACGCGAAGTGCTTTTTCTCTATAAGCTGTGACGAGCTTCGCGCGATTACTTCCACCTATATTGTAATCACCACTACGTTCACGGAATTCATCAATTAGCTTGGATTGACGGCGTTTATTTCTTGTTTGAGGTTGTACTTGTGCCATTGGCGTAGTGAGAATCTCTACAATAGGCTTCCTAGTCTTGTAAAAGGTAATTGTGATTAGACCTAGACCTAGACGTCTACAGAGAACAGACAACTCACTCCAACGCTGGTTTACTGCTCCACGCTTGGCGCGACTACGTTCTACAGCTAAATAGACGTTAGAACTCATCTTGAGGCGTTCCATCCCTTGTAATAACAACGAGAGATTGAATGTCTTTTTCATTTCCACAATTAGAGGTTCAGCTAAATCCTCCCTTACTCCGACCAGATCACAATGGCGTACTTCTCCTTTAATGACAAATCCCTGGTTCTCAAAAAAAAGTTTTAATGGTTCATATAGCTCCGTTTCGTGTTGAATGGCCATGTAGATGTCTCCTTCACTGACTTTATTCATGGATGAGTAATGATTAATTATAGCATTTCTAAAAAGGCAAACTCTATATTGATAAAAAATAGGTCAACTAAACTCACTTTCTTGCATAGGTATGTAGTACACTTTTTCAAACGATAAGGGGTTGACCCGTGACACATTTAGAAATATAAGCAGGAATAGGTTTCACACTATACTGGATCCTTATATTTCACGCAGAAGCCGGTTCTACTTGGAGATGCCAGTTCTAAACATAAGTCATAGGAGGTACCAATCATGGATATTTTCGAACGAGTAGCAGCCTATCGTGCAGAGAGTAATCAGTTGGAGTGGAGTGGGACATTCAAAGATTACGTTGAATTGCTTCGAAAAGATCCTACACCTGCCATGACTGCCCATGCTCGTGTGTATGAAATGATCGAATCATTTGGCACAGAAGTGGTTAATGGGCATAAGAGGTATAAGTTTTTTGAGCAGGAGATCTTCGGATTGGATCGTTCTGTTGAGAGGCTTGTGGAAGAGTATTTCCACTCCTCGGCAAGAAGATTAGATGTTCGTAAGCGGATATTATTGCTCATGGGTCCTGTAAGTGGAGGGAAATCAACCATCGTAACCCTTTTAAAGCGTGGTATGGAGAGATTCACCAAGACGGATAAAGGGGCAGTGTACGCGATTGAGGGTTGTCCGATGCATGAAGAACCACTACATTTGATTCCTCTGGACCTTCGTCCCGAAGTTGAGAAAGAGCTAGGCGTTCGTATAGAAGGCAGCTTATGCCCTTCTTGCCAAATGCGATTAAAGACAGAATACGGTGGAGATATTGAAAAGGTAAATGTGCAGCGGGTATTGATATCTGAAGAAGGACGTATCGGAATTGGAACATTTAGTCCATCGGATCCGAAATCCCAAGATATTGCGGATTTAACAGGTAGTATAGACTTTTCGACAATTACGGAATTTGGATCGGAGTCAGATCCTCGTGCTTATCGATTCGATGGTGAGTTGAATAAAGCGAATCGGGGCTTAATGGAATTTCAAGAGATGTTGAAATGTGATGAGAAGTTTCTGTGGAATCTCCTGTCGTTGACACAAGAAGGGAACTTCAAAGCCGGAAGGTTTGCTCTAATATCAGCAGATGAACTCATTATTGCTCATACGAATGAATCCGAGTATAAGTCCTTTATTTCTAACAAGAAGAATGAAGCTCTACAATCACGTATGATAGTTATGCCCATACCGTACAATCTGAAGGTCTCTGAGGAAGAGAAGATCTATTCAAAATTAATTGGACAAAGTGATATGAAACATATTCATATTGCCCCACATGCACTTAAAGCTGCCGCAATTTTCTCCATTCTGACGCGTCTCAAAGAGACTAAGAAACAAGGGATGGATCTTGTCAAAAAAATGCGTATGTACGATGGGGAAGAAGTCGAAGGGTATAAAGAAGCTGATCTGAAAGAAATGCAGAATGAATATCTAGATGAAGGAATGTCGGGCGTAGACCCTCGTTATGTTATTAACCGGATTTCTAGTGCTCTAATTAAGCAAGATCTTCAGTGTATCAATGCACTTGATGTGCTGAGAGCTATCAAGGATGGGTTGGATCAACATGCATCCATCACGAAAGAAGAGCGTGAGCGGTATCTGAATTTCATAGCGATTGCTCGTAAAGAATACGATGAACTGGCTAAGAAGGAAATTCAGAAGGCGTTTGTATATTCTTTTGAAGAATCAGCCAAAACTTTATTTGAGAATTACCTCGACAACATAGAAGCATTCTGCAATTGGTCCAAAATTCGAGATCCGCTGACGGATGAGGAGATGGATCCGGACGAAAGACTGATGCGTTCCATAGAAGAACAGATTGGGGTCTCTGAGAATGCTAAGAAAGCATTCCGTGAGGAAATTCTAATCCGAATCTCTGCCTATTCCAGAAAGGGTAGAAAGTTCGAATACAACAATCACGATCGGCTTCGTGAAGCGATAGAGAAGAAACTCTTCGTTGATCTTAAAGACATCGTGAAGATTACAACGTCGACCAAAACACCAGATGGAAACCAATTGAAACGAATTAATGAGGTAAGTAAACGACTTATTAATGATCATGGGTACTGCCCAATCTGTGCTAATGAGTTGTTGAAATATGTGGGAAGTTTG
The DNA here is from genome assembly GCF_059445545.1 of Paenibacillus sp. Y568. Classification (NCBI taxonomy): domain Bacteria; kingdom Bacillati; phylum Bacillota; class Bacilli; order Caryophanales; family Paenibacillaceae; genus Paenibacillus; species Paenibacillus sp. Y568. The sequence goes on from NZ_JCAIUM010000004.1 coordinate 165,246, forward strand.
CTGAATAGGTAATGGGAGTGATTAGGAAATAAATATATAAATAACCTCTAGACTCTATAACTGAGAACTGGAGGTTATTTGTATTGTAAACAATTGGTTGTGCGTTATAATATATAGGACAAGTGTATCATGTAGATATAGATTCAAAAGAGAGAGTAGGTTGAGTTTGTAGTGGCTTCTATTCATGATGTAGCAAAGGAAGCAGGCGTGTCTGTTGCAACCGTTTCCAAGGTTATCAATAACTACCCAGACGTTAGTGATAAAACAAGAAAAAAGGTAAAGATTGCAATCCAACTTCTGAGATATCAACCGAATGTAGTCGCACGTGGATTAGTGAAAGGACGTTCTTGGACTGTAGGTGTATTAATTAACATTCCATTTACGAATCCTTACGTAGCAGAGTTATTAGAGGGGATTAAGACAGCATTAGAACATAGTGGATATGACCTCATGAAATTGTCTACCCGACTTGATGATCCAAGTTACTCCTTTATTGATCATTGTCAGAGTCGTAATTTGGATGGTATTGTGGTGTTTGGTGTGGAATACGATAATCCTAATTTAGAGCAACTTATTCAATCAGAAGTTCCCGCTATGTTTATAGATACGGCATTAACAGGGAAACGTGCTGGTAATATTACAACAGACAATGAGAACGCTGTAGAGTTAGCAGTACAGCACTTATATGGTTTAGGCCATCGTAAGATCTCTTACATTTCAGGAGTGCTAGGACATATTGCTGCAGATGGTAGATATAATGGATATAGGAAACAATTAGAATTTTTAAACCTTCCATTTGAACCTTCCTATTTGAAAATATGCGACTATTCATTTGAAGGGGGAAGCGCTTCCACAAGAGAGTTGCTCTCATTACCTGAACCACCAACAGGTATTATATGTACTTCGGATATGGCTGCATTTGGGACAATTCATGAGATCGAAGAACAAGGAATGTCCGTTCCACAAGATATATCTGTTATAGGGTTTGATAATACATACTATGCGCAGGTATTTAAACCAGCATTAACGACAATTAATCAGAACGTACATAATATCGGAATTAGAGCCATTGAACATTTACTAGTCATGATTGAGAATTCTAATTCTCAACCACCCATTTTGACAGAGCCCTCGAATCTTGTCATTAGGCAATCGACAGGGAAGCCAAGGGAATACTAACGGATATCACAAAAAGGACACACACATTTGCGTGTCCTTTTTGTGATGACATGGTTTAGACGAATTTTCTAGCTGCTTTTTTTCCGTCGAATGTAAAGAGTACCGTTTTATCTTCCATCGTTGTTTCTAAGTGAATGGTCCTACCCCAGAGCTTATGAACGTAGGGAAGAGTCCGCTCAACATACTTTAGATCCAATTCAGATCCTTCATACATATGTTTTAAATATAATTCTCCGTTATCTTCATAGTTACCATCTTGAACGACTAGGTAAGGGAAGCCACCATTTACGCGTGAGTAGACGAGTTGATCACGAATGTTCTCCCATGACTTATCGGTTATTTTCCATTCGGGACCCTTCTTCTCAAATACATACAAGTCTAAATCATTCACAAGCTCTTTCGTCATATAATTGCGTATGAAAGAGGTGTCTGAGTCTAGTTCTCGTACTTCAAATATTTTGCTTCGTCCCTGCCCAGATTGAAGAGAAGAGGAATGTGAATGTAAATCGTTCCCTTTAGGGGAGTCCCAACGTTTCTCGATATCCTCAAAAATTTTCAGTCCCAGATAATAAGGGTTTAGGCTATTCTTTGACGGTTGAACAACCCCAGAATTGAGTTTGGCATATTCAATGGTTTCTTCGGAAGTCAGATCCAGTTCTCTTAAGATTCGTTGATGCCAATAACTGGCCCATCCTTCATTCATAATTTTGGTTTCCATTTGTGGCCAGAAGTAGAGCATTTCATCTCTAAGCATCGTTAGAATATCGCGTTGCCAAGGTTCTAAATTAGGTGAGAATTCTTGGATGAACCACAAGAGATCCTTCTCCGGACGTGGAGGGAATTTCTTGGGTTGGTTTGTGGGATTCTTAGTATTTGTAGCGTCCTGATCTAATTCCCATAGATCCTCGAACCCGGTTATCGGCTTATCAGCCTTCTCGTGTCCAGAGTCTGTTATACCATCTCCATTACGGTCATAACGATTCCGACGGTAGGGACTAACTAGATCAGGGTCGACATGCTCTTGAATCGCTAACACAGCATCTAGGAATTCCTCAATTCGTTGGCTACCATACTTGATTTCGTACTGGCTGATTCGCTCGGCTGTGGCAGACATACTCTCAACCATTGCGGGATTTGTTTTACTGAACCGCGCATTATTCTTAAAAAAGTCGCAGTGAGCAAGAACATGGGCAACGATTAATTTGTTCTGAATTAACGAATTTCCATCAAGTAAGAAAGCGTAGCAGGGGTTGGAATTGATGACAAGCTCATAAATTTTGGATAAACCGAAATCGTACTGTGTCTTCATTTTGTGGAATGTTTTTCCGAAGGACCAGTGTGAGAATCGGATCGGCATTCCGTAAGCTCCAAAAGTGTAGATAATGTCCGCTGGACATATTTCGTAACGCATAGGATAGAAATCCAATCCGAATCCAGTGGCTATTTCAGTAATTTCTGCTATGGAATGCTCTAATGCGGTTATTTCATCCGGATGCATGTTATTGAGCTTCCCCCTTTCCTGTTCTGTAAGGAGAAAAATTAGATTCTTATTATGTGTATGTGGAGAGATGTAGAGATATTCAATGGGCGTTCTTATAGTTATGTTGTATGATAAGGAAGTGTGTCAAATGAGCGGGCATCAATGGTGAGCAGAACATTTTAGGTATGAATAGAGATTTACATAAAAAAGATAAGCCTAGAAATAGCACAGAAATGCTCAGTATGTTATTGTAGTTAGTTATAAGAAACTAGTTACGAATATATTATTGTTAAAAAAATACAATGGTTTCATTTCATGTTGGAGGTAAACACATGACTTTAATTAATACGTTAACAAATCAGGATGAATTTACTGGCTTTTATATATTGAAAGAGCTGGAAGTCAAACAGACGAACGGGACTCCTCCGAAGGATTACTTTGATATTGTCCTGGGCGATTCCAGTGGTCAACTCTCAGCTAAATTCTGGGATGCTAGTGCAACAGATAAAGAAACATTTTTCCCTATGGATCTCGTAAAGGTTCAGGGCATCGCACACACTTATCGTGAACGGTTACAGGTCAAAATCTCGAAGATGCGTAAGGTCACGGATGAAGATGGTGTGACGATCACTGATTTTATTCGTGCGGCTCCGATTCAGCCTATAGATCTGATGTATACCATTAAGCAGACAATGGAAAGTATTCAAGATGAAGAGATGCGTACTATTGTTAACTTCTGCGTTACTAAAGTAGAAGATAAATTAATGCATTATCCTGCTGCCAAAATGCACCATCATGCCTTTTACGCAGGACTTTCTTATCATATGGTACGCATGTTGGAACTTGGAGAATTCATCTGCAAACAGAGACCTTTCTTAAATGCAGAGCTGATCAAAGCAGGTATTATTCTTCATGACATAGCGAAGACGGAGGAACTGACAGCAGAGCTTGGTATCGTCAAAGAATATAGTGTTCAAGGTAAGTTGCTAGGTCATATCTCCATGGCGTCGAATTGGATTACGGAAGCTGCAATAAGATGTGATATTGATCTTCATTCTGAAAAAGTGATCTGTCTACAACATATGGTCTTATCACATCACAACTTGGGTGAATGGGGAAGTCCGGTTCAACCTCAAATGGCAGAAGCCGTTGCCCTTCATTTCATTGATGCGATGGATGCCAAACTACAGATGGTAGAGGATGCACTCGATACAACACCAGAGACAGAGGAATGGACGCCGTTCATTCGTGGATTAGAGAATAAAGCTATTTATCGTATGAAGAAGGAGCTATAACATATGTCTTTAGAAATTGAACGTAAGTTCCTACTACCTGAAATATCAGAATCGTTAGTAGGTGAAGGGAAGCTGCAATTCCGTTCAGAACACCGGATAGAGCAGACGTATATAGCGCTCGATACGGATCAGGAATTGAGAGTGCGGAGGATTATTGACCTAGAAACGAATGAGATGTCATTCACACATACCTTCAAGAAAGGCAATGGTCTGGCTCGCGAGGAGATTGAATATTCCATCTCAGAGGGGATATATGATCAAATTGTACAAGCATTTGATGCGATTCCGTTAACGAAGAACCGAATTACGGCAGTGTGGGAAGGTATGGTTGTTGAAATTGATTGTTATGACCAAATTGATCTGATGGTAGTTGAGGTTGAATTTGATTCCTTAGAGGAAGCGAATGCCTTCGTAGCACCCGATTGGTTCGGTAAAGATATAAGCTCAGAGAAGCAGTATAGTAATAAGAAGGTATGGATCGATCTTCAAGCAAAGTTTTCTGAATAAGATGAGATAGACCGCAATTTCTCACGCGTTCTATTTCGTTATAAAAGTGACTCTCTCAGCATATCTATGTTAAAAAGAGAGAGGCGTGAAATGATGGAGACGAAAGTAAAACGGTATTTCCAACTCAAAAAGAAGCAAAAAGAAATAGAACACGAATTAGGCGATCTACGAAATGACATCATCAATCACTGTACGGAACAAGAGCTGACAGAGCTTCAAATGGGTCCTTACCATGTGAAGATCGTTTCTCAGGAGCGAAAGGAATATGACGATAACAAGTTATATGCCGCTTTGCCCGATCCTAGTGTGTGGAAGATGATTTCTAAAGCAGATCCTACGAAGATTGCTAGTCTTATTAAGTTGAATGTTATTTCAGAAGACACCGTGAGAGATACACTATCCATTAAGAAAATTTCATTGCTGCAAGTGAATCGGATCTCATAGAGATCGTAATGCGAAATACTGGATGCTAGTGAACTGGGATCCTTAAATATGGACTACAACGTAAATAACGCTCTTGCTCCTCCAAATTGGAGGGACAAGAGCGTTATTTTATAATCATTAACTAGGTGCACCTTCACGCTTATGGAAAAAGGTCTTCAGTGCTTGATATACTTCACCTTTTTCTTTGATAACGTAATACATGAATTGATCTATTTTAATGTTGCGGTAGGCTGACATGAGGGTACTGCTCCGGTTGTATTGATTGACTTCGCCGTAGCCGAACATGTTGCTGACTTTGAGTAACTCACCAATCAGCTTTACGCAGCGTTCATTGTCGGACGTCAGATTATCACCATCAGAGAAATGGAAAGGGTAGATATTGAATTTGGATGGGGGATAACGTTGATCGATAATTTCAAGTGCTTTCTGGTATGCGGATGAACAGATCGTACCACCACTTTCTCCACGTGTGAAGAAATCATTCTCTGTTACCTCTTTTGCTTCTGTATGATGAGCGATGAATACAATATCAACATTCTCATATTGTTTCCGTAAGAAACGGTTCATCCAGAAGAAGAAGCTCCGTGCGCAATATTTCTCAAAAGATCCCATAGACCCAGAGGTATCCATCATTGCAATGATGACTGCATTGGAATCAGGAACCACAACATCATCCCATGTTTTGTATCTAAGGTCATCTGGATTGATTCCGTGAATTCCTGGATTACCCGCGGATGCGTTACGACGTAAGTTCTCTAGGATGGTTCTTTTTTTATCTAGATTGGACATCATACCCTTCTTACGGACATCATTAAAAATAACTTTGTGTGTCTCGATTTGTTCCTTGTCTTTCTGTTGTAAGTGGGGTAGCTCTAACTCTTCAAAAAGCATGTTCTCCACTTCTTCAATACTGATCTCAGCATCTACAATATCCTGTCCTGGCTGGTCCCCTGCCTTATCTCCTTTACCCGGTTTCTGTGCGGGTTCACGACCAAGTACGTCTCCAACTTGGCTATCTCCATCCCCTTGCCCCACGTGTTTCTGTTTCTGGGAATTATAGATAAAGCGATACTCGTCTAGACTTCGAATCGGTACTTTAATAATCTGTTTTCCATCAGACATGATGATATTCTCTTCGGTAATCAGATCGGGCAAGTTCTGCTTAATTACATCGCGTATTTTTTGTTGATGACGGACTTGATCTTGGTAACCTTTTCGATGAAGAGACCAATCCTCGCGAGAAACAACGAACGAATAAGGCTGGGGCGACGATGACATGATAGACACCTCCCATTGGATTGTACGGCACAGTGTGGTCTGTTATTAAGTAAGTATATTCACGGGGAGAGTGGTTATGTGATAGACAGGAGGGAATAAATATGAAGCGCTATTCGATAGCGCTGGAGGGTGAAGGGGAGAGTACATTTGAGGGTGAAATCTTTTTCTTGGATGGCTAACATGATGTATAAAATATAGAATTAGATTAAGTGGAATGAATCTGACGAGATAATAGAGATAAATTAATCTAACTGACCTATAACTATTACTAAATCGTTACTTGTCTAACTTTTGGGGCGAAAAAAGAATATAAGACAAATAAAAGACTGCTGAATGAATCAGCAGTCTTTATTGTATATTTACTTTATTTAAACTGCTCAAGCTAATCTGTTATCGTAACGGCCAATTTCTAGTGATACTCCTGGATATTAGTCTTATTAATTAGAGTAAACTCGAAACTTCAAGTTGTTGTTTTTGTAAGAATTCAATGATTAAGGGTAATACCTTTAATGTTTCTTTCGATTCATGTAAAAGAATAATAGAACCAGATGATTTGGTACTAATAATGTAATCCAATACTCTTTGCGAACTACTATGATTCCAATCCTCGGGATCACTATTCCACAGAACCATTTTCATGTTGTTATTAGATACTAGCTGGTCAAGTGTGTCATCCCTTGAGCCATAGGGTGGTCTGAACAGAAGAACTGGCTTGGATATAATGTTCTGAATTAGTTGATTGGTCTGCTCGATTTGATATTTCTGGTTGGTTGCAGATAATTCAGCCAAATTAGCATGAGTCATTGAATGATTTCCTATGGAGAACCCATTGTCATCTACGTACTTGACAGCCTCAGGGAATTTACGAACTTGCGTTCCTACGAAAAAGAATGTTCCCCCTACGTTATACTGCTTTAATATATTGACGATATCCTTGGTATAAATGGAAGGACCATCATCAAAAGTGATGGAAACGGATCCAACAGGTACCTTAAAATTGACCTCCTTATCCATGTCAATTACATGGGGGGAAGGAGGTGACATAACCGTAATCTCGGATGGCTCATTTACTGAAGATAAGGAATTTTCTTCTAAAGGAGTAGAAGATGTTAATTCATTATTCTCAGTTATTACTTTAGGTTCCAGATCGATTCGTTGGGTTAATTCGGGAGATACATTTATAACATTTGCAAATACTTTCTCACTTGTATATGAATACTCTGGGACGTATATGAAAGAGATCAGTGCAATAATTATCGTGGATACGAGTACTCGAGTTAAGGTTGGTTTCAATCTTCTGCTAAATTGTAAAGGGGTAATCCCATTCGACTCATTAGGCTCTTCATCCTGAAGGTCTGTGACATGTTGTTGAAGTGGAATAGAGAATGAAGATGTGAGACTTAATGCATCCAGACGTTCAATTTCTCTTAATGATGAAATTTTTGTTGAATAAGACTCAGAACATGGGAACATGATCTTGTCACTAACTCCATGACCATATTTCGTTATGTAGCTATAGTGATGATTATGGATTACGTTGAAGTAACACTGTAAGGATAATCTGTATTTTACTCTCTCCGATACATCAGTAATTGCTATAATATGATCTGCCGTATAAGCATCAAGCTCCCATTGCAGTAGAACAGTTTGGTCAAAGGAAAATTTGACATGAATGATATTAGTATTTCCTTTATCCACAGACAGAAGCTCAAGCCATTTCTCAGTGTAAGAGTGGATAGGGTTCCCCTCCTTTCAGGATTAAGCAGAGATTATCATTCAGATGGAGGTGAGAATGAGAAAGACATGCGTTCTGTGAAATCGGTGACGGATTGTAATAATTGTGCCTTTTCTTCCATAACCTTTTGATATTGACTTGATATTTTTAAATTCTCTGCTTCGGAATCTCTTAATTTTTCTTCTAGTTCCTTCGTCTTTTGCATGCTGTCATATTGATGTTTGGAGAATTCTTCACTGAGTTGGAAATATTTATTTCTTTCTTTTTCTAATTGGAATTTCAAGTTCTCTATTCCACTATTTGAGGTGCTCTGATAGTCTTTATAATCTTCAAGGAGCTGGTCATAGCTCATTTGTTTGCTAGTTAGCTTGTCCTCAAGACTTTTATATTCCTTTTCCTTCTCAAGAATCTGATGTTCTCTCTTACTTAACTCATTCTTAAGGCGATTGGTCATTTCATTTGCGTTGTATAGTTGATCTTCTGTATCTTTACTCTTGAATTGGAACAATTGTCGTTCATTCAACAAGTTCTCAACTGCAAGAACGAGATCCAAAGCTGTTTTATCTTGCTCTAGTACGGCATAGTCAAGTTTTGACGAATCAGTACTAATCCCCGTAGATTCTTCTTCAGTTCCCTCTTGTAAGAGAATAGGATCATTGTCTTCTTCGGTGCGAGCCGTTAAAACATTTTTAAACCATCCCCTTGTTCTATTGGTGGAATAGGTTTTATTTGCCACAAGATTCATCTCCCTTTAAGTCGATTCATATTACTTCTTATCTTTCATAAGGTATCAGAAGAGATGTTAAATCAAGAAAATTCTTACAATATATTATCGGCTTTTATAGTGTAAAAATTTAGGGTTTTCTCAATAAAAAAACCTGCAAAGTATTTTTGTGAAAATATAGGGAATTACGACTATATTTTTAGCTTACTGATTTCAGACTTCAGCTTAATTGCTGACTGTTGAAAAAGAGTCTTTTCATCTCTATTCAAAGGAAGATCGAGTATTCGCCGAACACCAGAACGATCTACAATACTTGGAACTCCAAGATATACATCGGATATGCCATTGTAATTATCTAGTAAAGCAGACACGCTGAGGACGGCGCCTTCATTGAGAAGAATAGCGGACACGATTCGATCTAGAGCCAACGCTATTGCATATGAAGTAGACCCTTTGGCATCGATAATTTCATAGGCAGCATTCTTGGTATCTTCAAATATTTCCTTCTGTTCCGCATCGTTGAAATCAAGAGGGGTACCTGCAATATTAGCAAGACTCCATACGGGTAATTCTGAATCACCATGCTCACCAATGATATGACCGTGAATACTTCTCGGATCGATTTCTTTGTGAGAGCCAATAAGGTATCGAAAGCGGGCACTATCGAGTAATGTACCTGATCCAATGACTCGCTGATGATTCCAGCCGCTAATCTTCCAACACACATAAGTTAAAATATCAACGGGATTAGTGGCAATAAGAAGGATACCGTTTTGGTTGTACGTTGTTATCTTTTGAATGATATCTTTAAATATGTCGACATTTCGTTTGAGTAGATCAATTCGTGTCTCACCAGGTTTCTGGGAAGCCCCCGCAGTAACAATGATAATATCTGCATCGGCACAATCCTCATAATCCCCAGCCCATAGTTTAACGCCTCCGACGAACGGTAGACCATGGTTCATATCAAGTGCCTCTCCCAACGCTTTCTTGTGATTAACATCAATAAGTACTAACTCAGTCATGCGATGTCTTAGAAGTAATGTATAAGCAGTAGTTGTACCTACAGCCCCTGTACCAATAATAGCAACTCGACTTGGCTTATAGGATGGGTTGGCCATAATAGATTCACTCCTTAAGGGATATATTTCTACTTATTGTAACAAAATGTTAGATTCATTAGAAGTTATACCATAGGAGAGTAATCAAGATGCTGTTAAGCGCTTCTTAGATATTGACTTCCAGCTATAGCTACTCCATATAACATCAGCCAAGATATACAGTGATAATACTGGAAATAACCAATTCCACAATGGGAGCATAAGCGTATAAAGATTCATTACCCATGGGTGAAGACCGAATAAGCAAAATAAAGACAACGGACACCAGTATAGTGAAAACTTCAGGCAGACGTGACCTTGAAGTTGTAGTGAGCGTGCTGAATAATCCCACCATCTTTTTTGAAAAAGACTTTGAAGAAGAACACCGCTAATGTATTCTATGGCTGTAGGTATAATCAGACTAAGGATAAGAATAATGCTCCAGTGGAGGTGCCAAGTCAAGGTCAGAGAAAGTAAGAGCGGAGCGAAACCATACATTGGTTTGAAAGGGCCTTTGAGAAATCCTTGTTTCCAGAATAGATCATCGACAAACCAACTATAGACATTCTCAAGTAACCAACCTGCTAATGAATAGATTAGAAAATAAAAGGTGAATTCCTGTAGGGCTGTAATAGACATGTCTGTAATCATCCTTCATTGTGGAGTAGAGAGCATTCCTTATTATGGCTGGACATGTATACTTTATACGGAATAGGAAATAAAGACGCTGACTGAGTTCATGAAAGTATTTCTATTCGTATATCATAATGACCATATCGAACAACTAAGGCGTATTAGTTTCGAACCACTTATGAATACGATGGAAGCGAAGGCGGCAGAGAAATTAATTGAATTCTGTATTGAAGAAATCACCTTCCCCTGGATTATAAGAAAGTGTTATTGGACTTTGTTGTTGGACAGAAAGTATTAGATATTGGACCAGGAGGTGGCGTTCTGCTTGATCTTATGGAGAAAGAAATGCCACATCTTGATCCAATAGGGATCGATATTTCTTCGAATGTAATTGAGCAGGCATTATCTCCAAGAGGGCTATACGGAAGCATTGAGCCATCGAGTGACTTTATTTGATGACAAGGGAAATCGTGTATCATTACCAGATAGTACTTGTTTATTTGTTATTGAGAAGCCTAATCGAATTCTATAAGAGTCAACGTGTGACCCGAAATATGCCTTCGACCTTGTTTAGGGGAAACAGAATTCGGGAGGGACTCGTTCCTTTAGCTTGCACTTCAATGAAATCGCTGCCGATCCGAACCAGCCTCATATTCTTAAAAGCGTTACCTGTTGGAAATGTTGTACGTATTCCAATACGTATATTTCGACGCGGAGCTTTAATATCGAAGACTCTGATGGAATTAAGACTGGTAGGTACGAACAATTCCTGCTGGACTTGTATGAAATTTCTTTTAAAAACCCGTTGTAATGTTCCTGGTTCTAGCCCTAGATTGGCGCCATTAATCTCTACGAGATGTCCCGTAAGCTGAGCGAGACGTTGTTGAAGGCATATTGGGGTTATGATTTTCTGATGAAATGGTTGGTTTATCATTTGTATCCCTCCGATTGTTGGTTACTCTATTAGTATGATAGGAGCTAATAATGACGTGAACCCAAATAAGCCCATTTCTAGAAAAATGAGATCGTTATCATTGGAGGGGTAGGACATGAAAGATACACCCTAACTATGGTAATCTGAAGAAAAGAGGGCTAATTAATTCCTACATGGAATAAGAGTGGGAATTTCAGTAGTCTGACCGAAGGAGTGAAGTGATGCAGTGGATCGCCATGCTAACCATGCTTATCGACCACATTGGATATGTTTTTTTTCCAGACGAGATGCTGTGGAGGACAGTTGGAAGAATAGCTTTTCCAATCTATGTGTATGCCTTGGTGCAGGGACACCTACATACAGCGAATAAGCTGAAATACGGAATTCGATTATTTATTATTGCATTGGTATCTCAAGTCCCCTATCAATTGGCATTTGATACGACAGGATTTAATGTTGTGGGTACATTACTAATAGCTGTTGTAGTTCTGAATATACTAGATAGGCTTTCTTCTAAGATTCTTTCAGGAGCGATTATTCTTTTATTCGGAATTGTGATGCAGACGTTTCCATTTGATTATGGTGCTTATGGACTTATCCTTATTTTATTGTTCCGATATTTATCATCTCATGAATTAGTGTTTGCACATGTATTTCTGAACATCTTGTATTTGTTCTCTAACAACTCCATCCTACAAATGTACAGTATAATACCCACTCTAATTATTGTGTATGGACCATTACTGTGGGCTAGACTTGAATCGGTGACTGTACGTAAATGGGTGTGGCGATCGTTCTATCCTCTTCATCTAAGTCTGATAGCCATATGGAAATGGGCGGAATGGTAGGGAGGTTGACAATACTTTTCTGAGATGATAGATTCAGCATATGATATATACAGTTGACAATTAAATTGTGGGCAATGTATATTGTGGATTCATTCATGACACATCGTTTTTATCAAAGGAGAATGGCATAATGAGTATTCATTCATTTAGAGCTAACGATATTAGCGGAGTAGAAATGAGCCTTGAACAATATAAAGGGAAAGTAGTATTGATAGTGAATACTGCCAGTGGATGTGGATTTACACCACAATATGCTGATCTTCAGAAGTTATACAATAAGTATGAAGAACAAGGATTAGTGATATTGGGATTCCCATGTAATCAGTTTGCTGATCAGGAATCAGGGAGTAATGAAGAAGTACATACTTTCTGTCAGTTAAATTATGGCGTTACGTTCCCATTGTTTGAGAAAGTAAACGTGCGTGGTGAAGAGAAGATTCCGTTATTCTCATACTTAACATCACAAGCACCGTTTGAAGGTTTTAAGCTGGATAATTCTTTAGCCAAAATGTTGAATGCGATGCTGAACGATAAGCACCCAGAACTATTAATAGGAAACGATATTAAGTGGAATTTCACTAAGTTTTTGATTAATCGAGAAGGTGAAGTAGTGGATCGGTTCGAGGCACCTGTTGATCCGTTAGATTTAGAGCCTGCTATTGAAGCTGAATTGAAAAGATAAGAATATATTGATAAAGTCCCAGAAGCTTATATAGCTTCCGGGATTTTTTTTAAACGCCCGAATAAGCCATAAAGCCGCCATCCACAGGTATCGTTGCACCCGTTACAAATCCAGACATATTCTCGTCACTTAACCAGAGGAGCGTACCCAGTAGATCCTTCGGTTCACCGAATCTACGCATAGGAGTATGCGTTATAATTTTATGTGAACGATCGGTTAAGCTTCCGTCTTCATTCTTCAGAAGTTTCGCATTCTGTTGAGTAAGGAAGAATCCTGGAGCTATAGCATTGACTCGGATACCGCTCTCAGCTAAGTGGACAGCTAGCCATTGTGTGAAGTTATCAATCGCTGCTTTGGCCGCACTGTAAGCAGGTACCTTCGTCATAGGAGAGGGTGCACTCATGGAAGAGATATTGATGACTGTGGTCCCTTGTTTGCCTAACATTTGTTTCGCAAAGACTTGTGTTGGAATGAGGCTACCGATGAAATTAAGATCGAGTACATTACGGAATCCAGTGACACTTAGATCAAAGAATGTTGAGATATCAGGGTTATTTAAATCCTCACTATTGAAAATTTCCTTCGTTGTGTTCGCGCTTGGATGATTTCCTCCAGCACCGTTAATTAGAATGTCACATGATCCGATGCGATCTAAGATCTGTTCAGAAGCAAGAAGCACGCTGTTCGGATCGGTCACATCACACGATACGGCGATAGCCTTTCCCCCGATTGATTCTATCTCTGCAACAACCTCAAGGCCTTTCTCAATGTTGCGGTTCAGAATGGCAACAGCGGCACCTTGGCGTGCAAGCTCATGAGCCATAACTCGACACAATACGCCAGCTCCCCCTGTAATGACGACGACTTTGTCTTTTAAAGATGGATGAATAGTTAGGGGTTGGCTCATGATTGTACCTTCTTTCCTTCGAGTAATGTAACTTGGTGATAAGCATCCCAGAGCCCCCAAAGGTACATGATCCCTAGTGCACGATCATATAACCCGTATCCAGGTCTACATTGTTCATCCCAGATATGTCGACCATGATCGGGTCTACAATAACCTTCGAAATGATTCTCATGATACGCTTGAACGATCCCTGCAATGTCAACCGTTCCATCTTGTGTTCGATGTGATGTCTCAATGAAATCACCATTCTCAAAGACACGTACATTCCGGATGTGTGCAAATGGAATACGGTCAGAGAACTCGTGGATCATCCCAATGATGTCATTATCAGGATTAGCCCCAAGGGAACCACTGCATAGTGTAACTCCGTTATATGGGCTGTCGTGCAATTGTAAGAACTTACGGATATTCTCTTGGCTAGTAATAATTCGTGGTAATCCAAATATAGGCCAAGGTGGATCATCCGGGTGAATAGCCATTCGGATATCATGCTCGGCAGCGAATGGAATGATCTCGTCTAAGAAATATTTAGCGTTATCCCATAAATGGTCAGCGGTGACACCACGGTAAGCTTCGAAGAGTCCAGTAAGATGTTGTAAGCGCTCAGGTTCCCAACCCGGCATAGTGAGTTCTGAATTCTGGTTGATATGCTTCACGAGCTCGAAGGGATCAAGATTATGAATTCGGCTCTTCTCATAGAAAAGAGCTGTTGAGCCATCGCTGGCTTCCTTATGTAAATCGGTGCGAAGCCAATCGAAGATAGGCATGAAATTGTAGCAGATCACCTTTACTCCAACTTGGGCTAATTTAGCAATCGTCTTTTTATAATTATCAATATATAGGTCCCGGCTTGGAAGTCCGAGCTTAATATCTTCATGAATATTAACACTCTCGACAACTTGCATATGTAGACCAGCTTGGTCAGCCTGTTCTTTGAGTGCCAGAATTTTATCCATAGGCCATTCATCACCAGCAATCTCATCATGAAGGGCCCAAGCGATTCCTTCTACACCTGGAATTTGTCTAATTTGTTGGAGTGAAACGGTATCGTTATGATCACCGAACCATCGAAAAACCATCTTCATACATCATTCACCTCATTAAAGTTTTGAAATAAGTCGGGAACTTCTCTTTCAGTAGCGCTTGATCGGTAATCGTCAGGTGGAGATGGTCACTCATCAACTGTTCAGCTTGATCGGCATCATGTTCTTGAATGACCTGAACCATGTGGAGATGTTGGTTATACAGTTGCTCCCAGTGATGATCGGCCGCCAAACGTAGCGTTCGAGTGCGATTTAAGTGAACGTTCATTTGTTGAATGACTGCCCATGTATTCAGTTTATTGCAACCTTCAAATAGCGTACGATGATAAGCTTCATCTAGCTCAAACATTCTTACATGATTCTGTTCTTCTATACATAACTGTTGTTGATCTAGGTTACTCTTCAGCTGCATTAATTGGTTATCAGGAAAATGATCGCATGCGAGTCGGATAATGGCCTTTTCTAGTTGTTCACGCATGAAGCGAGCTTCTTCTACAAGCTCTAGATCAATGAGTGAGATGACCGTACCTCGTTGAGGGTAGATTTCTAGAAGTCCTTCTTGTGACAGTCTAACGAAGCTCTCTCTTACAGGGGTCCTACTCACATTAAACTTAATAGAGATTTCCTTCTCAGATACACTAGTGCCCGGTGGAAGTTCTAATAACACAATTTGATCTCTTAGTGCAAAATAGATAGCATCACGGGTAGAAAGTGATTGCGCTTTCATATATAAATCCACGTATTCAAATCAACTCCTTATAAGAGGATGAATCCATACTACCATACTTGTATGGTAGTATGGTAGTAAAAATTTACAGCTATAAAATGATGGCTCTTTGCGTCATAATCAGGACTCAATTCCTGTGCTTAAGCTTCGGTATTCACTTGGAGATATATGAGACCAACGTTTAAATTGTCTACTGAAATGAGCTATATCTCGATAACCAAGAATTGAAGCGATGTCGTGAATGGATAGCCGTGGATTCGCAAGAAGCAACTTAGCCTCATGAAGAACTAGCTCAGATAAATAAGCCCGCGGGGATTGATTAAATACTTGTCGGAATACACGGTTACAGTGAGAAGGGCTAATCCCAAGTTCTGAGGCGATATCATCAATGCCATAATGCTGCTCAAGCGCTCCCTCTTGTTTGAAATGCTGATTAAGGAGGCCCTGAACTCGATTTCGAATCTGATGCGCGAGTTCGACTTTATCATAAGCAGAACTAGAGAAATGGATGACCTCATTGGATATAGCTTCCCACAAATGACCAAATAACTCGAAGATCGTAGATTGTAACTGCATGTGATGAGCCATGGTCTTCTTCTCGGTATTGCTTACGATATCAATTAATTTAGACATGACAGGCTGAACTTGGTGAGTGACGGGGCTGTCACTACGAAATAATACTTGTTCCATACGACTAAGCACAGAGAGAAATATGCGATCATCGATGTCAAAATGAATGCAAAAATAACTAAAGGGAGCGTCATTACCACTTCGACTGGAATGGGTATCTCCCGGACGGAGTAAGATTAGATCACCTGCACGTTGCAGATAATCTTGGCCTCCTACTGTCATAAACTGTTCTCCATCAAGAACAACATTAATTTCATATTGTGGGTGGACATGCTCGGGATATTCCCAATGACTATGTACACGTCTTAGATGCATACCGACTAAGTTAACGGTCGTTCGAATATCTGGAATCATAATTTCACTAATACTTTGTCCCATTTCTGGTGGGAGATAAGAAGATGCCAAGGTGATTACCTCCAACTTTAATTATTCAGCACTAAATTTATCATAGCTGATACAGCTTGATTTGGGTAAATAAATGATTGATTTGACAATGGTAACGCTTTATTTGTCATGCTAGGATGAATAAGAATTAATATACGTCTATTAACTTCATTGACGGTACGAAAGGGGTTTAATATCATGAGCAACAACATTTTCTTTAACGCACAGCACTCACCAATAGGTGCGTTTGCTAGCTTTACTTTGGGGTTCCGTGGAAAAAAGGGTGGGCTTGGACTCGAACTTGGTAAACCAGCGGATCAGAATATATATATCGGTATGCAGTCAAAAGATGGACAATCTTATGAGGCACTTCCTTTCTTTGAAGGTGTAGAAGATGAGAGTGCTAGATATGACGTAGAGAAGAAAGAAGAAATGGGTAAGGATGAAGTTAGTGACAGTGATAATGAACGTGTAGGCGGGGGATATCTAGCGCCGAACCCTATCATTACGACATTCCAAGAGAATGACATTTATAGGGAGTTTAAGACGGGTGTGGATACGTGGCATGCAGGGGATATGACGTTCAGTATCTATTCCCCCGTTCGATCGGTTCCAGAGCCTGGAACTCTTGATACAGAGTTAATGAAAGCAGCGATTGTACCTGCTGTATTCGCTGAGCTTACACTTGATAATACAGAAGGTAAGGGTTCTCGCAAAGCGTTTTTCGGATATGAAGGAAGTGATCCGTATAGTGCGATGCGGCTTATTCAAGGAGATGGACAAGGACAACTTACGGGTGTAGGTCAGGGACGTATGACAGCGATTGTATCCAATGATCCTGGCATTATTGCTGTTCAAGGTTTTACAATTGACAAGGTGTTGTCTGAACCTCTAGCAAGTAATAGGGCTTTCGGACTTGGTAACACAGCAGCACTACTGATGGAAGTTCCAGCAGGTGAGAAGCGGACATTTAAATTTGCTGTCTGCTTCTATCGTGGTGGTATTGTAACAACAGGGATCGATGCTTCGTACTATTACACACGTTATTTCTCCAACATAGAGGAAGTGGCGAAGTATTCACTAGAAAACTTTTCAGAGTTAACAACATCATGTGAATCAGCTAGTGCTATTGACTCATCAAGATTATCGAAGGATCAAGCGTTTATGTTAGATCATGCTATTCACAGTTATTATGGAAGCACACAATTCCTAGATGCTGCTGGGGAACCGATCTGGGTTGTCAATGAAGGGGAGTACCGGATGATGAATACGCTAGATCTAACAGCGGATCAGTTATTCTTCGAGTTGATGATGAACCCATGGACTGTACGTAACGAGCTTGAATTATTCGTATCCAATTATAGCTACGAAGATCACGTGAACTTCCCTGGAGATCGTCGTGATTATCCAGGAGGACTAACATTTACACATGATATGGGTATTGCAAATGCCTTCTCTCGTTCACAATATTCAGTTTATGAAATGGCAGGTCTTCATGGTTGCTTCTCTTATATGAGTCATGAGGAATTAGTGAATTGGCTCTGTTGTGCTCTTGTGTACATCGATCAGACACAGGATAAAGAATTCAAAGATAAAATGTTACCTGTTATTCGTGAATGCTTCCAGAGTATGCTTAATCGTGATCATCCAGAACGTGAGAAACGTAACGGAATGATGGGTCTGGACAGCAGTCGTACAGAGGGTGGAACAGAAATTACAACGTATGATAGTCTGGATGTCTCCCTTGGACAGTCACGTAACAATATTTATATGGCAGGCAAATGCTGGGCAATATATGTGGCTCTTGAACAGTTATTCGCACTAGAGGATCTCTCACATTTATCTAAAGAAGCTGGTGAACAGGCGGATAAATGTGCTGCATCAGTTACAGAGAAGCTGACAGAACAGGGTTATATTCCAGCTGTTATCGATGAGAATAACGATTCCAAGATTATTTCAGCCATTGAAGGTCTAGTATTTCCATACTTTATGGGGTGTGAAGAAGCACTTGATATTAATGGACGATACAGTCAATATCTGAAGGCATTACAGACACATCTAAGAACAGTACTTGTGAAAGGGACTTGTCTCTTCGACAATGGTGCCTGGAAACTTTCCTCCACGAGCAATAACTCATGGCTTAGCAAAATATACTTGGCTCAATTTATTACAAGAGAGATTATGGATCTTCCATGGGATGAGAGTGGGGTAGTGGCTGATGCAGCACATGTAGAATGGCTACTACATCCAGAATTATCTTATTGGTGCTGGAGTGATCAAATCTTAAATGGGTTAATAGAGGGAAGCAAGTATTATCCACGTGGGGTTACTGCGATTCTATGGTTGTTCGAAGGTAAAGGCAACCGTCTAGTCCAATAGTATACTCATGTGACATATACTATTTACGAGATATTATTTTAATAAGTCACAGTGGCCAATCTAATGGAGAAACCATGGTGACTTATTTTTATTAATTATTCACAAACCTTTTGATTGTATTATTTGATTAATGCGGTTACAATTGTGGAATAAACACGCTTTCACAGTAAAAGAGGGTTATTATGCGTAGCGAAGATATCGCCAAACTCGCCGGGGTGTCTAGAAGCACAGTATCCCGTGTCATTAACAATTATTCTAACGTGCCAGCTAAGACACGTGAGAAGATCATGAAGATTATTGAAGAGTATCAATATGAACCTAACACTTCTGCAAGAGTATTAGCAGGTAAGAGTACGAATACGATTGGACTCTTTGTTGTTAGTACAGCAGAGAAGCACAATCCGAACCGCATTTATCAGAATAATTACTTTGCACCTTTCGTAGATGCACTGGTTGATACGGCTAACGCTATCGGATATTATGTGTTGATTCATACGATTTTCTCAGAAGATGATTTCTTGAAGGTGAAGCAAGCATTTCAGCAGAAAAGAATTGATGGAGGCATCATAGTAGGGACCGAGAATAATATGGCTATGGCTAGGGTCATTGCTGATCTAGACGTTCCTTTTGTACTCATTGACTATGACATTGCAGAGTTACTTGAGAATCGATTGGATCGTAACAACCTAGCGGTTATTAACTCTAAGGACTTTGAGGGTGCAGCCTGGGCAGTCGAACATTTGATTACTTTGGGACATCGAGATATCGCATTTATAAGCGGTAGGCAGAATACCTACTCTGGTCGTCAGAGATATGATGCTTATGTCACTACGATGGTAAAGCACGAATTAAAAGTGGATGATAGATTTATCCTTAGTGGGGATTTCTTACGAGGTAAGGCATATCAAGAGGTTAAAAAGTTACTACAAGGGGATAAGGCATCTTGGCCGACGGCTATTTTTTCAGCCAATGATGAGATGGCTCTTGGAGCCATGGATGCGTGTAAAGAGCTGGGTATTATGATTCCTGAAGATCTATCTCTGATCGGATTTGATGATATTCCCGTAGCCTCTCAACTGAATCCAAGCCTAACTTCTGTTAGCTTGCCTATATATGAGATGTCTAAGAAGGCAGCACATAGTCTAGTCGACATGTGCGTGAAGGGAAGTACCTCCTTCAGTACGATTAGTTTTACAACCCAGTTAATGATTAGGGAGACCTGCAGGAAACTGGATTCTTCATATTAAGGTGAATATCGTGCTCTAAGAGCAATTTATTCGCCACTCTATTCTAAGGTGTCCCTAACAAAGGGTTCATCCAACGCGCAATAAACACGCGTTTATACAATCTTTTAACTTTGAGAGGAGTTTTGTAAGATGAAGTACGGTTTTTTCGATGATAAGAATAAAGAATACGTGATTAACACACCTAAAACCCCATATCCATGGATCAACTATCTTGGGAATGAGAAATTTTTCGGCTTAATGTCAAATACATCAGGAGGTTATTCTTTTTATCGTGATGCACGCCTCCGCAGATTGACTCGTTATCGCTATAATAATATTCCGGTTGATAACGGTGGCCGTTATTTCTATCTTTATGACGAAGGAGATTTCTGGACTCCAGGTTGGATGCCAGTAAAGAGAGATCTTGATTTCTACGAATGTCGTCATGGTCTTGGTTATACTTCAATCACTGGTGAAAGAAATGGAATTCGAGTTAACCAATTGGCACTTGTTCCTTTGAATTATAACGGTGAAGTACATAAAGTAACCGTGTCTAATACATCTAATGCTACGAAAAAAGTGAAGTTGTTCTCCTTTGTAGAATTCTGCTTGTGGAATGCTTACGACGATATGACGAACTTCCAACGTAACCTGAATACTGGTGAAGTTGAAGTGAAAGACTCTGTTATCTATCACAAAACAGAATATCGCGAACGTCGTAATCATTTTGCATTCTTCTCTGCAAACCGTCCAATGGATGGCTTCGATACAGATCGTGAATCTTTCCTAGGTCTATATAATGGTCTAGAAAATCCACAGGTAGTGGCTGCTGGACAATCCTCCAACTCTGTTGCAAGTGGTTGGTCTCCAATCGCTTCTCATTGTATGGAAATTGAACTTGCTCCAGGGGAAGAAATTAGCTACAACTTCATACTTGGTTATGTTGAGAACCCAGAAGAAGAGAAATGGGAAGCACTGGATGTCATCAACAAAACACGCGCTGAAGCAATGATTGCGCAATTTGCGAACGAATCAGATGTAGACAGAGCGATGGATGAACTTCAAGCTTACTGGAGTGATCTTCTTTCGAAATATACGATCAACAGTGGTGACGATAAACTGGATCGTATGGTTAACATTTGGAATCCATATCAATGTATGGTTACCTTCAACATGTCACGTTCGGCATCGTATTTTGAGTCTGGTATTGGTCGTGGTATGGGCTTCCGTGATTCTAACCAAGATTTACTTGGATTCGTACATCAGATTCCAGAACGTGCGAAAGAACGTATTATCGATATCGCGTCTACTCAATTTGAGAATGGCGGAGCTTATCATCAGTACCAACCATTAACGAAACAAGGTAACAATGAAATCGGTGGTGGATTCAATGATGATCCACTATGGTTGATCCTTGGAACCGCTGCTTATATTAAAGAAACTGGAGATTTCAGTATTCTTGATGAAGAGGTACCATTCGATAGCAATCCGAATAACACGGCAAGCTTGTTCGAGCACTTGAAACGTTCTTTCTACCACGTTATTGAGAACATGGGTCCTCATGGTTTGCCACTTATTGGTCGCGCAGACTGGAACGATTGCCTGAATCTAAACTGTTTCTCTAATGTACCAGATGAGCCTTACCAAACAACTCAGAACATTGAAGGACGTACAGCAGAATCCGTATTTATCGCAGGTCTGTTTGTCTTTACGGGTCCAGACTTCGTGGAACTATGCAAACGTAGAGGTCTTGATGAAGAAGCTGCAATTGCACAGAAACACATTGATACGATGCGTGCAACGACGTTGGAACATGGATTTGATGGTGAGTGGTTCTTGCGTGCTTACGACCATTATGGTAACAAAATCGGAAGTAAAGAGAATGAAGAAGGACAAATCTTCATTGAACCACAAGGATTCTGCGTTATGGCTGGTATTGGCGTAGAAGAAGGATTAGCGAAGAAAGCATTGGATGCAGTTGAGGAAAGATTGGATACGAAATATGGTATCGTTCTTCAGAATCCACCATACTCCAAATATTATATTAACCTTGGAGAAATCTCTTCATATCCACCAGGATATAAAGAAAATGCAGGTATTTTCTG
This sequence comes from Paenibacillus sp. Y568, assembly GCF_059445545.1. NCBI lineage: Bacteria > Bacillati > Bacillota > Bacilli > Caryophanales > Paenibacillaceae > Paenibacillus > Paenibacillus sp. Y568. Next base: position 187,486 of record NZ_JCAIUM010000004.1, read on the forward strand.
CCACAACAATCCTTGGATTATGATGGCTGAGACAACAATTGGCCGCGGAGATCGTGCATTTGAACTTTACAAGAAGATCGCTCCTGCATACTTGGAAGAGATCAGTGATGTTCACCGTACAGAGCCATATGTATACTCACAAATGATCGCTGGTAAAGATGCTGTTCGTCAAGGTGAAGCGAAGAACTCATGGTTGACAGGTACTGCAGCATGGAACTTCGTAGCGATTACACAAGCTATTCTTGGTATTCAACCAGAATATGATGGATTAAGAGTAAACCCTTGTATTCCAACCGCTTGGGATGGCTTCAGCATCACTCGTGTGTTCCGTGGAGATACTTTCGTGATTAACATTACCAATCCAAACCATGTAACTAAAGGCGTTGCTTCTGTTACTGTGGATGGTAAACAAATCGAAGGTAACATCCTTCCAGTTATCGGAGACGGTAAGTCTCACCAAGTGGAAGTTGTTCTAGGTTAGTACTCTTTCATTATTATAAAATCTTCAAAGATTTATGAAGGATTCCGCTACCTTCAATAAATTGAATTTAAACCATCTTTTGCACAATATATTTGTGCGAAAGATGGTTTTTTGATATAAGAAACATACGTGGCTTTTACGTTGCACCCACAAAATAAAAGTAAAACCTTTTAACGCAAGGTCCGCGTAAGTAAGAAAATTAATTTCGAAAATAGTGAATTAAAGAATAAACACAGGTACGATGTAGCCGTCTTTCTCTATGGGATAATTGGTATGCACCATAGAGGCCTCATGGCATATTTTATTGGCTCAGACTCTACAAAGTCAATATTTTATGGGAGACGAGTATTAGACAGTAGTTGATAAGGGTTTGATAATAATTAATAGTGAATAGCACTGAGTGCATTCAGAATTAATGAACTATGCCGAAGTAGCGAAGAGAACGGAATTGTCCTGAAGAAGCGGTAGCGTTCGCCTACAAGCTTTCCGTAGGAAAGCTACCTCGTAAGCCAATACTGCCATCGGATTTCAACCGCTATTGAGGTTATATAATCAAGAAATCTGAGGGCAACAACGATCGTAAGGACAATCCGTTATCGTAGCGGCATCAGTACGTATAATTAAGAATAACAGAAACATTATGAGCTCACTTCCTTATCCATCGTTTATAATAAGTATAGATAGGCTGGTATTATAGAAGTAGACCTTAATGGAGTTGATAACATGCAGATACAGGACCAATACAATCGAGGCCTTAGAGATTTACGGATATCGGTAACAGACAGATGTAATTTTCGGTGTAGATACTGTATGCCTGAAGAGATATTTGATAATAATTATGCTTATCTACCTAAGAAAGATATTCTGAGCGTAGATGAGATTATACGATTAGCACGAATATTTACTGCTCTTGGAGTTGAAAAAATACGAATTACAGGTGGAGAACCACTACTTCGTAAAGATTTGTCGGAGATTATTGAGGGTGTATCTCACATTCCACAGATTCATGATGTGGCGCTTACGACCAATGGTAGCCTTCTGGCTAAACAGGCTCAACGCTTAAAAGATTCAGGGTTAATGAGAATTGCTATAAGCTTGGATGCCTTAGATGATCATATCTTTATGCAAATGAATGGGGGGCGTTCCCATGTCCAACCTATTCTTGATGGCATTGAAGCTGCAGCAGAAGCTGGACTTAAGGTCAAAGTAAACATGGTAGTACAAAAAGGGGTAAATGATGAATCCATTCTGTCTATGGTGGATTACTTCCGAGTGAAGGGGCATATTCTTCGCTTAATCGAATATATGGATGTTGGTAATACGAATGGTTGGAACTGGGACCAAGTGGTTAGCAAGAAAGAAATGTTAGACCGAATCCATTCAGAGTGGCCATTAGAACCGTTAGATCCTAATTATTCGGGGGAAGTTGCTTCACGCTATCGTTTTCTAGATGGAAAAGGAGAAATAGGTATTATCTCATCCGTAAGTGATGCATTTTGCTCTACCTGTACAAGAGCACGATTATCCGCTGATGGGACGTTATATACTTGTCTATTCGCTAGCAAAGGATATGAATTGCTACCCCTCCTTCGTTCAGGTGCTTCAGATGAGGAGATTACATCTGTTCTCATGGATATATGGTATAACCGACATGATCGGTATTCGATAGATAGAGGTAAAAGCAGTAATCATAACGAGGAGGGTCATAAAGTTGAAATGTCACGAATCGGTGGTTAGAGCTCACTTGGACACATCTTTGAGTTAAATAGGGTGGATCGTTAACCAGTTTTGTCATGTTGGTTACGATCCACCCTATTTATTCTGTTCTTATATAGGTAAATCAAATGTATCATTCTTTGTCTTCAGTAATGTCACCATCGTATCCATTCAATAGATCCGTGCCATGCACAACTTCAATTGGAGGCGCAGCTGGATCGATAGGACTGTTCATTTGGATATCATCGGCATCTGGAACATCTTCGAGAGCGGTCGTCTCATTCAATACCAATTCTTCATTCTCCGATTCAATCTGATTCACTCTAATATCATCTTCAGGGATGACCATTTTTTACGACACTACGTGTAGAATCATTCATTAGGATAACCTCCTTTTTCCCTCCTAGTCATTCGAAAGTTATGTGTAAGAGATATCAATCATCATTTTCCGAGAGAAGCTTAAAGTTACACCCTTTTTACTGAAACAATCCACGATTCAAAAAATCACGTGATTTATTTTTTGAAAATCATGACATAGAGAAGGTTTATTGTATAAATATATAGAATGTATACATAATTATTAATTTACCACTTTTAAAATTTAATTCTTGAGGTGCCACTTATTATGAAGTTTGTACCCAAACTGATAGCCATTATAGTTGTATTGATATTGATCTCTTGTATTTTTAACACAACATCTTACGGAGAACTGAAGAATACGAGTACACAGATGATTTCAGAGTGGCAGATTAAATGGACCTTAGAGGACGACTTAACAGCACGAGATTCAATCTTAGAACAACCTGAAGGCTGGATGGATACTAATTCTAAACAGCCCTTACCTACTAAACCTAATTCTAATTCCTCTGCCTGGTTCAAAATTCAACTGCCCAAGATGAATTTGCATACACCCACATTATTGCTCAAAACCATCTATGGCCGACATATTGTGGTCAGAACGAGTGACACTATCCTATATGAGTCACAGCGAACTTATAATTATGAACAGAATAAGATTATGATTCCTTTAAGAACAACAGATTCTAACGGGGTATTATATATAGGGGTATCAGGTGATAAACAGAGAATAGGATTTCATAACCAGATCGTTCTAGGCAATAACTCTGAATTATTACCAATGTTTGTTAAAACAAATCTAATGGATATGATTTTAGGTAGTTCATTCATATTTCTCTCGTTCGTTATGCTGATTTGCTCTCTATTTACGAGAAAAACATTTCTCTCCAACTGGATTGCTCTATCTATCGTGATATTAACGATAGGTATATTGATGATTACGTATTCATCTTATTTATATTCAATAGATGGAGGGCATGGGGAGCTATATACGACTCTTTTTGACTGTGCATTGTTTATGTTATTACCATCGTTAACGTATTTTTTTGAGGGAATATTTGGTGGTGGGTATTATGGTGTTATCCGACACTTCCGTAGATTTCAGGTTGGATATTCTAGCCTTTGTTGCTTATGTATGTTCTTGAATTCGATGATTTCAGATGAATATGTCGGACTTTATTATTTTATTTCTGTTAAAGTATTAGGATCTGTCATTATTGTTCAGTGTGTATTATTGGTTATAACCTCTATTCTTTATGCCATGAAAGGTAATAAGGATGCTGCTATTCTGTCTATAGGACTGGTCCTGTTTGTAGGCACTTCCCTATTGGAGATGATCTACTTTTATTCAGAATCAGAAAATTATGATTTTTTTGCTTGGAAGTGGGGAGCTGTAGGTTTTGTTACTGTACTCATTATTATTATAGGCAGAAGATTTGCTATTAATCATAATCAGATTGTTAAATATTCAAAGGAATTAGAGTTATTTAATAATGAATTGCAACGTTCTGAGAAGATAGAGATCATTGGTGAGCTAGCTGCATCAGTGGCACATGAAGTAAGGAACCCGTTACAGGTTACAAGAGGATTCCTCCAATTATTGACAAAAAAGTGTGAACAAGAGAAGCAACAAGAATATTTGAATCTGGCACTGGAAGAGTTGGATAGTGCTTCGAATATTATTACGGATTTCCTGACATTTGCTAAACCAGAATTGGATCACATTAGTGTGCTTAATATTCGGGATGAGTTAATACATATTGAAGGAATTCTATTGCCACTAGCTAACCTCTCGGGTGGAGAAATCATCGTGAATATACCTCGAAACCTCATGATTAGGGGGAATTCATCTAAATTTAAGCAGGCTCTTATAAACATCATTAAGAATAGTATTGAGTCGTGGCATCAGGAAGGTCATGTTAAAATATGGGCATATAGAGATAGCTCCATTATCGTTATTCATATTCAAGATAATGGAGAAGGAATGAACGAGGAAGAACTAACGAGATTGGGAGAACCCTATTTCTCGAACAAAACGAAAGGGACAGGTTTAGGATTAATGGTAACCTTTCGAATTATTGAAGCGATGCAAGGTAAAATTCATTTTATTAGTCAGAAAGGGGTTGGGACAGAGACGATTATCACGTTTCCTTCTATCTCAGAGTAAATCTTTGATAGAGGGAATATCGGATGACGTACGGATCCCAACCCTTTAGCAGTAATCTATGAAGTAGATGGTAATAGGATTACCAAATTGCTTTTGTTTGAATGTCATCCGGACTTGTTCCGGTTGGGCTAGAAGGAAGCACTAGATAGAATACATCGGATGACTCCTCTACCAATCTAAGCTTGATGTGTTCTGGAATGATAACCCCAAGTGCTTCTTTGATGGCTTTTTTAGGATCCGATAACAGTAGTGCTTTGAAACTTGGATCCTCCCATGCTTTATTAATGACTTGTGTTTGAAGGAGAGCCTGCTGTGTCAATAGAATCACCCTTTCAAATAAATGGTTATTATTTACTTATCAAGAATACCATGGATAATGATATAAATCTACATTAATTTATATTTTTTGACAACCAGTACTCTAATCCCCCCTTTTCTCTCAATAATCGATTCTCTTCGATCGTGTCTGAGTCTTGCCTTAAGTGATTAACGAGCGTTTCATGGAATGAGGTAAGGTAAGGAATGTCGAAAGCCAACCGTTGAATATATGTATGATTACTTCGAGCAATATCTGAATACCGTTTCATAACATTGCGCACAAAGATCGCATTCTTAATCTTCTCAACACTTAAAGGTTCTCCTTGGTCATTCTCCGCTCTAATCATAGATAATAACCCGTTATAGTTTCCTTCCTCCCAATCTTCCTTCCAATCAACCCAGTCATCCGCCATTTGTAAGGTTGTTAAGACGTGATCGATGAAATCTGAAACTATGGGAATTAGATCTGATTGCCCTGAAAGGATTAGTGCACCTGTGCTTGATAACTTGAGAGGACTAGCTTTTCTAGCTATCCATAATATATTTGTTTGAAAGTAATCTTGCTGATCTTCATTGGAGACACTATCTGCCCATTCTGTGATGTATTGATGGAAGTAGAGCCAGAATGGAGAATCAGAAGGGAAATAGGATATGTAAATTTCGAGGAACTGCAATTGAAGTAAATTGGCAAGTGGTATTTGATCTCGATCTAGCTTGGTTGTACTATCCATGATGTCATCTTGAATGAAGAAGTATAACATGGCAAATACATTACCCACAGATAGTTGAACATAGTCTTCCTTCGGAAGTTGGGTTAATTCCTTCAACCAGAAAGGTAAAAGGTAACAAATGTAATTCTTTGAGCTATCTTCGTGGCGTGCATCAAACTTATTTAAGTAAGAGAGCCCTTTGTGATTAAGCGGAGGTGGGAAGGTAGATATGATACGGTGTGATTCGTTAAATACTTGTGCTATTTCTTTTTCGAAATCTGTGTACCACTGCATGGGATGATCACCTAATTAGTAGAATTTTTTAGTATCACGCTGCAGATTCTAAGGGTGAGATTACTTTAATAGAATTATAGAGATAAAACATACTAACTAGATTATTTTAACATATATTCCTAAAGAAGCCTATTAGAAGTTTTTCTTTCAAAAAAAGAATTATTTATTTATTTCTAATAGGGTCTTGAATAAAGGGAAGTTACGAAGTTTGTCGAATTTTAGAATGATGATGAGTGCTACTATCTTTATTCTTGAGGTGTGTCTATGAAGTGGATTTTGAGAAAAATGAGTATAACCATAATTGTCTTCATCATCATTATCATTATCATATCTTCTCTTTACATGAATACTAGATCTGCGTTGGATCCAACCGAGAATAAGGCTAATGTGACAGAAATTACGAGATGGGAATTCATGTTGGATCAGGGCAATAGAGATGTAACTACATTTCTGAGAGATCATAATTCTTCAAATGTATGGAATTGGCGCGACGCTAACCAAGTGATAAGAAAAGGTAATTCAGAATCAGATGCCGTATGGCTGAAATTTAGAATACCCGCAATTGGTGGAACCTCTACTCCTAGCATATTAATCAATAATATTTATGCTAAGGAAATCTCAATTTACGTAGACAAAATGTTGATTTATGAAAACAAAAGAGATTATTCGTATGATGTAAATCAAATTTTACTACCTATTAGTCGTCAAGATACGGGTAAGGAACTGCTGATAAAGGTATCTTCTGAGAGAGAGAGACTCGGAATGGCAGAGGAAATACTAGTAGGAGACTATCAAACACTGCTTAGGTCGTTCGTTAAGGAGAATTTGATAGATATTATTTTTGGGAGCACTATTATTTTTGTAGCATTCGTTATGTTATTGTGTAGTCTTTTTTTGAAAAGAGAGCAGTTGAACGAATGGTTATCACTAACTATCGTATTAATATCCATGGGGACAATGATCATTACATACTCTCCTTTTTTATATACTCATTATGGGGAATATGGACAGTTATATACAACATTATTTGATATATCATTACTTATTTTCTTACCTGCGTTAACTTACATATTCGAGAATATGATTGGAGTCAGCCATTGTAGAGTCATTAACAAATTCAGAAAATTTCAAGTGTGTTACTCCATGTTTTGTTTGATATTTATGGTTATAAATATACTGTTTGATCATGCTCTTTATAGTGCCAACTATTTCATATCCGTAATCATATTAGGTGTATTTATAATTATTCAGGGACTTCTGCTAGGGATTAGCGCATTATACTATGCTATTAAGGGTAATAAAGACGCTATGATCATAACTACGGGCTTTGTGGTATTCCTTTTAATCGTCATATCAGAGTTGTTATGGTACTTTGTACAAAAGGGTAATTATGAGTTCTATCTATGGAAATGGGGAATCATGGCCTTCGTGATTTCATTAATCGTTCTACTAGGTAGAAAGTTCGCTTTAAATCATCGTCGTGTCGTTGAATACTCTAAGCAACTCGAACGGTTTAATAATGAGTTACAACGCTCTGAGAAAATGGATATTATCAGTGAACTAGCAGCTTCAGTAGCCCATGAGGTGAGGAATCCACTTCAAGTAACGAAGGGATTCTTGCAATTGTTGGAGGAGAAATCGGAACCCAAAGAAAAGGGGTATCTTAACCTTGCCCTTGAGGAACTAGAGAGAGCATCAAATATTATTACTGACTTTTTAACATTTGCTAAACCTGAACTTGAACAGATTACGCTAATTGATATATCTAGAGAGTTTAAGCATATCGAGGGAATTCTGTTACCGTTAGCGAACTTTGAAGGGGGAACGGTAGAAATAGATATCCCTTCAGGGCTTCTTATCCGTGGGAATTCATCTAAGTTTAAACAAGCTCTCATTAATATGATTAAGAACAGTATTGAAGCTTTAGGTGATCAGGGGTTTATTCGCATTTGGGCTTATACAGTCAACGGAGAAATTCAAATTCATATTCACGATAATGGTCAGGGTATGGATGCGGAGGAGATTATACGATTAGGAGAACCGTACTATTCCAATAAGACGAAAGGTACAGGTCTCGGTCTAATGGTGACTTTTAGAATTATTGAAGCGATGGATGGCACAATTACGTTTACAAGTGAAAAAGGCATTGGAACCGTGGCTATTATTTGTTTTCCTGTTGCCCGTGAAGAAGATGATATGATAACAAATAATTGTTATAACTAACAGATTGTTTTGTTATTGTCATTCATGTATGCTGTGTTTAATGAGTTAAATTTCTGAATTGAGATCAGGGTGATGGGTATGCGAGGAAAAGTTACGGTACAAGAAATTGCTGACTTAGCAGGTGTTTCTAAATTTGCTGTATCCCGATCTTTATCTGGGAAGTCAGGTGTCAGTGTCCAGACAAGAGAAATGATTCTAAAAGTTGCAGGGCAGTTAGGGTATTTCAAGAATGAGTCTAAGCGATTTGCTAACATAACGGATGATCATAAAACACAGAAAGTCCAAGGGACCATTCTCGTTCTATTTCCTAATGTGCGATATCAGAACAAAGAATCATTATACTGGGGACCTGTATTTGATGGGATATCTACTCGGTTAAATCAGAAAGGGCTAGATATTCTGACCTTAACGGAACCAAGTAGTGATAATTTATTTTCTTTGCTTAATCCGGAAGCTATTCAAGGAATTATTACAGTTGGGTCAGTCTCCACATCTATTTTATTAGATATTAATCGATTAAATATACCTGTCGTTATGGTGGACCATACGGATCAGGCATTCCACTGCGACACTATTTTTACAGATAATTTCACTTGTATGAAAGAAATTATGACTAAATTATACAGTAAGGGTTATAAGAAATATCAGTTCGTTGGGAACATTAATGATGCAACTAGCTTTTATGAACGTTGGATTGCCTACAAGACTGCTCTTGAAGAGTATGGGATTGTTAACGAACAATTGACCATGTTACTTGGTCCGGAAGAGGAACAACATAAGGGTATCACGTTAGCGTTCGAGAAGGGAGAACTCCCTGAAGTATTTGTATGTTCTAATGATACAACAGCGTTGTTTGCGATCGAGTCTTTGGAGAAAGTAGGGGTAGAAACTCCAGGTCCATGTGCTGTAACTGGATTTGATAACACACATGAGACATTGCCTATATTAGCAACAGTGAACGTGAAGAAGGAATTATTGGGTATGAGAGCTGTAGATCAGATGCTCTGGCGGATTATAAATCGTGAATCTTCGTTTGAGAAAAAGCTCATTTATGCGGATACGATTGTACGTGATTATAATATGGTAAAGAGTACGTAACTTCCAATTTCATAGCAAATATGTACGAGAAATAGCTATATTATGATTGTTGAAAAAATCATAATATAGCTATTTTTTGTTATGTTACGAATAACAAAATCAAATTTATTCAGGTTGCTACTTTATGTATAAATGTTGATATTATAGGGTTTTGATGTCGAATTTTCATGGATTATCAAAACAAATATAAATGCAACAAAACAAAATATAAAATAATTTAAAAATCGTTTGACTATAATTATTTCTGGATGGTATTGTTGTTTTGTGGAATGATTATCCATGTTTGGATATGTAAGATTATCCAATATTCAGGAGAGGTTATGTTAAGGGGAGCGAAATTAGAGTGGGAGGTTGGGAAATGAAAAAAGTGAAATTATTATCAATGACGATGGTATGTTTCATGTTATTGCTATCGGCTTGTAGTGCAGGTAACAATGCGCCAAAAAGTGAAAACGCTACCAAAAATGAAGTCGTTGCACCTAAGGAAGAAGTGAAAACTGAGCCAGAACCGACAGAAGAGAAGGCTGTAGATCTAGGTGGACGTATAATTAAAATGGCTGCATGGTGGGATCTAACACCAGCGGGTACCACTGCATCTGACAAAGCACGCTTAGCTAAGATTGCTGAGCTTGAGAAGAAATACAACATGAAAATTAAATTTGTAAACGTACCGTTTGATGAATATATGGATAAATTTACGACGACTGTACTTGCAGGTGAACCTTTCGCAGATATCGTGTTACTGGAATATAAATCAGCACTTCCAGCAGTGTTAAAGGGCCAGTTGCTTCAGTTAAGTGACTTTACAAAACCAGAATCTAATATAAATAATGATCAACATTTAGCGGTAAAAAGCCCAAGTTTAGCTGGTGCTGAGTATGCCTTTGATACGCCCACTACCCTTGCTGTAGGTATGCATTATAACCGAGATCTTTTTAAAAAATTAGGATTACCCGATTTACAGGAACTGTACAACAAAGGCGAATGGAATTGGGAGAAATTTATTGAAGTTTCCAAACTAGCAACTAAGGATACTGATAATAACGGAAAAATGGACACATATGGCTTCTCTGGATGGGCTGCTCAAGTAGGGCGGATTCTCGTAGCAGCGAATGGTGCTAAAGTTGCTGATGATGCAACGAGTAAAGAGGGTCTGTCTAATCCTAAGACTCTTGAAGCTATGGAGTTCTTAAACCGGTTATATAATGTGGAGAATGTTGTGAAAATTAAAACAGGTGATAAAACGAACTGGGAGGAAACGAATACTTTTAAGGATGGAGACGTAGCGATGTTCGTCGCTGCCGAATGGCAAATGCCAGATTTAACGTTTGATGTAGGAATTGTTCCTATTCCGAATGGACCTCAAGGAAGCAAAGAAGTAACGTACGCGAATACGGCGGCAGCAGCTCGATTTATTCCAAAGGGTGTTAAAGATCCTGAAATTGTATATCAAATCTTCGAAGAGATGCAAGATGTTCCGCAACTCGAAGATTATCCTGGGCAAGATTATTTAGAAAGTCTTTATGGTCATGAAGAAGATATCCAAATGATTCGTGAACATATTTATGGTACAGGAATTATCGTACTTGATGAGGCGTATCCTGAATACCCATTCAACAGTATGGTTGAAGATGTGATTAAGAATAATGCATCTGTTACTGCTACGGCTGAGAAATACAAACAGCAGGCACAAGCCTCAATTGATAAGCTCGGTAAATAGTAGAACCTAGCATAGAGAATATTGCTAACAACAAGAGTGCCGCAATGGTGCACTCTTGTTGTTAGCAAAATATAAGAATTTATGAGTATTTCTGCTTATAAATAGGCTTATATTTCAACGCTAAACTCTTCTTCGCCGCTAAAGGATGGCGAGGCCGTTTATGCTTGTTCATGCCCTGTTGATGGGAGTAGGGGTTGAATGAAAAGGGAATTTAGCTGTTTAGTGCTTATGGGGGGGCTTGCATTGATCGTTACCAATCAACGTCTAAAAAAATCGGTTGCCACTATGTTGACGGGTATTCTGTTTATTACCATTCTGATTCCCGCGTCCAAGCAAGTGGTCGTGGCTGATGCAGAATTAGTTGAAGTCTCGAGTCAAGAAGAGAGGGCCTCTAGCCGTGATTCGATGTTAGTGACAGATGAAATCTCAACATACAGTGATTATTTGGAACAATATAAGGAAACGTCACTTCCAGATCATGAAGTGGTGATAGAAGCCAGTAACTACGTCAAATTTGAGGGACAAGGGTTCAACAAGTTGGAGCAATATGAAGGCATGGAGGGCACATCACTTTCAACGGGTGAGCAGGGCGAAGTGGAATGGAATGTTCACATAGACCAGGCAGGTCTGTATAATCTATCGGCCCTTTATTATCCCATGGAAGGGAAAAGCTCAAATATTGAGCGTTCATTGCTTATTGATGGCAAACTTCCCTTTGAGGAGGCAGCTTATATTCAATTTGATCGAATTTGGGACAATGAGCTACAAGAAGTACAAATGGATAATCAGGGAAATGACCTCCGGCCACAACAGATGGAGCACCCCGAATGGCGTGAAGTAGTGCTCAAAGATTCTGAAGGCTATTACGATAACCCATTTCAATTCTATTTGAGCATGGGAGATCATACCGTAACCTTCTTATCACAACGAGAGCCCATGGTTGTTAAACATTTGAAGTTATTTCAAGCTACTCGATCTCTATCTTATGAAGAGTTATTGAGGCAGTATGAAACAGATAAGATTCAGGAGACAGAAGGTGTTCTCGTTGAAATTCAAGGAGAAGACGCGATCGCCAAATCTTCACCAACCTTATATCCAGTCAGTGAACGATCAAGTCCTGCTGTCTATCCATATAGTCCTTCCAAGGTGAAGGTGAACACCATCGGAGGTTATAATTGGCGCATTCCAGGGCAGTGGATTGAATGGGAGGCTGATATCCCTGAGACTGGGTTATATCAAATTGCCTTTAAATCACAACAGAATTTTGTGAGGGGGATTTATTCTTCACGCATATTAACCATTGATGGTGAAGTTCCTTTTCAAGAAATGGAAAAGGTCGCATTTAAATACAAGAGTGGTTATCGTCTCGATGTGATGGGTGGAGATGATCCCTATATGTACTATATGGAGAAGGGCAAGCATGTCCTAAGACTTGAAGTGAGTCTGGGGGAATTCGCACCATTAATTCGTGATGTAGAAAATAGTTTATTCAATCTGAATGCGATGTATCGCAAAATATTAATGATTACCGGTACGAAACCAGATGAAGTTCGTGATTATCGAGTTGAACAGCAGATTCCTAATCTATTAGAAGTATTTCAAACGGAAAGTGAGAGACTGCAATCGGTAGCGAAGCAATTGAAAGAATTATCAGGACAGAGTAGTGATCAAGAAGCGCTACTCAAGACAATGGCCATGCAACTGGATGAAATGATTGATGAACCTGACACAATTCCAAGAAGGTTACAAGCTTATAAGGCGAATACAGGTGGTCTAGGAACATGGCTACAGAAGGCAAGAGAACAACCCCTAGAGATTGATACGATTTATATTGCGTCTAAAGGAACAAAATTGCCTACGGATGGCATGGGATGGTTCTCTAAATTGTGGCACGAGTGGCTTACGTTCTTATATTCCTTCTTTATTGATTACAACCAGATTGGAAATGTATCCAAAGAAAAGGAACAAAGAACAGTAACGGTATGGGTCGGTAGCGGCAGGGACCAGGCAAACACCATAAAATCGATGATCGATGAGAGTTTCACATCAGAAAGTGGAATTAGTGTCAATCTGAAGCTTGTCCAGATGAACACACTGTTATCTGCAACGTTAGCGGGGCAAGGACCTGACGTAGCTATGCAGATCGCAAATGATATTCCAGTGAACTATGCCATGAGAAATGCGACAACGAGTTTAACTCAGTTCAGCGATTATGAGGAAGTAGCAAAGCGTTTTCGTAATAGTGCGATGGTTCCTTATACATACAATGAAGGTGTATACGCACTGCCTGAGACGCAAACATTCAATATGTTATTTTATCGAAAAGATGTGTTGAAGGAGTTAGGTCTAGAAGTTCCGCAGACTTGGGATGATGTACAGAATTTACTTGCTGTCCTAAATAAGAATCATATGGAGTTCGGACTTCCTCTGGTATTAGTACCTTCATACCCAGGAGAGAATATTGCTCCAAATTCCATCTATGCTATTCTGCTTATGCAATCTGGTGGTGCATTCTATCGAGATGGTGGGAAAGCATCGGATCTTGATTCAAGAACGGGAACAGAAGCGTTCAAGCAATGGACGGAGTTCTATACGGATTACAAGCTTGAGAAAGAATACGATTTCGCGAATCGATTCCGCACGGGCCAAATGCCAATTGGAATTGCAGACTATACGATGTATAACCAATTGTCTGTATTTGCTCCTGAAATTCGTGGGATGTGGGGATTCGTTCCTGTTCCAGGAACAGAGCAAAGTGACGGGACACTAAGTCGTGAAGTTCCAAGCGGTGGTAATGGCGTGGTTATGATGAAATCAACAGAGGATAAAGAAGCAGCATGGGAATTCATGAAGTGGTGGACTAGTGAAGATACACAGGTACAATATGGGCGTGAAATGGAAGGATTGATGGGAGCGGCAGCGCGGTATCCGACAGCGAATATCAATGCCCTCGATCAACTCCCATGGCCTGTTACTGACTATGAGAATCTGAAGGCACAATTTGAATGGGTACAAGGGATTCCTGAGGTACCTGGGGGTTATTTTACAGGTCGCCATCTGCTTAATGCGTTCTACAAAGTAGTTAATAATCAAGTCGAACCTCGAGAAGCTCTTATGGATTATACCCAATATATTCAAGATGAAATTCGTACTAAACGCAAAGAATTCGGTCTGCCAGATTAAAGGAGGGGTCAAGGATGCAGCATTCTACTATACAAGAGACAACGTTAGAAGTTGAGACAGGCAAGCCTGTCCCCCAGCCTAACTCCTGGTGGGCAATGAAGAAAAAGGCGATAAAGGCTAACAAACACTCTTATGTTCTGATGGCACCCTACATGATACTGTTTGGTTTATTTACGATCTTACCTGTTATGATGTCTATCATTATCAGTTTTACTTATTTCAATATGTTAGAATTTCCGCATTTTGTAGGTTGGCAGAATTACATGCGGCTATTTCTAGAAGATGATGTATTTCTAATAGCGATCAAAAACACACTGTTATTCGCGGCGATTACTGGCCCGATCAGTTATATGGCATGTTTCATTTTCGCTTGGGTTATCAATGAGTTGTCCCCTAAATGGAGAGCCTTTATGACATTGGTGTTCTATGCGCCCTCTATTTCTGGAAACGTATTCTTTATATGGCTTATGATATTTTCCGGTGATCGATATGGTATTGCTAACGGGTTCTTAATCAAGTGGGGGATTCTGCTAGAACCGATTCAATGGTTAAAGACTGAGGCTTATATTATGCCAATTATTATTCTTGTGCAATTATGGCTAAGTCTAGGTACAGGATTTCTAGCTTTTATTGCGGGGCTACAGACGGTAGACAGGACATTATACGAAGCGGGTGCGGTAGACGGTGTGAAGAATCGGTGGCAGGAGCTATGGTATATCACATTGCCATCGATGCGACCGCAATTAATGTTTGGAGCTGTAATTCAATTGACTACTTCCTTCGCGGTATCGGATGTATCCATCTATCTCGCAGGGTTCCCAAGTGTTAATTATGCAGCAGAGACCATCGTCACGCACCTTATAGATTTCGGAACTATCCGTTTTGAGATGGGTTATGCATCAGCGATCGCGACCGTGTTATTTATTATTATGGTAGGAAGCAATTTGATCATACAAAAACTATTACGCAAGGTGGGTGAATAATCGGATGAACTTCTCCCTGCGACTGCGTAAAAAAAGGGTGAACCGTTCTTTATTTGGTAACCTGTCCCTGTTCTTACTGCTATGTGTAGTGGGAGCTTTTATGATACTACCCTTGGTTTATGCCATTAATAATGCATTCAAACCGTTAGATGAGATCTTCTTGTTTCCACCAAGATTATTTGTACGTAATCCAACGATGGGTAACTTCACGGATCTTATTAATTTGCTAGGTAATTCATGGGTACCTTTTTCTCGATATATTTTCAATACGGTATTCATTACCGGAATGGGCATTGTGGGGCATGTACTATTAGCATCAGCATCAGCTTATCCGCTAGCGAAACATAAATTCCCGGGTGGTAAATTTCTATTCCAGATGGTCGTGTTATCGCTTATGTTCACTGCTGCTGTAACAGCGATCCCTAACTATATGATCATGTCATGGATTGGGCTAATTGATACGTATTGGGCTGTTATTGTCCCTGCATTTGCCTTTCCACTGGGTCTTTATTTAATGAAGCAGTTCATGGAACAAATCCCGGATGCCTTGCTCGAAGCGGCGAAGATCGATGGTGCAAGTGAATATCGTATCTTCTGGACCATTGTCATGCCTAATGTGAAGCCAGCTTGGCTTACACTTATTATTCTATTATTCCAAATGTTATGGGGTTCGGATGGGAATGGATTTATCTATAGTGAACAGTTGAAATCTCTCCATTATGCGGCGAATCAGATTGTGCAAGGTGGAGTCGCTCGGGCGGGAGTCGGAGCTGCGGTAGCTCTTATTCTGATGAGTGTTCCGATTACTCTGTTTGTTTTTTCACAGAGCCGTATTCTTGAGACGATGGCCACATCTGGCATGAAGGATTAGAGAGGGGGAACATCTAATGACAGCGAAAAAATGGCTTCTAATGATCGCAGTTGTTTCCCTACTAACGTTCCATTCCCAGACGACTGCATCGGCAACTTCTGCTCCCTATGAGAGCTATAACTATAACTATTGGGAAGAAGCGGTTCCTTCTCCGGCACCCTATCTACCATCTCGTTCGATCTCCGGAGCTGATTTAGGTATTGGTGATTTCGTAGAACCAAGCGATATGTATGTGACAGACAATGGTTTTGTATACATTCTAGATAGTGGTAACCATCGGATTGTATGTCTCGATGATCAGTGGAATGTAGTGCGGATGATTAGTTCGTTCGAAGTTGAAGGTAAAGCAGATGGATTCAAGAATCCTGGTGGGATCTTCGTTAATCAAGAAGGGAATATTTACGTCGCTGATACGGAGAATTCTCGTATTGTCGTTTTATCTCCTGAAGGCGAGTATATCCGTATGATTAAAGATCCCAAATCCGATGTACTTCCAGACAACTTTACATTCGTTCCATTAAAGTTAACGGTCGATAAGGCAGATCGTGTCTATGTCGTCTCTCAAGGCGTCTTTGAAGGGATTGTTCAATTTGATGAAACAGGAAAATTCATCGGATATGTTGGAACGAACAAGATTCAGAGAGATGTTGTGGATTACTTCTGGCGGTTGCTCTCTACGAAAGCTCAGAAGCAGCAAATGGCATTATTTATCCCAACTGAATTCTCGAATGTAGATATTGATTACAAAGGATTTGTGTATGCGACCAATATCGATCCCGATTCCCAAGAACCCATTAAGCGATTGAATCCATCAGGAGAGGATGTCCTTAAGCGCTTCGGTTACTTCGATGTGAAGGGGGATATTCGCTATAGTATGTTCGGAGGGAACGCAGGTCCATCGAAACTCATCGATATTAAGGTGCGCGAAGGTGGCATGTATAGTGCGTTGGATTCACTTCGAGGACGGATATTCACTTATGATGATGAAGGAAATTTACTATATGTATTTGGAGGGAAAGGAACACAACTAGGAACCTTCAAAACACCTGTAGCTATAGAATTTCTGAAAGAGTCGCTGGTGGTATTGGATCGAGGGAAGTCTAATGTTGTTGTGTACGAACCAACCGCATTTGGTCTTAGTGTAAATAAGGCAGTAAAGCTCCATTATGATGGTAAGGATACTGAGGCGGTTGAGAGCTGGAAGAGGGTACTTACCTTAAATTCGAACTATGATATTGCCTATATTGGTATCGGAAAGTCTTTACTCATCGAGAAGAAAAATAAAGAAGCGCTATCCTATTTCAAAGCAGGAATGGAACGTAAATATTATTCTGTAGCTTATAAAAGATACCGTAGGGAAGTGATG
Organism: Paenibacillus sp. Y568; assembly: GCF_059445545.1. Classification (NCBI taxonomy): domain Bacteria; kingdom Bacillati; phylum Bacillota; class Bacilli; order Caryophanales; family Paenibacillaceae; genus Paenibacillus; species Paenibacillus sp. Y568. Next base: position 204,973 of record NZ_JCAIUM010000004.1, read on the forward strand.
AAGGAGCATTTTGGTACCTTTTTATCTGTTGTCATGATTCTCATAGCTGCACTATTACTATTTAAAGGGGTTAAGAAGTGGAGACAAAGGAGGGCGAATGAACGTGAAACAGGACTTTATTAAGTTTCCACTTCATCTGATAGTGCATCCATTTGATGGATTCTGGGACCTCAAATATGAAGGTAAGGGCAGAATGAAGGTGGCACTTACTGTCCTTCTCCTCGTTATTATCACCATGATTGTTCAGAAACAATTTTCTGGATTTCTAGTGAACTATAATGATCCAAGATATTTAAACAGTATGGATGAGTTGAAGTATATTGTATTGCCCTTCTTCCTCTGGTGCATTTCGAATTGGTCTATTACGACGCTCATGGAAGGTGAAGGGGAATTTAAAGAGATTGTCATGGCTACGGCATATGCTTTAATTCCGCTTGTTCTAATCTATCTGCCAACAACTCTTGTAAGTAATTTCATGGCGAATGAGGAGACGGCATTCTATTACTTATTGAACGTTGTGGCCAGTATCTGGTTTATCTATCTCCTATTCATAGGCACGATGACCGTTCACCAATATACAGCAAGTAAGACGATCATGACCATGCTACTTACGGTTGTGGTGATGGGGATTATCGTATTCCTTGGGACATTGATGTTCAGCCTTGTTCAACAAATATTCGAGTTTGTTTATAACGTATATAAAGAAATTATTTTCCGAACATGAAGGAGGCCGCATCCGTGAATAACCGAAAGATCCTCTATAGGGTACTCGCATGCATCGTAATGCTCGGTATACTCACTATTGTCCTGATGTATATCAATCGTGGTGCTCCAGCGATCGATGTTGCAACCTATATTCAAGGAGAGAATAAGTCGGTTCAAGGATCAGATCTTACTGTATTAAGCGATTCGACCTCAGGAGTTCCAGGGATGGAACTTGTGGCACAGAATAGTGACTTAGGATTGTATCTTCAGCCTGAGACTACGATCGTGGCGGTCATGGATAAGCGGCAAGGGCAAGTGTGGTATAGTAATCCACCTGGGCGAGAAGAGGATGAGAAGGCATCCCCTTTTGAGAAAGAAGTGCTATCCTCACAAATAGGTATTTCATTCCGGGATGCGATCGCAACGTTAGAAACGTACACTAATTTTAGCCAGAGCATTAGCAAGAAACAGTTTACAACGGAAAGTATTGAGAATGGTATTCGTATTACGTATACCTTAGGGGATATGTCACTTGGTATCGATGTGTTACCCAAATATATTAGCAAATCAAGATTTGAAGAAAAGGTATTGAGCCAATTGGACGATTCATCCAAGAGATATGTATCTGCACGATATTATCCAAGAGACAGTGATCCCGATGTTATGGAACGCTTAGATGAGCAAATATCGAAGCAATTAGTGATGAATAAAATGATTGCTGCTTTCGAAAAAGCTGGATATTCATCCGAGGATTTGGCGATGGATAATGAGGAGAACGGGATTACAAGTGGCAATGAATCTACTAGGCCGAACTTCGTTATCCCACTTGAATATCGTCTTGAGAAGGGTTCACTCGTTGTTTCTGTTCCAGTCAGCCAGATTAAAGAAAGTGCAACGCATCGCATCGGAAGTATAGAATTGCTCAGTTACTTCGGTTCAGCAGGAACGAATGACAAAGGGTATATGTTCGTTCCAGATGGAACGGGTAGTCTGATTTACTTAAATAACGGCAAAGTGAAGGATGAACAGTATGCTCAACGCGTATATGGAACAGATGAGAACGATAATACAAGGAGCCGTGGGCAAGTAAGTGAAAATGCTCGCATGCCAGTTTATGGTTTGAAATCCGACGCTGGAGCTTGGTTCGCTGTTATTGAAGAAGGCGACGCAATCGCAAGTATAAACGCGGATATTAGCGGTAAAAAAAATAACTACAATCACGTATACGGTAGTTTTGCGGTACGTGGCGAGGACACATTGGAGCTGTATACGGGATCAACGATACAAGATATTGATCTTTTGTCAGAGGATTTATATCAGGGGGATATTCGCATTCGGTATAGCTTCTTGTCAGGAGATGAGGCTAACTACTCTGGTATGGCCAAATTGTATCAAGATTTACTTGTACAGAACAAGTTGCTAACCCCTCTTCAAGAGGAGGAGGCTATTCCATTCTACTTAGATATGTTAGGGGCAGTAGATAAACAACAATCGTTTCTGGGCATTCCTTACGACGCTATCATCTCAATGACAACGTTTGACGAAGCTGGAGAGATTGCCGAACAGTTGACTAAAGATGGCATTACGAATCTGAAAATGCGATATCTAGGCTGGTTCAATAAAGGTGTAGATCACAAGCTTCCCGTCACTATAAAAGTTGATCATGTATTGGGTGGCAAAGAAGATTTAAAGAAACTAGCTAAGAAAGTAGAACAGTTAGGTGGGACTCTATATCCTGACGTGGCATTTCAGCATGTCTACCATGATGATAGTCAGTTTACACCCTCATCGGATGCGGCTAGATTCATCACGAGAGAACAGGCGGAACGTTCTCCATTTAACCGTTCGTTTAATCGGATGGATACCGATTTGGGAAGTTATTACCTGCTCTCGGCTGCCAAGCTTCCCCATTATGTTGATCAATTCATAGACCGTTACGCTTCTATCGATACGATGGGGTTATCACTTCGTGATCTGGGAGACCTTCTAAATTCAGATTATCGGGAGAATCGAGTCATCTATCGCGATACGGCAAAGAATATCGTTGTAGAGCAATTAGATAAGATTAAGGATAATTTCCCCGATATGATGTTATCTGGAGGAAATGCTTACTCTTGGGGATATGGCGATCAGTTAATCAATATTCCAACGACATCGAGTGGGTTTAATATTACGGATGAAGCGGTACCCTTTTATCAGATGGTCATTCATGGATATGTGGACTATGCTGGGACTCCTATGAATTTAGACGATGATCAGGATATGAAGAGACAACTCCTACATGCTATTGAGCTAGGTGCATCACCTCACTTTATGTGGTCATATGAGCCGTCATCCGAACTTAAATATACACGATTCGATGGAATCTACGCTTCGTACTACAAGGATTGGTATGATCAGGCCGTGACCATGTATAAACAAGCGAACGATGTGATGTCAGGACTTCGAACCCAAAAGATGGTGGATCATATTCAACATCAATATGGTGTTGTCGAAGTGAAATATGAAGGTGGAACGTCTGTGTTCATTAACTATACGGATAATTCTGTAACCATAAACGGGGTATCTATAGGTGCACTGGATTATACCATAGGTGGTGATCGTGGATGAATAGATTGAGACTATCTTTAAACCAGAGAAAGTCGTTACTGGGCATTGTGTTTATTCTACCGTGGTTACTCGGGTTTATATTCTTATTCGCATCACCCCTTATTCAATCTGTTAAATTCAGTTTCAATGAATTAAACGTGATTCCTACAGGATATGAATTGAAATTTGTAGGTTGGCTGAATTTCAAAGAAGCGCTTTTCGTAGATGCGAACTTCAACCGAATTTTGACAGAATCAGTAGTAGATATGGCAGTGAATGTACCGTTGATCTTATTCTTTAGTCTCTTCTCAGCAACACTTCTTAACCAGAAATTTCGAGGTCGAGCATTGGCACGCGCCATCTTTTTCTTACCTGTTATTCTGGCTTCTGGAGCGATATCGGCTGCGGAAGCCTCAGGTCTCATTAATCTCATTGGGGATGCAAGTGTAGCACAGGAATTAGGGGCTTCATCGTCTCAGTTTAATGTGCTCTCTATGGTGAGATTACTAGATGAAGCGGGATTTCCAATGGTATTTACGGATTATATCGTGGATGCTGTTCTGCGAATTTATGAGGTGATTAGCCGTTCAGGTGTACAAATTCTGATCTTTCTTGCTGCACTTCAATCTGTCCCAACTACGATGTACGAGGTCGCTAAGATGGAGGGTGCAACTGCCTATGAGTCGTTCTGGAAGATTACATTTCCGATGGTCAGTCCACTTCTATTAACCAATATTATTTATACAATTATTGATTCTTTCTCAGATAGTAGCGTTACACAGACGATTTATACCACAGCTTTTCAGACACAGAATTTCGGATTAAGTGCAGCAATGTCTTGGCTATATACACTCGTTGTTAGTGCCATTCTAGTCATTATCGGGATCATGGTATCCAAGAAAGTATTCTACTATGATTAACGCTTACGAAAGAGGGGGAACCGCACATGGAATCAGCCAAACCACTTCGAAGTGAAGCGGTAGTATATCGTCTAAAAAAGACAAAAAATAAATTCATGGATACGTTGTGGTCCATTTTTCGGTACGCGTTGATCATAGGAATATCCTTTGTAATTATCTATCCCTTGTTATCTAAAGTATCAGTTGCTTTCAAAGACAAACAAGATATTTATAATCCAACGATTTATATGATTCCAGTACATTTCACCATGGATAATATCAAGATGGCGTTGGAGGTAATGGATTACTTCCCTCTACTGGGGAACACCTTAGTATTTGTCATCATCACCGTATTGTTGCAGACAGCCTCATGTGCACTAGCAGGGTATGGGTTTGCGAGATTTTCGTTTCCGGGGAGTAATGTATTATTTATTTTGGTTATCTTAACGATTCTCGTTCCGATGAGTACTCTAATGGTACCCATGTATCTACACTTTCGAAGCTTTGATATTATGGGTATCATTCATATGTTCACAGGTAAGGAAGGCGTTAATCTTCTGAATACGTATTGGCCATCGATTGTAACGGCAGCGACAGCGAACGGTCTCAAATCAGGATTATATATTTATATATTCCGACAGTTCTTCAAGGGGTTACCTAAAGAAATTGAGGAAGCTGCATTAATTGATGGTGCAGGAGGGATTAAGACATTCTTCCAAATCATGTTACCCAATGCCGTTCCGCCCCTTGTCACCGTTATGTTATTCGCATTCGTGTGGCAATATAATGATACCTTTTTTACATCCTTATTTATGAGTCAGAGTGCACTAATGCCACTACGGGTAGCTTCTCTACCTGCAGAAGCGAATCTATTGATTCCAAAGTTAATTGGAGTCGGCAGTAATGCCAATGTGAAGGCAGATCCTAACCATGTGGCAATGATTGTGGATACGGGGATTCTACTAGCTATACTACCGTTAATTGTGATGTACATGTTTGCACAACGCTATTTCGTGGAGAGTGTGGAACGTACAGGTGTGGTCGGTTAATTTCTCAATAACAAAAGGTGTTCTCTAAGGTCTTTATGACCGCAGAGAACACCTTTATTTTTGGGAATATGTTAAGGGACAAGAATGGTTTCGATATTGGAAGGTTCAGACTGACCAGATAAATTAACCGCTCTCATTCGATAATAGAATAAGCCTGCTGATGGTGGAGCGTCGGAATATGGTATAAAAGGAACTGTGTATTCTACAATATGATCTTCGACAACTTCCCAAGGTCCATTCTCCGTTGTTGAACGCTCTAAGAAATACGAAGTAGCTCCAACAGATCCCCTCCAGCGAATGTCAGTGACCGATGAAATAGGTAATAAAATTGGTGCGGTAGGTGTAGGGACATTAGGAATTGGTTTACCTGCTATAGCATAGGCACATTCACGAAGCGCGTTCATCTTAATTTCAGCGGCTCCACCTGCACGTATAGGTGATTCGGGCCAGAAATAAGCGTGAGATGCATTACAATCCTCAGGATCACCTTGGAAATAGAATCCTCCATCTTTATTATGATAGCGTAGTGACCAGAGCATTGCGCCAGTAGAGCCATTCTTAATAGTTTCCTGTAGTAAATTAACGTTGACGGTAGGGTCTTCATGACCGAATTCACCCACAATGAATGCCTTCTTACCCTTACTACGCTCGCGATCTGATGACAGTCTAGCTAAGAAATCAACACCACGATCGACGTAATAATGGTTGGATACAATATCAATGTCTGGATGAGAAAGCGATGCTTCGGATACGCCATAATTTCCGTCAAGAATGAGCTGGCTTGGGTGTTGGGATTTAATATGTTCTACAATCTCAGCGATCCAAGCGTCAGGACTATCTAGTTCATTGCCGGTTTCCCAAGCTAGTATAGCTTTATCATCTTTATATGGAATACCTGTATAGGTATTCGTACGGTTCATGACATATGTAATGACGTCTTTGAAATCAGCTATAACCTGAGGATCAGTATAAAATTCATGACTTTCTTTACCACGAAAAGCTGCAAAATGTTTCACTCCACCGAACCAATCCCATTGATCTATAAATGGAATGATAAGACGAATGTGATATTGGTGTGCAAGAGCAAGGACTAGATCTAGATCTTTAAATAATTCTTCTTCGTATTGCCCAGGTCCATAAATATGTGCGATCCCATCTCCGGGACGTATACCATTACGTATGGATAATGTATAGCAACGCGTGATGCGACTTCCAAGCTGTTGAAGCGTTTGGAAAGCATCATGTAATTCCCATTCATCCACACGATGCCAATGGGGTAGTGGATCTTCATTCACATGTAAATTGGGTACATTAATAGATATGAAACGAAATTCATCTTGACCCTCAAACAACGTATCTCCAACGCGGGTAATGTAATTATCGAAGCCTTTAGTAAATGTTGTCATTGGCAACTCCCTGTTTTGTATTCATAATAATTTAACATAACAATTTATGATGTGACTGAACATATATCCTATTTTAAATGACTTTGTATTAAAAAACACTATAATAACAAAAATAAATAATTTAATTATTTGTGTCACGAATAAGGGTGGGGCTTTATAGTTGTTATGAAATATTTCTAGCCTGAATACATTGGAGCTGACAAGGGGATTTTAAACTAAATACTGAATTTGGACAATTGGACTTGGTGGCAAAATAAGCCATGTTTGGTGAGCGTACGAATGTGTTTATATTGCTTATAGATTTATTGTAGTGTGATCCAATCGAAGTAAGGGGTGAGGTTATGGATGCTACTACACTCGTGAACTCATTAATCATGCTTGTAGCAGGTCTTCTATTGGTGGGGGTACTCACGACAAAGTTTTCCTCAAGGCTTGGTATGCCTGCACTTGTATTGTTTATTGCAGTTGGGATGGTTCTGAGTCGCTTTATTTATTATGACAATGCTTTTATAACACAAATTGTTGGGATTTTTGCTCTAATCGTTATTTTGTTTGAGGGAGGAATGCAGACAAAGTTTGATGATATTAAACCTGTTGTAGGTTCTGCACTATCTCTAGCAACCGTTGGAGTCCTAATCACCACTGTTGTGGTTGGTGTATGCTCCAAATATATTCTAGGTGTCGATTGGGCGGAAGGCTTCTTGTTTGGAGCAATTGTTGGATCAACTGACGCTGCGGCTGTATTCTCCGTCCTCGGGGGAAAGAATATTCGTAAACGTATTACATCCACATTAGAAGCTGAATCGGGAAGTAATGATCCTATGGCGGTATTCCTTACCATTTCATTGATTGAATGGATTCAGGAACCAGATCAGTCGATCTTGGCCATGTTCTTTTCATTTATATGGGAGATGGGATTAGGGTTGATCTTAGGAATTGTGATAGGGAAGTTAGCGGTTTATGTTATAAACAAAATAAACTTTGACTCTTCTGGACTTTATCCGGTTATGGCACTCGGTTTTGTAGTTCTTTCTTACGGTGCTACTTCAATGTTGCATGGTAGTGGATTGTTAGCTGTTTATGTTACGGCTATCGTTATGGGGAATTCTGATTTGGCGTATGGTCGATCTATTTTACACTTTAATCAGGGTTTTGCTTGGATGATGCAGATTATGATGTTTGTATTGCTTGGTTTGCTAGTATTCCCTGGGAGATTACCAGAGATTATTTGGCCTGCCCTAGCTTTATCTGTTATTCTTATGGTTGTAGCGAGACCACTTGGTGTGTTCGTTAGTACCCTGTTCACGCAATTATCAGTGAAAGAAAAAGTGCTGATCTCTTGGGCTGGACTTCGTGGAGCCGTTCCTATTGTTCTAGCTACATATCCTTTAATGGCTAATTTGGAAAATGGATATTTATTTTTCGATGTAGTTTTCTTTGTGGTTCTCACGTCGGCAGTGATTCAAGGAGCTACGATCTCTCCTCTTGCAGAGAAACTAGGATTAGCAGGCGACATCAAGCCGTCCAACCCATCTTTATTAGAGTTAACAGCACTTGGCAAGACTAAATCTGAGATTAATCACCTTGAAGTGAATTCTTCTATGGATATTGCAGGAAAAGAGATCATTGAACTAGATCTACCAGAAGATATTTTATTTACTGCGATTATTCGTAATGAACAGATTATTACACCGCGAGGAAATACGAAGATTGAGGCCGGAGATACGTTGTATGTACTAAGTCCGAAAGCGAAACGAAAACAATTGAAATCCATATTAACTTCTCCATCTTTGCCTGTCGTATTAACAAAGGATGTACGTTCTCCTGATGAGAAGGAAAAGGTTACAGAAGTGTCTGAGAATGAAGGGTTACAATAAAGATCTAAAGGTCAAGGGAGGTTAATAACATTTGGAGAACCAGGAGTCATTGGAACATTTGCAGGAGGAACTTCGCAACATTGTGAAATGGGAGAAAGAACAAAAGAAAGTGTGGATATGGGAGAAAATCGGGAGAGTGCCCTTTTTACTATTGGATAAGATAACACCAAAGGGAATACGTGAAAAGTTAGGTTTAGTGGTAAATGAAATTGGGAGTTTCATTCAGACGGGTGGACAGTACTTAGTACACCATAACACGATGATGAGACGGTTAGAAAAAGCATCGCAGACTACCACAAATCCAATAGAAGAAGGGATTCTTACACTTCAAGACGTGGGCGAATTACCATTGAGTGTATTAGACGGTGTTGCTGATGATGTCATATCCAAACGAGTTAAGTTTGCGACGGTTCAAGGAGCGACGACAGGTGTCGGAGGTATATTCACTATTGCTGTCGATGTCCCCCTCATTCTGGGTCTTTCGCTTAAGGTTTTGCAAGAGCTAGCATTATGCTACGGATTCGATCCTACCGAGAAAAATGAACGGATATTTATTGTGAAGTGTCTTCAGTTCGCTTCTGCAGATGTTGTAGGAAAGAAGGCAATTGTTGAAGAACTCGCCCAATTTGATGCTGAAGATCGTGAATCACAAGTATTCTCTCAATTAAAAGGTTGGCGAGAAGTGGTTCAGACGTATATAGATAGCTTCGGAATGAAGAAGTTATTCCAACTCGTGCCCGTTGCGGGGATTTTCTTTGGATCGATCAGTAATAAAGCCACAATCGAGGATGTATCTGAGGCAGGCAAAATGCTCTATAAGAAACGAAGGATCTTACGAAAACTAGATGAGCTAACCAAAGTTAATAGCATAACACAAGCATAAACGGCCTCGCCGTCCTTTAGTGGCGAAGAAACGTTTAGCGTTGAAATATAAGACTATTTATAAGCAGAAATACTTATAAATTCTTATATTTTAAATAAACTCGCTTAGACGGCTTTAGGGCCAGGATCTTAGCGGTTTTTTTATGAAGAATTTCTTATTTAATAAAAATACCACCAAAAGGAATGACTTCTCTAAGAACTCGTTTGAAAAGTCCCTCTTGCTTCATTTCTTTCTCTAACTTCTGGTTAGGAACACCTGCCTGATACAAGACAGATCCACGCCCTGTCATTTTCCAGTGATAGTTCATATGCTGGCTAGCAAGTGTATTTCCATATACGGTTAATTCGAGGCTGGCATTCTCCGGATACGCCACAATACTTCCAGCATCAATGTATATAGGTTGTGAAGGATGAAGTTCGGCTTGACATACAGGACCTTGGGTGAGAATACCTATCGTTCCTGTGCCTGCAAACTTTACTTTAATCATGGCTCGGGTAATGAGTAGATTCTTCATGTTCAGAAGACGAGTCTGCATTGTGATGCCATGGCTATAATAGAAAAGACTTCGGAAATCGTAAAGAAGATCACTTCCTTCATTAATTTCTATCGATTTCATGGCAAACCCAGGAGGTATACCAGCAACAAATTGAGAGGGGCCGCTCAAATCGGATTGAATTATTTTTCCCTTGCGGTACATTCGTTTCATATTCATGAAGCGGTCACTTCGTCCATCAGATGGCCCGCGATAGGCAACGATCTGTTCAGGGTGGAGCATATGGATGAGATCCCCTTGAGTAAGAGAAAATGTGACGGCTTGTCCAATAGGAGCAATACTGCCACTATTTATTTGTATATTCAAATAACGCACCTCCCCATATACTGACTGGATGTACATCTACCATTTGATTGTACGATTAGAACGCTTCATTAAGAATCGAATCGTTCGTATAAGAATAAAGTAACCTATTGCTAATCCGATTGCCCACACAACGACATTTCTTATGCGGTGCGATCGATTCTGTCGGGCTATTTCTGACTCATTTAACAACTGAACAGTCTCGGTTAGCTGACGGTTTTGCTCTATGAGTTGAGCATTTTGTTGTTCGTAGGCTTGAGCGCTTGCTTTCGCTTTATCTAATTCTTTACGAGTCTCTTCATAATTATCTTTTAACTTGTTTAATTCAGATGGAAGTTCAGAGAATTGTTGTAATCCATCATAGAAATCGCTGTAGTAATTAGCATGTGCTGTATTCATTTGAAAGAAACATAGGTAAGAGATGAAGATGATTAAGCTTGTCTTACCTATGCTACGAAAGAGTAATTGAAACCTCATAGGGCCACCCCCTGAAATAGTGTTATAGATAGAACTATCTTTAAAGTATTGATCATGTATGATTCTAGTATATAACATGAATATCAGAATTCGGCGACTTTTACAATGGTTAATCGATGTTTCAAGACAATGAATTACGGGTATATATATCTATATAATACTTAAAGGAGCACGAAAAGGATGCAAAATAAAGAGAAAAATTATAAAAAAATGGTGATTACCGTTAACGGTGAACCTGTTGGGAACGGTCTTCTTATCGACAAAGTTACTTATGCACCTATATCAAAAGGAGCAAATTCCAATATAGCTTCACATCATAACGACAAAAAAAACAGTTAACTGAGATCTATGATGAGAAAAAATGATAGATTAAGAAATGAATAATCAAGTTCCTCCGATGAGGGACTTGATTATTTTGTTTTGCGACAAATAATTTTCCTTTGATGACAGATTTCGACATTCATTATCAAAGGGTTTCAGTATACTACTAGTAAGCAATTGGAAACAGTCATATAACTATGGAAAATGTAATAAAATATGAGAGATATTAGTGTGAATCTTTATAAGACACTACTTTTAGGCTAAACGACCATTCTAGATTTAATGGTCTTATTCAAGTATTTAGTCAGTGTGATGTCATGATTGTTGAAAATTTTGTCGAGATGTGATATTTGTTATAGAAAAATAGAATAGTCAGAACCATACATATTTTATAATATGATATTAATCTTATAAAGAAGTTAGGAATATACATAATCTATGAAAATTAAAACAAAAATCGTATCTATCTTATTAATCGTGATCGGCATCGTTCTGCTATGTTATCCAAAGCTATCTGAAATGGTTGAACAGAAACAACAGCAAAGGCTGCTACAAGAGTGGGAGATTAGCCTCCAAAATATTAATAATGGAGATGATTCTTCGCAAACGAGGAATGAGGAGAGGTCGTCAGGCAATCGTGTCATCGAAGATGATGCAGATCAACTACCTGGAGTAACAGCAAAGGAAGCCTCTTTTCAAGTCGAGAATATGGAAGGCATTCTGCATATCAACAAAATTGGCTTGCAATTGCCTATTCTTCATGGTGTAACGAAGAACAATATGAAAACTAGTGTGGCTAGTATCATAAACACAGGGGAAGTCGGGACGGTTGGTAATTATGCTATTGCTGGACATCGAAATCGCACGTATGGCAGAAACTTTAATAGACTTGATGAGGTTGAACTGGGAGATAAGATTCAAATTGATAACGGAGAAGAACAATTTGAATATACGGTTACGGAGAAGTTACGTGTAAAGCCAGAAGAAGTGTGGGTATTGGAAGCGAATGGTAAAGATAAAGAAATGACATTGGTCACTTGTGATCCTATGATAAATCCTACTCATCGTCTCATTATTAAAGGGAAAATAATAGAATAGTACCAAGAAAAAGAGAAGAGAAGGAGGTATGGCTTTTGGGACCATAATATAAAAAGCTGAAAACATAGTTTAAATAAAAACAAGAGGTGAAGATTCAGAATGAGGAAACGTAACAAAATTGTATACTTATTATTAATGGTAGCTTTAGTAGTAAATCTAGTGGTGCCAACATCAATGGTTATTGCTAATAACTTGCCCGTAACGGACATCAGTAATACGGTCACGGGGGATGTCTATGGAAGTAATGCTAGGATCAGTGCGCTAAGTGTCACGCAGAGTGTGTATGAAATCCCAGTTAATATTATTACAGACGTAGTGATGACGAATGATAAGCAGGAGAATATTTCTGTCGTTCGCCCAGATCAAGGATCGAAGGTACAGATAGATTTCAAATGGGAGCTTCCGGCTAATCATCCGTATTTGGAGGGTTCCACGTTTACTTTCGACCTCCCCAAGCATTTTATACTAGACAGTGAAAAGACGGGTGATTTAGATATCTACGGGACATTTATAGTAACTCCTGAAGGTAAAGTAACATTCACTTTTAGTAAAGAAATTGAGGGTACAGCTGTAACGAATGGGACTTTTAATGTATGGAGATTATTTGATGAGAAAAGTTTCGTTGGCGGTACGAATCAGGATATAGAATTTATATATCAAGGAGAGCGTGACATTGTTCCTGTTCATTTCCTAAGTAAATCTACTAGCGAAATAGATAAAAAGGGAACACCGAATAAAGGAAAGAATGCTAGTGAGATTAGTTGGGAAGTTGATTTTAATAAGGGTGAAAAATCAATAACAAATGCCATTTTTAAAGATGAACTTCCAACAGGACTTACTGTCGGCATGAATTCGATTGAAGTCGTTGAATTAATAGTTAAATTGGATGGAAGTGTAGAAGAGAACACAACACCGTTTATTGGGATTGCGCCAGTGCCTAATGTGAACGGATTTCAACTAGACTTTGGCAATATTAGTAACGCTTATAGAGTGAAGTACACAACAACAATCACAGGTACATCTGATAAAACCTATAATAATAAGGTGACAGTTTCTGGTGATAACTTGCCTAAACCGCAGGAAACATCAAAAGCCGTGGCAGTGACATATAGCATGCCACTTAATAAAAATTCCCCAAAAGGCGGCTATAACTCCTCCACACAAACCATACCCTGGGTGATTGAGTATAACTACAATGAACAGAAGATTGTGCACAGTAATGCATGGATTAAGGACACATTTGACAAAACAACTCAAGCGTTAGTGCCAGGTTCATTCAAAGTTACCGAAATGAAAATTGAGGATAATGGAAATGCGACATCAAAAGGTGTAGTTACAAATTATGATATCGATGAAACCTTAGCGGATGGCTTTCAGTTGGCCTTTAAGGATAAAATTGAATCTGCTTACAGAATTGAGTATAAAACAACATCTATAAATCGTGTATATGGGGAATCAGTTGCTGTTAAGAATACAGTAGAAATGTCTGGTGTCACACCTATCAATACGACTGTAAACATGAATCAAGTGATCTTTAAGAAAAATAATGGAAAAGTAAACTTTAATAAAAAAATAATCGACTGGACCATTGAGCTGAATAAAGACAATCAACTAATGTCTGATGTTGTTATCAATGATAGTTATGCAGCGAGTCAAGGACTAACGTTTCTACCAGATTCATTGAAGATTGGTAGTCTAAAAGAGGGCACTGATTACACTGTAGCTCCTAACTCAAGTTATAATACTGGATTTATCATTACTTTTATCAAACCGATCAACAGTAGTCAGTTAATCTCGTACACGACGAAGTTTGACTCAACCCTAAAGGTTAGCCAATATAAGAACACTGCAGCGTTGGATTGGACAGAAAATGGTGTAAAACAAAAAACAATAACCAAGTACGGTACAGCTGATTCTGATACGTACACGAAGGAAAACGGTAATAAAACGGGTACCTATAATGCTGAAACGAAGGAAATCACTTGGACTATTGATGTGAACTATAATCTTCACACGATTACTAATGCCATGGTTCGAGATTTCTATACAGGAAAGCAAACATTCGTTAAAGGTTCTCTGACAGTGTCTCCCTTGACGCTAACAGGAGGGAACAATGGAGTGAGCGCTGGAGCTCCAGTTACCGTTCCTGATACGGACGTTGATTACACTGTGAAAGACAATGGAAATGATGGTTTTGAATTAAAGTTAGGTCTAATTAATAGTGCTTATCGCATTACGTATAGAACGAGTCTTGAAGGTCATCGAATTGAAGCGACATATAACAATAAAGCAACAATGTATGATGAGAATACTCCTAATGATCTGTTATTTGATAAATCAGCTACCGTGAATCCTTCCCATGGTGGAGAATATGTCAATAAAACAGGTAAACAAGGGACAGGGGCAGATTCAGATTTTGCTTATTGGACCGTTAATATTAATAATAGTCAGTCTCAAGTTGAGGCAGGTGCTAAATTGACCGACACGTTGTCGGCTAATCAAATCCTTGTCCAGGATTCATTTAAGCTTTATGAGACAGATCAATATGGTAAGCTAACCAAAGCAGGAATAGTGTCTGATTCAGACTATACTTTAGATGTTGTGGGAAATACGTTTACGCTTACTTTTAAGAATGAACTTAAGAGAGCGTATATCTTAGAATATAAGTCGTTTATTAATGCGGACCAGAACGACACCATTAGTAACGATGCCAAATTTGAAGGTCAATCGGCTGGAGCAGTAGATAAGAATGAGAATAAATCATTCAAGGTTTACTTTTCAGGAGCTGGAGGCGGAGCTACTACCCCTAAAGGCAATCTGACCATTGTCAAAGTAGATGCAGCTGATCATAATGTCAAACTCGATGGAGCTACCTTCGGTCTTTATGACAAAACGGGTAATACGTTAATTAAAACAGGTGTGACAGATCCAGATGGAAAAGTCGTATTTGATAATATTAAATACAAAGAATACATGCTTAAAGAGTTGGTAGCTCCAACGGGATATTTGTTCGATGTTGATTATAAGGCAGGAAAAGTGATTACATTTAATGCAACCAATTCTACAATCCAGGTTGATAATACGAAAGGTGTTTGGGATTTTGAATTAACAAAAGTTGATGCAACTGACCCTACCAAGGCGTTAGAAGGTGCTCACTTCAAGCTACAGATAAAGAATAATAGTGGAACGTATGAGGATGTAGCTATGTATTCTGATATGGTAACGCTATTTGATGGGAAAATTTCCTATAAGGCACTAGTTAAAGGTGGCAATTATCAACTTATTGAAACAGCTGCACCGAGTGGCTACAAGTTAGATGCAACACCCATTCATTTTACAATCGATCAGAATCAGACATCAACAAAGAAAGTTACGATGAAGAATACAAAGAATGTTGGTTCAGTCGAATTGTTGAAGACGGATATACAAGACGGGAAAGTCCTTGAAGGTGTTGAATTTGATCTTCAAGATGAGAATGGTAAAGTGTTACAGACTGGACTAACAACAGATCAAGACGGTAAGTTGTCTGTAGGTAAATTAAACGCAGGACATTATCAGTTCGTTGAAGTTACACCTCTTCCAGATTATGAATTGAACACAACACCTTTACCCTTTGATATTGTTAATGATGGAGTAACAGTAAATGTAGAGTTCAAGAATAAGCTGACTCCAGGATCTGTGAAATTAACAAAAACGGAAACAGGGTTACCTGGTACAGGATTACAAGGTGCACAATTTAGCGTCTTGGACGAGAATAAAGTGTTAGTTGTGGATAAGGATGGTAACGGATTAAAGGATCTTACAACGGATGTCAATGGAGAACTACGTATTCCAGACCTAAGACCGGGTAAA
Organism: Paenibacillus sp. Y568; assembly: GCF_059445545.1. Classification (NCBI taxonomy): domain Bacteria; kingdom Bacillati; phylum Bacillota; class Bacilli; order Caryophanales; family Paenibacillaceae; genus Paenibacillus; species Paenibacillus sp. Y568. Next base: position 220,985 of record NZ_JCAIUM010000004.1, read on the forward strand.
TACTTTGTTGAAGAAACAGTGGCACCAAGTGGTTATATCATCAAGACCACACTATCTGAGTTCGAAATTATTAAGAATCAAGAGACGATAGTAATCGTGGAAAATGACCGATTAATTAGCGGTGGTGGTGGCGGTATAACACCGGGTACACCAGTGGACCCAACACCGGGTACACCAGTGGATCCAACACCAAGTACACCAGTGGACCCAACACCAAGTACACCGGTAGAACCAATACCGAGTACCCCAGTATTACCTAAAGAGAATGTAACAACGCCTAAAGAAACGCCGATTAAAGGTAAGGTTGAGGTTCCGAACGTAAGCATTCCTAATATTAGTGGAGAGCCTAAGAACGGAACAGTTACCATAGATCCGAAAGGGAATTGGGTATATAAACCTGATAGAGGATATATCGGTAAAGACTCATTCGAGATTATCATTACAGATGAAGTTGGACATGAACAAGAAGTCCAAATAAACGTTGATGTAAAAATTATGCCTAAAGATGAAACTGATGGTACGAAGAACGTAGGAACAACCACTCAAGGTCAAACCATGGAAACACTACCTCAAACAGGAGAACAAAGCCATTTGCCGCTTCAGTTGGCGGGACTTAGCTTCATAATTTTAGGTGCAATATTGTTGCTCTACAGAAAGAAACGTTTGCAGTAAATTAGAATGAGTACATGGAAGGCTATCCCTTATAGATGAGGTGGTAGCCTTTTTTTTATTCACTCATTCTCTATTATAAGAAAAACGCATTCAAAGAAAGTTCGTTGATTTCCACAGAAATACTTTAGTTACACTTGATGGGAATGTATGTTCCCTGACAAATATGATGTCAATCTAATATTGGTATATTTATATCACCAAGGAGGTGATGGGTTTGAATACTGATATTAAAGCGACATATACGTGGAACCATACATATGTTTATACCCCTGCCGGAGCAGCTAGCATTTACTTACTTATTGAGTGGAGTGCATTAGAACCATATTCAACCAGGACAAGTTCTATATCGAAACCTTATGCTCGAGATGTTGAATTAAATATATGGCTCGACCCAGTTGTCCAAGTTGTGGCTATTTACGGTTGCGAAGGATATATTCACTCTTCACCATCATCTCTAAAACTGGAACTAGGGAATTTATATATAAATAGCAAGCAAAGTATCGTTATTGAATTTGCTTTCAAACCAAATGCTAAGTGTAAACGTACTGTACTCTCTACCCAATGGAGATACAAAGGAGCAACAAGTGATAAGTTCATAGAACAAGCCATGGAAGAACTATACATGAATTATACGTTTAATCCAGGACTAGTAGAAAAAAAGGGGAATTTCAAGGTAGAAAAGCAAGCGAAGCTTTTAAAAACACCTATTTTATTGAGAGAAGCTATTGCGATATTTGAATTAGGTGATATAGAATACGCTAAGTTTTTAATCAGAAGAAAAGGGGACGAATTGTTATTGTTCGCTGTCCAATCGGGGGATTTAAGACTGCTGGAAGAGGCGGAAAAGATGTATCAATTCATTGAAAACTGTGGAATTAAATCTACATAGTCCTATGAGCATTATTTACTTCACAGAGAATAATAGCTTGATAAAGAGTATAGCTAAATGAAAATAACAACCCAAAAGGAAGGTATTTCCCCTCTGGATGTCGAAAGAACTAGTTATGTTGTTTTATTGATGAGTCTAATTAACTACATCCAAGGGGAATAATATGACTGACAGACTAATCCGTTTAATGCGAATCATTACTCTAATACAAGCCATGCCTGGAATTCTTGCTAGGGAACTTGCAGAAAGATGTGGAACAACAGAGCGTACTATTTATAGAGACATGGATATGTTGAGTGCGATGCATATTCCTATCATTCACCAAGGTTATGGTAAAGGGTATAAGTTTATTGGTGATTTTTCATTGTATCCTTTAGATTGGACAGAGCAGGAAATGTACGCTTTTGCCTCTTTAGCCAACATAATGGATCAGATCAAACCTCTTCTCCCTGAGGAGTTCGAAAGTGCTTTTGAGAAAGTGATGGCCGTGAGTTATAAAAATAGGATTGAGCGAGCAGGTATACATAATCATTCGAATAATCCATCTTTATAATGGGACATTCAATAAAATATAATTTCCCATTCATAACGGTGAAAAGAAATAGATGAGGCTGTATTGTCATTATTGACAGTACAGCCTCGTCTATTATGAAGTATGATAGGGTGTGTTGATGGGAGTTTATGCTATGGTGAAGGCGCCCTTCTTTTATGATAGAATAAGAATGACATTTTTTTTACGGAAATGAGCATCGAGAGGTGTTAATTACAAAAGGGGGATATTCGGTGAGTGACTACGTACCGGATCGAACGCAGCAAGAATCGCCAAAGCACAAAAATAGTTTTAATCTGCGGATCAATCTGTTCTTTTTCAGTACATTCCTTATATTTTGTTTGATTATTGTACGTTTAGCTATTTTGCAATTTGTGGAGGGCCCTACACTAAAAGGTGAAGAAACGAGTAGAGATGTTAAGAATGTACCCATTTCTCCAGCAAGAGGTATTATTTATGATGATAAGGGTGTTAAATTGGCCTATTCCGTACCGACAGAGTCACTGTATATTACTTTAAGTAGTAATTATAGCGATCTTGCGGATGGTACCAAGCGAGATAATTACCCTGAAGTGGAGAAGCTGGCTGAGAAATTAGTAGCAGCCTTTGATAAATACGGAGATCCTAATGGAGAGAAACTCACTAAGGATGACGTCTTAAAGTCATTAGATCTAAACTACAAATTATATTCTGGGTACATACCAAGAAGAATTAAGATGGATTTAGTAGAAGCTGAAATAGCTTATTTCATGGAACATAAGTCTGAATTCCCGGGGATTACGATTGTTGAGGAGAGTATTCGACAATATGATCCGGATACTGTTGCTGTTCAAGCAATAGGATACATTAAGGATTTCAAAAGATCTAAAACGTTGGATAAGTATCAGACCATAACAGACGAGATGAAAGATGGCACACAGACCGATCCAGGTCTAATGTATTCCGAATCGGAGTTTGTTGGATTTGATGGATTAGAATTAATGTATCAAGATGAACTTCGGGGGAAGAACGGTTATATGGAGATCCCGGTTGACCCACGTAATATGCCTGAAGGCGTAGATGCCATTATTGCACCAGAAAAAGGACATGATGTATGGTCAACTATAAATAAAGAGGTTCAGGTTAAAACAGAGCAAGCCATTATGGACCAACTAGATTGGTTACATAAGAATCCTGTATCTGGAAGACTTCATCCGAATGCGACTACGGGTTTTGCAGTGGCAATGGAAGTGAAGACCGGTAAGGTTGTATCTATGGCGAGTATGCCAGACTACGATACCAATGTATGGAGCTCAGGAGCCATATCTTCGGATAATTGGGATAAGGTTCAATATATATACCAGAACGGAACCATTCGTTCCTTTAATTCAGGAAAGAAAGGGTATCATCCAGAGTCTGTCGTACTTCTTGGTTCCACAATTAAGCCACTTAGTGTTCTAATTGGATTAAAGGAAGGGTTCTTCACGAAGAATTATACCTACTATGATACAGGTGCGGCTTATTTCGGTAAGGATGGTAGGGTTCAAAACTCACATGGAAGTGTCTATGGTTCTTTGAGCCCTGCTGGAGCGATTGAACATTCATCGAATGCATTCATGGTAGACATGGTCGGTAAGCCTCTTAATAACAAATACGGTGCTGAAGCCATTGATAAATGGGATGAGTATATGACGGATTTTGGTCTCGGTGTAGTTACGAAAAGTGGTCTTCCTGGAGAGCAGAAGGGAACACGTGAGTATATAAATGATAATGAAAGTATACAGTCCAGAATGGCGTATGCATCATTCGGACAGCAGGGTAAATATACTACGCTTCAATTGGCACAATATACTGCAACGCTTGCTAATGAAGGTAAACGAATGAAACCGCAACTGGTGAGTAAGATTACGGATAATGAGGGGAATGTCGTTCAAGCCTTTCAACCTGAAATATTGAACGTTGTTGATTTCGATAAGTCCTATTGGAAAGTCATTAAGAAAGGTATGAATAGTACAGTGTCTGCATTTGGAGGTTTCCCATATGACTTTGCTAGAAAAACAGGAACATCGACTCAACAAGTGGGTAGGGAACTGGTGGATAATGGTGTATTTATTGCCTTTGCACCACGAGATAATCCAGTATTGGCTGTAGCTGTGATGATCCCTGAAGGTGGGTTCGGATCGAATAGTGCGGCTCCAGTCGCACGGAAAATTTTTGATGCTTATGATGCTGTTTATGGATTAGATGGCGTACCGAAAGGTACAAAGGATAAGGTAGCAGATGGAAGCAATGAGTAAGTTACTCACGATATAGGAATTTTCGAAACGCTCCAAAAAAATGAAGGGGTTGACTAGACGAATGGCTATTCTCGGATGGATCCTGATTATTGCATTATTTGCAGTAGGGCTTGCAGGTGCTGTATATCCCATACTTCCAGGTGCACTTGCCATTTACCTAGCTTTTTTCGTATATGGTTGGTTTTTTAGTTTTGATTCATTTGGCGCATGGTTCTGGATCATTCAGACGTTAATCGTTGTCGTCTTGTTTGTGGCTGATTACGTCGTGGGAGCATGGGGGACTAAGAAATTCGGTGGGTCACGCAAATCAGTCATATTAAGTACCATTGGAGTGATTATTGGCCCGTTTGTGATTCCTGCGTTTGGACTCGTTATAGGACCTTTCCTTGGAGCTTTCATCGGTGAGTTGTTATCAGGTTCTTCTGTAAATAAATCTGTAAAAGTTGGGTTTGGTTCCTTAGTAGGCCTGTTCAGCAGTATGGTGATGAAGATTATTCTGCAGATCGCAATGGTTGTGATCTTCTTTATATGGATTGTAGTCAATTAATTGTACGTTATGTAACGATAGCCAAGAGCTGTCTTCGTGAGAAAGAAGGGGAAAGGGTTTGGCTAAGAAAGAATCTTTTGTTAAAGGCACACTTATTCTAGCAGCCGCAGCATTGATCGCACGTGTGCTAGGATTGGTTCAAAGGGTGCCTTTAGAACATATGCTTGGTGATGTAGGGAATGCATCGTTTACTATCGCGAATAATGTCTATTTAATGTTATTAACTGTAGCAACTGCAGGTATTCCAAGCACATTAAGCAAAATGGTTTCCGAACGTTATGCTTTAGATAAGCCACATGAGGCGAAGCGGATCTACCATGCTGCCTTAATCTTCTCTGCAGTCATGGGGGTCATTATGACGGTGCTACTGTACATATGGGCACCATTTTATGCTGATAATACGAAGACCCCGGAAGCCGCGTTCGCTATCCGTACGTTGGCACCCGCATTATTGCTGTTCCCTACCATTGCCATGATGAGAGGGTATTTCCAAGGACGTAACAATATGATGGCTGGTGGTATCTCACAAATTGTAGAGCAGATCGCGAGAGTGGGTACGGCCATTGTTCTGGCTTACGTACTGCTTCGTACAGGCTATAATGATAGTACGATTGCGGCAGGAGCATCATTTGGTGGTGTACTTGGAAGTATTGGTGCCTTCGGTGTTATGTTGTATTTCACGCTTAAATTACGTAAGCAAGATCGTGAACTCAGTCTGCAAGCAGGACAAGGTGCGGAGCTTCCAATGCTTCGGATTTATAAAGATATTTTCACATTATCTATTCCGATTGTATTAACATCCTTAGCTGTGCCAGCAGTAAACTTTATTGATACTTCCATTCTTAAAGGGTTGTTAATTGGCCAGTCAGGGGATGCCTATGCAACGCAAGTTCTTGGTATTATTGGAAGTCGGGCACAGCCTGTAGCGGGTATTCCACCTATCCTAGCTATAGCTCTTAGTACATCACTCATTCCTATCATATCTGCTGCGTTTGCACGACGTGATCAACCCTATCTGAAGCAACAGATTACATTGGCTATGAGGATTGCCATTCTAACTGGTATGCCCTTGGTTATAGCTCTTTGTACAGCTTCCTATTCTATAAATGGTCTGTTATTCAGTAGTTTGAATGGTAGTGGAATTATTAGTTTACTTACATTTGGAACTATATTTCAGATTACAATGATGACATCCAATTCAATTTTATTGGGGTTAAGTAAGGCTAGGGTGTCGATGGTTCACGTGATGATTGGAATTCTAGTGAAACTTGCGGCGAGTTATATTTTAGCGCCTTTCTTAGGAGTCTACGGTATTATTGCAGCAACAGGGATCTGTTTCCTTGTTATTACATTACTCAATCTTAGACTTCTGAAGAGTATCGTGTCTTTCTCCATTCTTGGAACACGGTGGATTAGCTTCCTAATCACGGTGATTGTATCTGGTGGCGTAGGTTATGGTGTGAATCAAGCAGGTATTCTATTGGTAGATGTTATGCCTGCAAGATTGGCTTTCTTAATCACTTGTATCATCGTAGGTGCTGTTGTCGTCATCATTTACTTGGTGATGCTAATTGTATTAGGGGTTCTGAGAGAACAAGAGCTATCAAGTTATCCAAGAATGCTACAAAAAGTATTTAAACCACTTATGCGTTTGCAACCCAAACGTTTGCGGAACTATGAAAAAGGTTAACATCTCCTACAGAAATTATTTGAAACCTTGGACGATATCATGTGCTAATGCTGTTTTTTGAATCGCCGATCGATGATCATGACTCATCTCAATGAGAAAAGGGCGTATAGGCTTAGAAATGTACTGTGTAACATTCTTATTCTTCAGCCAATCATACTGAGGAATCGGGTCATAAGGCATATCGAACCACACATCGTTGAGTACAGGACTGTATATCCTCTGTTCCGGTGGTAACCATTCATGTTCTAACAGCTCTGAACTCTCTGAGGGAGAATTCAGAGCTGTTTCTTTGTTTGTAGTAAATAATTGTGGCCAATATTCACTTCTTGAACCTTGGTATGTCGTATGTGTGGCGAAAGAAGTTACTTGATCCAGCACATCCTTGTATCCAAAAAGGAGACTATATAGAGATTTACCGAGATTGATTCTCTCTTCGATCTTGCCGAAGTTCTCTAATACTAAGCCTACCAATCCTGGGTTAGGAGTAGATTCTAGCTTGTCCGTGGTAGTTAGTGACTTCTTACTCAAGGGAAATACGATTTGATTCACATGTGCAAGATGATGGAGCTTATATCCAGATTGTTGAAAGACATTCTTCTGGAAATAGCTATGTTGTACGACTCGGCCCTCAATATAATACTGTTCATTTATGATTAACCCAACAGCTAATAAAGCACCATTCCGATCAATCCAAAAGTTATTCCAAAAAGAGTTCATGAATGTAGACACATGAAACTGGGGTAATAGATGAAAATAACTACAACCATGTCGTTTACTATGTATGTAAAGAAGTAGTTGAGGATAGGCATCTTGAAAAATAAGTGCATTACAGCGCTCTAACATTCGGTAAATATCATCTCTAAGCGTGTTGTTGGTCAGGTCGGCCATTAATCCACCTTTGAGGTCGCTCATATTCCACCCTCCGTTACGTGAAACCATATGAGCTAACAAGGCCCAGTGGAGCTCAGGATAGGCTTCGTAACATTGCAGATAGGCTTGGGTACGTGTGATATTACTTTGATTAGCAGATGCCGTAGCGACCTGTATATCTCTTATAATCAAATTATCCAAGTCTGTTAAGGGAGTATCACGTAACTCTTCTTTGTAGATATTAGCATCTTTAGAACGATTTGTTTCATCAACTGTTCGTTCTATTTGATTCCTAATAAGTTGTGCTGCAGCATCATTCCATTCTATTTTTTGGGAATGTTTATGAAATGGACGTGATAATTTCCAACAGGCATATTTTCCTTTAATGACTTCTGTAGTTTGTTGGGGAAGCGTTTTTAAAAGACTCAGCATTTCACCGATAACGTGGGCATCCGAATGCTTGTCAAACATCGTTCTACGTCCTTTCTAACTTTAGAGTTCTATTCTCAGTATGTCTCAATTATTTGACTTCCACTCCCAATTTTGGTTCACTTATATAAAAATAGTAGGAAGGAATGATCTAAATGGAAAAAATAACATCTAAGGCGCAATTTGATGTGTCTATTCAATCTACAAGATTAACCATAGCTGTATTTAAAGCCGATTGGTGCTCTGATTGTAAATATATAGATCCTTTCATGCCTGAAGTGGAAGAGGAATACTCGAAGCAATTGACGATTGTGGAAGTGGATGTCGATCAAGTAGGTACGGTGAGTCAAGAACAGAACATTATGGGCATACCTAGTTTCGTTGCTTACACAGATGGAAGAGAACTTGTTAGATTTGTGAATAAACTTCGTAAATCTCGTGAAGAAATTGAACAATTTTTGGATAGTGCATTAGACGTGTATAACTCCATCCATAAGTAAAATCACACACATCACTCCAGCGAGAAAGGGGTGATGGCTTTTTTTGTGTTTATCACATGGGAGGCTATGGATAAGCTATACTTATTAGGTATAATGAAGTGAATATAAATTTGATCAGCAGGTGAGATATATTGAATACCAAGCAATTAAAATGGCTCAGTTATGTAACTTTTTTTGTAATGTTTTTTGCTACATTCGGGGGGACGGTCGTAACAAGAACTGGCTCAGGTCTTGGATGTGGACAGGAATTCCCATTGTGCCACGGAAAGTTTATTCCTGCACATACGGTTGAATCATTGATAGAATATTCACATCGTTTAGTTAGTGGACTAGCTGGATTGCTGTCGCTGGCTGTGGTTATTGCCTTTTGGATGTACAACAAGCGTAAAGATCTAAGAGTGTATTCGGTGATGACACTCATATTTGTTTTGGTACAAGCAACGATGGGAGCACTTGCCGTTGTTTATAACCAGTCTTCCGCTGTACTTGCTTTACATTTTGGATTTTCTCTCATCGCATTTGCGAGTTCTTTAATGTTAGCGCTAGGAATTCGTAGGTTAGACAAGGCTAAAGGTGTCTTTAATCTAATGAATCTGCCACGGGTAAGCCGGTCGTTTCGAAATTTGACTTGGCTAACAACGGTGTATTGTTATGTGGTAGTATATGTTGGCGCTTTTGTCAGTCATTCAGATTCTGCAGGAGGATGTTCAGGGTGGCCTCTCTGTAACGGGGAATGGATTCCGGAATTGTCCGGTGGTGTCGGTATCGCCTTTATGCATCGAATTGCCGCGTTAGTACTGTTTATTCTGATCGCAACGTTAGCCCACTTTGCTTACCGTCGTAACCGTGGGAATCGTGAAGTACAAATGTTGGGTATCGCTGCACTAACGCTTTGTCTTCTACAGGTACTAAGTGGTGCAATAATTATTGCCACGTTATACAATCCAGAATTGTATATATTCTCAGCATTACTCCATAATCTACTCGTAGCATCATTGTTTGGCGTTCTTTGTTACCTTAGTGTTAGAGTATGGCAGCTAAGTAAATAAATCTGTCCTGACTTTAAAAGTCCTCGATCAAGTTTACGAACTTATTCGAGGGCTTTTTATAAATAAGCTTATATTTCAACGCTTATACTTGTTAGTAGCGAAAACAACTTTTGGGAATACTAATTAGCATGCAAAGAACTTTACTGAAAAAATGATCAGGGAGACCACGCCATGCTGAATGAGTTATTTGGAGACTTATCACATAAGATTAATAATCCCTTAGTGGATAACGCTTTTAAAGAAATGGAGCACGCGATACAATTACTGCAAAAGGAAATGAATCGATATGAGGATCCAACTCATGACTTACGTAAGTTAGAGATCTGGACGCGTGGATTGGTAACCTCTCTAATGGAGTTAGACGAAAGCTATGCGGCGGCTGAATTTTTTAGGAAGTCCATTAGTATTGCTGGGTTCATGGATGATATGTCTCCTACAGAACAGGTGGATTACGCGCGATATGTTTATTTTTATAAAAATGGATTTATCCGAGTGTTTGCAATCCTGGACAAAGTGGGTACTTTTCTAAATGAAGTGTATGACTTGCAAACAACGAAGGTTAAATCTCAATATTCCTACTTTACGGTATTACGCCAATTTTCATTTAAACATACCCATGAACCACTTGGACAGTTACTGGTATCGATTAGGGAGGAATATCGAGAGCCGATTCATGATCTTAGGAAGCGCAGAAATGCAGAAATTCACTATATGAACGTGGAAATGGAAGACGATCTTTGGCAACGACATCAAGGGTTACATGACAAAATTATTCTAGAAGATGTTGATACACATTTGTTGGATCTGAAGCTTGGGTTAGATATGGTGAGTAGAACGATTTCGACAGTATATCATTATACGAGTGAACAATGGATACGCAAAGTGATCCAAACATAATAGCTGAATCATTGCCTGGACATAATTTCTTTTGACAAAGGTAATAAATAAATTTATACTTACAATACTTAATTTCATAAAAGTTATTTTCTTATCAAGAGAGGCGGAGGGATAGGCCCGATGAAGCCCAGCAACCGATTTGAAGAGCGAGGCAGTAGGTCTCGTATCTGAAAATGTTAGGTGCTAATTCCTTCAGAAGCGTATAACGCGACTCTGGCAGATGAGAAGAAGGCATTGTCTTTACACAAAGAGAGCCCTTTTTCATTCTGAAAAATGGGCTTTTTATATTGTTTGGGTATTTTTTAATAGAGGAGGTTCTTGAGATTGATTGAACTGAAGCAATTGACGAAGAACTACGGCAAAGGTGCACGTATGACAACCGCATTGAGCGGACTGAATCTATCAGTTGAGAAGGGTCATATATTTGGAGTTATTGGTCATTCTGGTGCAGGGAAGAGTACCCTCATCCGATGCATTAACTTATTAGAACGGCCGACATCAGGTGAAGTATGGGTGGACGGTGTTAATCTAACTTCACTGAATACGAAGTTATTGCAAGAGGAAAGACGTAAAATCGGCATGATTTTTCAACATTTTAACCTTCTGTCCTCTGCGACGGTCTATGATAATATTGCTTTCCCATTACGTCTTATTCGTACATCAAAGGATGTTATTGATCAAAAGGTGAACGAGTTACTAGCGTTAGTTGGACTACAAGAACATAGTAACAAGTATCCAGCACAACTATCAGGTGGACAAAAGCAGCGCGTAGGTATTGCCAGAGCTTTAGCAAGTGAACCCGAAGTGTTATTATGCGATGAAGCTACTTCTGCTCTTGATCCACAGACAACGGACTCTATCTTAAATTTGTTATTAGATATTAATAAACGATTTAATCTAACCATAGTACTCATTACACACGAAATGCATGTTATTCAGAGTATCTGCGATCGCGTTGCTGTTATTCACCAAGGTGGCATTGTAGAACAGGGAGCAGTAACAGACGTATTTCTTAAACCTAAGCATCCTGTGACGCGTGACTTCATTCGTGGAGAATTGGATAATAGTGAGTTATTTAAGCAAGCCATGAAAGGACCTAACCTGTCATCTTCACAAGTGTTCAAGGTAACATATTTGGGAGAGAAAACCTACGAATCAACTCTTTCGAAGACTGTACGGGAGACGGGCGTTGATTTTGCAATCTTACAAGGGACGATCTCTACGATAAAAGATACACCGTATGGACAACTGGTTGTACGCTTTGAGGGAAATCCAGAGGATATTGTAAGTACAATAGATAGGCTGTTACAACAAGGGCTTGAAGTGGAGGTGATGCAATAATGGGTGGGTTAGATTTCTCTATAATTGATTGGAAAGAGATAGCAACGGCTATACTGGATACACTAAAAATGTTGGGAGCATCAGCCGTATTCACTTTTATACTGGGTCTTCCATTGGGTGTCATTCTTTATCTAGCGGCTCGATCCCCTTCACGAAAAGTACACTTTTTGTATTCGATACTTTCTTTCGTAGTTAACATATTAAGATCAGTACCTTTCATTATTCTAATTGTAGCGATGATCCCTGTGACTAGAGAAATTGTTGGGGTATCAATGGGTGTTCTAGGTACGATTCCTCCACTTGTTGTAGGAGCGGCACCTTTCTTCGCAAGACTTGTGGAGACAGCGCTTGGGGAAGTGGATCGAGGAGTAATTGAAGCAGCGGAAGGAATGGGAGCATCTACACGGCAAGTCATCCTTCGTGTGCTACTTCCGGAAGCAAGACCAGGTCTACTTGCAGCGATGACGATTACTATCGTTACTCTCGTATCTTACACTGCTATGTCGGGTCAGGTTGGTGGTGGAGGTCTAGGAGACTTAGCCATTCGATATGGTTACTACAGATATGAAACGGAAGTCATGCTGATCTCTGTGTTCTTAATGGTCATATTAGTACAGTTACTACAAATGGCAGGAGATCGACTGGTTCGTCATTTTACAAGAAAATAAAAGATGTTTGGATTAAGGTAATAACCGAATATCATATTCGGTCGCATATATACCACATTATTCATATTGAAGAAAAGGGGAATGAAAAATGAAAAAATGGGCACTTGGTTTTCTAAGTCTTTCACTAGTTGCGGTTCTCTCTGCTTGTGGTAATTCATCATCTTCATCATCAGATACGTTAAAAATTGGGGCAACATCTGTACCACATGCTGAGATTCTGAAACATATTCAACCCGCTTTAGAAAAAGAAGGAGTCAAAATTGAAATCACTGAATTTAATGATTACGTTCAACCGAACACACAATTATTTGAGAAGCAATTGGATGCTAACTTTTTCCAACATCAGCCATACTTGGATAGCGAAAATGGCAAACGTAAGATGGATCTTGTATCCGTCGTAGCGGTTCATATTGAACCCCTTGGCGCTTATTCCACTAAGCTTAAGTCGATAGATGAGCTTCAAGATGGTGCTCATATTGCGATTCCAAATGATGCAACCAATGGCGGACGTGCACTCAGTCTCCTTGCTGCAAATGGTCTGATTAAACTGAAAGATCCAAAAGCAGTGGAATCTAAAATAAGTGATATTACAGAGAATCCAAGAAATTTTGAAATAACGGAACATGATGCAGCGATTCTCCCACGTCAATTGGATGAGGTAGATTTGGCTATAATTAATACCAACTTTGTTCTTGATTCGGGCTTGGATCCCGTTAAGGATGCGTTGTTAATTGAAGGAAAAGATAATCCATATGCTAATATTCTAGTAGCTCGTCCAGATAATAAAGATTCTGAAGCGATTCAGAAGTTAGCGAAAGTACTCACTTCCGATGATGTTAAGAAATTTATTGAGGATGAATACAAAGGCGCTGTAGTTCCAGCATTCTAAGAAGCTTATCCTTGCACTTCAATGAGTATATTCATCATGTTTTTAAATATAATCCCGAGGAGCCATATTGGTTCAACGGGATTATATTTGTAGAGGACTGTTAAATCTTCTATAATTAAGGTATGACCACTCATTGAGGAGGAAAAGGATTTGAATGGGAGAGTAGCCCTGATTACGGGAAGTGCGAAGGGGTTGGGCAAAAGAACAGCACTCACATTGGCAGATCAAGGATGTAATATTGTTCTGAATTATGTCCATAGTGCTATTGAGGCAGAGGAGTTACGAGCCAAGATTGAACTAAAAGGTGTTCAATGTATTGCTGTACAAGCCGATATTTCCGATCCACAACAACTTGAAGGGTTAATTCATCAAGTAGATGATCATTTTGGAGGTACAGATATCATTGTAAATAATGCGGGTCCTTTTGTTCGGGAACGACGATTGTTTGCAGAATATACGCATGCTGAGATCATTTCTCTGATGCAAGGTAATTTGATCGGTGCAATGCTCCTGGATCATATGGTGATTCCCTCGATGAGAAAGAAGAAGTGGGGAAGAATTATTCACTTTGGATTTGGACATGCAGGGGAAGCAAGAGCTTGGCCACATCGTGCAGTGTATGCAGCGGCGAAGACAGGGCTGGTCTCTTTTACCAAAACTTTAGCTGTGGAAGAAGCACCCTATGGGATAACCGTTAATATGGTGTGTCCCGGAGATATTAGAGGGATGAACAAGGAGAAGTCTATTGCGGAAGTTGAAGGGATAGAAGACCTTGAGACGCCAAATGGAAGACCGGGTAGTGGAGAAGACATTGCGCGTGTCATACAGTACTTGTGTCAGGATGACTCCGACTTCATTACAGGTAATATTATGGATATTACGGGAGGATTAGATCCCATTCGTCCCTGGATATAATGATGATTTAGATGTAGCGGCAATTATGAACTGGATTCAGGTGAAACTTAAACTTTCTTATAATAAAAAAAAGTCTTGGCCTCGCTTATCACGAAGGCCAAGACTTTCTCAAAATATAAAGAAGATTTCTCTAAGAATTTAGATTAAAATACTTGAACAACCTCTACTACGCCCTCAACTTCTTCTAGGAGAGCACGTTCAATACCGGCTTTCAAAGTAATGGTGGAGCTTGGGCAACTGCCGCATGCACCCATTAATCTTAGCTTTATGATACCGTCTTCGACATCGACCAATTCTACGTCACCGCCATCGCGTTGAAGGAATGGACGAAGCTTATCTAATACGTCTAATACCTCATCGTACATGGTGCCTTGTGCGTTTTCACTCATAGTGTTCAACTCCTTCCTCACATCATTATATTACAAATGAACACAAAAATAAAATAGATAAGTAAAGAGGTGCATTAGAATTGAGACCCATTATTGAATTTTGTACAAACAATATGCATTTTGATACAGATATAGTTATGGAAAAGTTAGAATCCAATCCAGATTATGACGTTGTTGAATATGGATGTTTGAGTAATTGTGGCCAATGTTACATGATGCCCTACGCTATGGTAGATGGAGAAATTATCACAGCAGATAGCGCAGATGAATTATATGATGCCATCATCGCTAAGATCAAGGAAGCAGAAGCTTGGGATGACCTAGATTTAGATTAACCAGAGTGTCGTTTCGACTTCCAAAGAACGCCACTTTTCAGTAAGCGAGGAACGCGACCCATAACGGATGTTTTGCCCATTAGTCCGAAGCCTGCTTTCTTTCCTAGAGCCCCAAGGGTTCCTTTTAAATGGAAAGGCTGCAACTTTGGAGTTTCTCCCCGCCATAATGCATGCATTACTTTCGCAACTTGCTCAGCCTGAGCACCAGCAGCTTGGGCACTTGGCGCGAGCGGTAGGCTTGCACAGTCACCAATGACGTAAACTTCTGGATGTTCAGCGATCTGTGAATATGAATTCAGAATAATTCGTCCCCCAGAGTCCTTCGGAACTTGAAGATCCTGCACGATGCGGACAGGTTGAATTCCGGCTGTCCATACGGTTGCATCACTAGTGATGATTTCTGTACCATTATAGATTGCCCCATTTTCTATACGATCAACCGACACATGATGATGAGTATTTACGCTATGGGATTGGAACCAATCCTCTACATAAATAGACAATTTAGAAGGGAAGGCCGAGAGCACATGGTCATGCCGATCGAGAATCGAGATGTTCAGATCAGATCTGCTTTCTCTCAATTCTGCGGCTAGTTCCACACCACTGAGCCCTCCTCCTATAATGTTGACCTTACCGTAAGGTTTCACATCATTCAGTTGTTGATAGGTCTTACGCGTATTAGAAAAGGATTGAATACTACATGTGAATTGTTCGGCACCTTCGATCCCATGATAACGGTCTGTGCACCCTAGAGCAATGACAAGATCATCGTAGATGATGTCATCAGATTGTTCCATAATTACTTTTTTACCTTCTAAATCGATGGAGGAAACTTCACCATATGTGATCATCAGTTGAGGATGTTTAGGAAAAGGGACGCGAAGTTCTAAGTCTGTTGCAGTACCTGCAGCTAAAGCATAATACTCTGTTTTAAGACCTTTAAAGGGCATACGATCCACTAATACCATTTCAATATCTTCTGGTAGGTGATCGTCTAGAAGGCCCTGAATAATAGCAAGCCCTCCATAACCACCTCCGAGAATAACTAATTTTCTCATGAATGAGTTTTCCTTTCGTTGTTTCACATCAATTATTTGTCTGCTACTCGAACACTTCAATCTCGTTATAGAATGTATCGCGTTCAACCGGAATACGTCCAGCGCCTTTGATTAGCCATATTAATTCTTTACGAGTTAAACCTTCTGGAGTAAGGGCGCCTGCAGCGTGACTAATGCGTTCTTTAATAATCGTACCATGAGCGTCAGAAGCACCGAAGCTTAGCGCCATTTGCGTTAACTGAGGACCGATATTGATGAAATAGGCTTTTATGTGATCGATGTTATCCAACATTAAACGGCTGATCGCAATTGTCTTGAGATCCTCGTAGGCAGAATTACGACGCATGATACCAGCGTTCTTATTCTTAGGTTGCATAGATAATGGAATGAATACCATGAATCCTTGTGTTTCATCTTGAAGTTCTCGAATCTGAACCATATGGCGTATACGATCTTCATGACTTTCAATGGATCCGTATAGCATTGTAGTATGCGTCTTCATGCCTAACTTATGTGCAGAACGATGTACTTCTAAATATTGCTCCACATTGGCTTTATCAACCTTCATTTTTTCGCGATAATGATCAGAAAGTATTTCTGCACCACCACCCGTTAGAGTTTTCAACCCTGCTTGTTGTAATTGTTGAAGGACTTCAGTAATACTAAGGCCACTTATGCGTGTGAAGAAATCAATCTCAGCAGCAGTATATGCCTTCAATGTTACATTTGGGAAATGATCTGTCAATGTTTGTAGAGAGTCTACATAATATTGAAAAGGTACGTTAGCGTTGTGACCTCCAACGATGTGGAATTCTCTTACGCCTGGATGGATATGTTGATTAACATATTCGACCATTTCTTCACCAGAAAGCGTATAAGAACCTTCTTCTCCCTGATCTTTACGGAAGTTACAGAAAGCACAATAAGATTCACATACATTCGTAAAATAAAGACTCATATTTTCAATGAAATACACTTTTTTTCCGTTCTTGCGTAAGTTGACCTGATTAGCTAGTTGTCCTAGAGTCAATATATCATCACTCTCATAGAGATAGACACCATCTTCAACGGTTAGACGTTCTCCTTGTTGTACTTTTTCTATAATAGCAGCCATTTGGTTGTCTATATTTGTGGTAGTGATTGTAGACATATAGTTCCTCCTAAAGTTTTTTGTAGCATATCTTCCAGTTTAATCATCGAAAAAACTTACATCGGAAGCATAGACTTAGTTTTTTGTAGCATATCTTCCAGTTTAATCATCGAAAAAACTTACATCGGAAGCATAGACTTAAGTATTTGTGCGACATTGTATTCCATCTGTCCATAGCAAAAGTAGGCATTTCGAGCTGAAAACTCGCCATACTTATGAATATTTTTAGGCATTTGCCTATGGATCACTCTTTTCCTATTATAGACCTCCATTTAATGGGTCGCAATAAGGATGAGAGGAAATGTAGGTGAGACGGATATTATGTTGTGGGTTAGTTGACTTGAGGGTATGGGGGTTCTGGAGTATAATTGACCTACGACACAATATGGAGGTTGAACGATGATAAATATTAGCGATAGTGCTTCAGATAAGCTAAAAGAGATGCTCTCGGAACAAGAGATACCCAATATGTTCCTTCGACTTGGTGTGCAACCTGGCGGCTGTAGCGGCTTCTCCTATGCCATGGGTTTTGATGATGACGAAACAGAGAATGATATATATATGAACGTAAATGATATGAAAATTGTGGTTGATAAAGAAAGCTTGAAATACCTGGATGGGTTAGAAATTGACTTCGAAGAATCTGGTATGGATGGTGGCTTCACCATCAACAACCCGAATGCATCCGCTACATGTGGGTGTGGATCTAGCTTCCGTACAGCTAGTGATGCAGGTAAACCAGCGCCTGAGGGCGAGTGTTAAGAAAGGTTTAGAGCGATATAAAGTGAGAAGAGATGAAGCTCTTTCACTTATAACTGTGGATTAAGGATTGTAGGGATTAATTACAATCCGCAATCATAACAATTACTGTTTATGATTGCGGATAACGTACCTCCAAACTTGTGTTGATAGCTATAACACATATTTAGGAGGTATTTTTATGGGTGGAGTAGCATAAGTTAAAGATCACACCAATATTCCAGCGTATGGTATAGTGCGGATAATAATACGTGATTTTATCATAGAGCTTAAGTAACTATCAATTGCCTAACTTAAGGTAAAGGAGGTGTTGGTATTAATAAAGTACTCGTAAGTTCTCTTGCTGCAGGACTAATTCTTATTTTAACTTTAAGTTTAACTGATATAGCAGAAGCTAAGGGAGAGATTGTTACATATAAAAATTGTACGGAGTTGAATAAGGTTTATAAAGGTGGTGTAGCTCGTTCTTCCTCAGTCAAAAATAAAGGTGGGAAAACGAAATACAAGCCTTTTGTTTCTCAGGCTCTCTATGACGCGAATAAGAAAAGTGATCGTGATAAAGACTTAATCGCATGTGAACGTTAAATGATCGTTTCAGAATTTGGCTTGATTTAGCAAAGACCTTCCTAATCTAATCCTTCATTCCACTGTATTTGGTCGTTCGTGTATTAAACGCATTTCTGTTAAAAATGTTAAAGGGCAAGAGTTACACTTAAATCTCTGGTTTAATGTCATTGGATTATGGAAGCTGTACATCAAGTTTGGCAGACGACCATCCACAAATAAAAGCCACTTCATGATTAGGAAGTAACCTTCCTTATATGAAGTGGCTTTTAATGTTACGAAGCGGGTACAAGAAATGTATGATTCACCATCAGTACAATCATGGAAGCAGTAAGAATGGAGAAGGCAATACAACTGGCTCCTAGAACACTTCGTTTACTCTTGATGAACTTAAATCCAATCGCGAAGATTAAGACCGTTGTTAGTGCAAGAATGGCTGACATGCCAACCATTGCAATCCAATATAATATTTCAAATAACTGTGCCACAGTCGCGTGTACCTCCTTTATCACAAATCCATATATTGCTTAGAGTATATCTGATATTACGGAGGAAGCCAATAATCTATTCCAAAACAAGAACATTTTAACTAGATTAAAGATCGGATTAGACAGTGCTCATAATGATGATGGGAGGTAGGATGTAATTTTACCGTTGAATCTATCAATTGAGCGGGTATTATTTATAGATTTCCATAAATTAACTAAATGAATAGGATTCTAGCAAAAATATTTTTTTCTAAAATGAAAGACTTTGACCCTGTGTATAACATTTATCCACATTACCCACTGTAGTTTCATAAGCCTCACGACACTTACTCACAAAATATGCACAGGTTTTCCACAGTTGCCTGTGGATAATCAGAACGCTTGTTCTGTTATTGATAGTTTGATATGATGATTTTAGGAAAAAAGAGGAAAGGGCGTGCGGAGGATGGCTATATTATCAGATGAGATGTTGCTAGATTCCTATCATCTTGCGGTAGAATTAAAACTAGAGCGTGAATTCATCAAGCTACTATTAGCCGAAATACACAAGCGCAAATTGATCCAGCAAATGAACATCGCATATTAAGTTGGAATGCTATCATGATGCCGATCTTGGACGTTGAATAGTGATCCATCTCAAGCAACCGGAGGTGTGAGTACATCATTTACATACATGAGAATAACAGAAAAAAAAGGGTATCCAATTGACGTCAGAACATGATTCGTCAATATGGATACCTTTTTCATTTTTTTTCGAGATATATTAAAGTTTCATATTACTGCTGTGCCCTGGAGATAGACGAGCTTCTGGATCGAGATATACTTTTGCATTATTTACAGCGGTTGGAGCTTCACCAAATCCAACGGCAATAAGTTTTAACTTGCCTGGGTAGGTCGTAATGTCTCCTGCAGCAAAAATACCTGGAATATTCGTTTCCATACGGGAATCTACGATGATAGAATTTCCGTCGATGGCAATTCCCCATTCCTCAATAGGACCTAGTGAAGAAATGAAGCCGAAGTTAATGATAACATCGTCTACTTCAATCTCTTGTATCTCTTTTGTCTTAACATCGGAAAGAGTCACTTTAGTGATGTAGTTATCTCCATGAAGTTCCGTGATTTCTGTAGGAGTAATAACATTGACTTTGGAATTCATCAAGTTCTCCACACTATGTTCATGTGCACGGAATTTATCACGACGGTGGATTAACGTAACTTGTTCAGCAATAGGTTCTAGCATAAGTGCCCAGTCTACTGCGGAATCTCCTCCTCCATTAATCAACACTTTCTTTCCTTTAAAAGCATTTAGATCATTGACGAAATAATGTAGGTTTGTTTTTTCGAAACGTTCCGCGCCATCAATCTCAAGTCTACGTGGTTCGAATGCACCTACACCAGCAGTGACAATAACGGCTTTGGAATGATATTCTGCTTGATCTGTCTTAACGATGAAATGACGTTCTGCTTCTTTTACGACAGAAACCACTTTTTCTTCAAGACGTACATTCGGTTCGAATAACTTCAATTGTTCCTGTAAATTTTCTACAAGTTCTTGTGCTGTTACCTTAGGGAAGCCGGCAACATCATAGATGTACTTCTCAGGGTAAAGAGCAGCAAGTTGCCCACCGAGTTGCGGCATACTCTCGATTAGAGTTACGGATGCTTGACGCATTCCACAATAAAATGCAGCAAACATACCCGCGGGGCCGCCCCCGATTATAATTAGATCCGTTAATTCATCACCAAGTGGTTGGGATGTCATCAGGTAAAGCACCTCCATATAAAAAGTGAATTTGTTTTAGTTCATCTTAATCATTATAGTCGGATCGATATCATATTAAAAGTTTGAAAGAGAGTATTTCTATTATAAAATGCAAAGATGTGACGTCCAAGATATAAATTATGAACTGTTCATGTGGCTTTTTATATAAACCTTGGTCAAGACACTTTGAAATAGCTAGTAATTCAGTTGTGTGTATACTCAAACAGTAGTAATTGCGGGGAAAGTGAATGAATCTCATTTTGATTAAAATAATTAAAAGGTTTAAAATAGATAAGATATATATCTTAAAATAGGGATATAATAAATCCCTTCTATTAATGTGTTTATTTTCACATTCTGACTAGGGTTAAATGAGTATAACTATATAAAGAGAGATTTGGAAGGAGTAGGAATGAGTATGAGTAATATTCCGAAAATAGTAATACTGGGTGCTGGATATGGAGGGATCCTAACAGCCCAACGTCTTCAAAAAGAATTAAAATATAATGAGGCAGATGTTACATTGGTTAACCGCCATGACTATCATTATATTACAACTCATTTGCACATGCCTGCTGCAGGTACAGATAGCATAGAGAATACACGTGTTCCTATCTCGAATCTAATCGATGAATTCAAGATTGATCTGGTGAAATCCGCAGTTCAGGAGATTCGCCCTCAAGAGAAAAAAATTATTCTAGAAGACGGTACACTTTCTTATGACTACCTTATCATTGCCTTAGGAGGAGAGCCTGAGAGCTTTGGTATTCCTGGACTTGCTGAACATGCCATGTCCATTCGTAGCATTAACTCGGTACGTCTAATTCGCAAACATATCGAGTATCAATTCGCCCAATATAAGAATGAGAAGAATGCTCAAGAACGCATTAATTTCGTAGTCGGGGGCGCAGGATTCAGTGGTATAGAATTTGTAGCTGAACTAGCCGATCGAATTCCTAAACTGTGTAAAGAATACGATGTCGATCCTAATTTAGTAAATATCTATAATGTTGAAGCAGCTCCAACGGCATTACCAGGATTTGCTCCTGAATTAGTTGATTATGCCATGGAGGTCCTTGTCAAAAAAGGTGTGACTTTCAAAATGGGAGTTGCCATCAAAGAGTGTACAGCGGATGGTGTTCTTCTAGCAACAGGTGAAGAGATCAAATCGGCTACTGTCGTTTGGACAGGTGGTATTCGTGGAAATCGTATGATTGAGGCTGCTGGCTTCGAAACGATGAGAGGCCGAGTTAAAGTTGACGAACATTTACGCGTACCAGGTCAAGATAATGTATTCATTATAGGTGATAATGCACTTATGTTTAATCCTGAAGGTCGGCCATACCCACCAACTGCACAGATTGCTATGCAACAGGGGGTATGTTGTGCGCAGAACGTGGTTGCTTGTATACGTAACCAGCATCTTAAGAAATTCGAATTCAGTAATAAAGGTACGGTTGCCTCATTAGGTAGAGGTGAAGGTGTAGCAGTTATAGGTAAGAAATTAGTGAAGGGTTGGAATGCAGCGCAATTGAAGAAGGTTGTAGATATGAGATATTTGTTTACGATTGGCGGCATTACACTTGTGATAAAAAAAGGAAGATTCCTATAATATGAGACATTGTAGTGTACAAGTGCGTGGGTTACTTACGAGGGATGAATTGGATCGTTATAATGCATTAATGGAAGTTGGTTCTCACTTGGAATCTCAGGATGCTTACGATATGGCTTATACGATTCAGAAAGAAGTCGATATTCTGATTCTCCCAGCTATTGAGCGTTTGAAGGAAAAAGGCCGTGCGCGGGATGTAGCAACAGCGGAGTATCTTGATTCTAGGAAACAAACGGAAACGGAACAAGAATAATAGGTATTATTGTGGATTTGTCGCTACATAGTGAGCGACAAATCCTTTTTAGGATCAGGTTAATGTTTGCATAGAAATAAAGCCCTCTCCATATGATGAATAGGAGAAGGCCATGATGCTAGTTATATATATTGAGATGTGTAGTTTATAATTTAAGCATATCTTCGAAGGATTGTTCGCTAAGCAGACTGCCTACATAGAACGTACCGAATTCACCATAACGGGCACTAACCTCATCAAAACGCATTTCATATACAAGTTTTTTGAATTGTAATGCATCGTCTGAGAATAGTGTTACTCCCCATTCCCAATCATCTAGCCCTACAGAACCGGTAATAATCTGTTTCACTTTACCAGCATAACTACGACCAATTAATCCGTGGCTACGCATGAGAGCACGACGTTCTTCCATGCTAAGCATGTACCAATTATCTGCAAGGTCACGTTTCTTATTCATCGGATAGAAGCAGATATATTTATTCTGTGGAAGAATCGGTTTAAGACGTTTCACAATCTCGGGGTTCTCCATCGGATCTCCGCCATTACTACCCATGTAATTACTAAGCTCAACAATGCTGACATAGGAATAAGCTTTGGTTGTGTACTGTGCAAAGATAGTTTTGTTAAAAGCAGTCTCAACTGCATTTAATTCTTCTAACGTTTCCCGCAAGTGCATAAATACAAAGTCAGCCTTCTGTCCGACAATCGTATAGGCAATGCTACTTCCCTTTTGAGAAGTCTCCACAGCAGACCATTCTTGTATGAACGCTTGAAGCTCATCCAGTGCCATAGCACGGTCTTCATCATCAGCAGATTTCCAAGCAGCCCAATCAATAGAACGGAAATCATGAAGAGAATACCATCCTTCAAGTGTTGTTGCGACTTCACTCATGTCATTAATCACTCCTAATATAGGTAACTTGCATGTAGCTATGGTAACATTGTACTCAAGAAAAAGCGTTAGAGCAAACGATGACACAATCTATTCACGTAATGTTCGTTGCTTCGTGACAATTTTTCTAGTAAACTATCAACTAGAGTATACTATTGTGCGTTTTTTTATAGAAAAGGCAATATAAAGAAGAGGTGAAATGGCCCATATGCAATTTATCCCTGTGCTCGTATTAATGGTATTATTTTTTGTAATGATGTTCGGCATTGGTTTTATTCTGAATATGTTAATGAAGACAACGTGGTTTCCATGTTATTTGTTTGTTATTATCATATTGCCTGTGGTCATATATTCCTTGTGGGATCATAGTATGCCACTTATGACACATCTGGGTTCATTTCATATTGTTGATTATCTTACAGGAATAGCAGGGTTAGTTGGAGCTTATATTAGTGGTTGGGCAATTAAGAAGTTACGTCAAGGCGGATATACTATGTTTTAATTAGATACATATTGCGAACAGCTCTTCCACTAGGGAGAGCTGTTCTGTTGCTATAATAAGTTGTGAGATCATATAACAAAGAATTGAAAAAAGATTCACAGGTAAGTATGTCCAATCACAAAATATACGCGAAATACGTCGAACGAGCTATAAGAATTATGTTAGAATAGAAGCAGTCTATGTAAACAGATGGGAGGTAAAAGATGCGCATAAAGAGTCTTCTACATTATTCAGAGAACCACCAATACTGCGTTTATCGCGATTTCTGCTTGAGCAGTCTGGACAATAGAATGCTCCAGTGTATCTACCAACCCATGGTCGGTGCATTCGCTCTAAGTTTCTATCATCTGTTGTTTCAACAGCTCCCTATAGAGAAGATCGGTTATTCTAGAATAGAGCAACAACGCCGTCTTTTCTTAACATTAGGTATGGAACCTAGTGAGAAGGGTCGGAAATTTCTGATTGAGCAAGCGTCGAAGCTTGAAGCGGTAGGTTTATTACAAACAAGTCGGATTTATGTACCAGAGAATGATGATTATATGTATGAGTATGAATTAACGGCACCCCTATCACCAACAGAATTCTTTAATACACAACACTTAACACTTTTATTACGTGACAAGATCGGCAAATTTGCTGTGCTTTCGTTACGAGAAGAGCTGTGGGCTAAAGAACCGGAAGAGTGGTCTTTCGCTACACAGAATAAAGAAAATATTTCAGTACCTTTTTATGAGATTTTTGAACTTAACACTCATGTGATAGATTATGAATTAGAGCAGGCTCTATCCGAAGTTTCTACGGCAAGACAATCGGGTCTACAAAAGGGTGAAGAAAGTAACAGTCTGAATTATGCTGATATTATCCTTCGATTCCCAAGAGAGTCTGTCAATCGAGAGCATGTCGAGAAGCTTAGGTTCAATTTTGAACAAATGGGCATTGTAAATTATGTTGTTAATAAATATGAGTTGAATATTCAAGATATATGTCGTCTTTTAGATGAGGATGGTATATTTACACCGCAGGGTGATATCATCTTAGATGAATTGCAACATCAGGCCAATCTACACTTCCGTCAAGGCAAGAAAAGAAAAGAACAGCGTGAGGTGTTAGCTGGTAAGATCGTATCCATTCGACAAGGGGAAGAGAAGCCAGAGGGGTCCCTTCAATTGGAACATGCGGTGCAAATGGAGTTTTATGTTGAAGTACCAATGCAGTTTAAATCCAAGTGTGATATTCATCAATATAATATGATGCTTCGGAATGAACCTTATACCAAATTGCTTAAAACGTTCTTTCCAGGTTCAGTTCCAGATAATCTAATTGATATATTTGAAAAGATTGACCTTAGTTATAAATTACCTGGTGAAGTCATTAATGTCCTTATACATTATTTAATGTCTCTCTTGGCTTCAGGTGGGGATCAACGAATTAATCGCAATTTCATAGAGGCTATTGCATCTAATATGTTGTTGAAGCAAGTGAATACGTATGAGAAAGCAGTACAATATATCAAAGATCAGTCTAAAGTGAAAGGTAAACAAGCTGCAGCCGCATCTGGTGGAGCACGTGGCCGTAATACCTACGGTAAGCAAGCCAAGATGAAGCCAGCCATTCCGGTCGCTCAAGATAATAGTCAAGGCGGTCAGGTATCTGAAGCAGAATTCGAAGAGATGATGAGAATGGCTGCTGAGATCCAAGCGAGTAAGAAACAAGGCTGATTTTGAGAAATGCATGATATCAATCATTTAAAGGGGGATGAGGCGTGGAATCTTTAGGAGAACTACTTCAGCAGATGAAGAATCCGTCTTTCCGACGACAGTCGCAGGCCATAGAAGACGAACTATTCAACAATCCGTTGATTAAGGAGCTACGAGCGCTTCATCCTGAATTGGATGATTCTAAGTTACGTCTTAACTTAAGCCGGTTGTACCAGTATGTTGGAGACAAACGGAATTGTGATAACTGTCCAGGTCTAGCGAATTGTCCAAATGACTTTCAAGGTCATTATAGTAAGCTTGGAGTTCAGACCGTAAATGGTTCTGCTGAGCTGTACGAACGAAAGGCTCCTTGCTCCCTTCATATAACGAAACAACATGATGATCAGGTGAAAAAGCGTATTCGTAGTTTTTATGTAGACGAGCGTGCGCTAAATGAAGGCTATAAAGAAGTGGAAATTATGGGTAAAGATCGCCTTCGTGCACCTGCTGTACAGCAAGTATTTAAATATATCCAAGAGACGAAGGACAATGGATTGTCCACACGTGGACTGTATCTGTATGGTTCTTTTGGAACGGGTAAGACATTTCTTATGAGTTACATGTTACATGAGTTAGCGATTGCAGGTCATACGGGCGTCATCGTCTATATGCCAGATTTCGTTGAGGATTTGAAATCATTAATGATGGACAGTGTAAAGCTTAAGGAAAGTACAGAAATGATGAAGAATTGTGATTTATTGATTTTTGATGATATTGGTGCGGAGAATTTGAATCCATGGGCTCGTGATCATATTATGGGGTCAATCCTAAATTATCGCATGAATCGCAAACCTACATTTTATACATCGAATTACACACTTGAGGGGCTAGAGAAGCATCTCAGCTTCACGAATAAGGATGGAGAAGAGGGTTACAAAGGTCAACGATTAATGGACCGGATCTCTCCATTTGTGGATGTGGTGAACTTGCACGGAGAGAACCAACGTGGCAAACATTAATCCAATCGAATGATTGTTATAAAAAAGTGAGATCCCCTTCGAAGGGGATCTCACTTTCTGGTTTTTATCAAGAATTGATGGTTAGCCAGAGATGATGAACTTGATAATTACCATTGCGAAGAATAGAATGGCCATGAAGACGAACATTCCGCCAAATCCAACCATTAAATCTTTGAAGTCATCGCGGGGTTCTTCATTTACATGTTCTCTTGGATCGTTGAAATGTACATTTGTATCCATGATTGAATCCTCCTCATAAAGATCTTAGTTTTGTGCATGATAAACATCATAGACAATTAGATCTGAGTTATCCCAAGTATACTCAATTCTAAAAGAACTTGTAAAGATTTTCCGTATATTAATGGTTTTGATGTTTTCCATTACATGTTAGAATGTGTTATACTTATAACTGTCCACAAAGACGTATCAGTTTAAATTCATGGAACTTTCCTAATAAGGAGGAGAAATATAATGGCTATTGTTAATGTATCTGATCAGTCCTTTAACACGGAAGTGGAAGGTCAAGGAACTGTTGTGGTTGATTTTTGGGCTCCTTGGTGTGGTCCTTGTAAGATGATTGCTCCTATCTTGGATGAGCTCTCTTCTGAACTAGGTGATAGTGTGAAGATCGCTAAAGTAAATGTGGATGAGAATCCTGAAACAGCATCTCGCTTTGGTGTAATGAGTATTCCAACGTTGATTGTTTTTAAAGATGGTCAACCGGTAGATAAAGTGGTTGGATTGAATTCGAAAGATTCACTGAAGAACATGATTTCCAAGCATCAATAAGATGTGAGCTACACGTTAGCGCCTCCGGTTAGCCGGGGGCGCTTTATTAAACTGAAAATGATCAAGCTACGTGTTATAAGCTTGATCATTCATTATATATATATAGTATTTACTGGGGGAGGTTATGACATCAAATGGATGACCTGATTAATTCTACGAAAGAGATAGAGAAGGCACAGGATCATATCCGCAATAAACTAGCCTTGTTGCCGGATCTCCCGGGGTGCTATTTGATGAAGAATAGGGATGGTACCATTATTTACGTAGGAAAGGCCAAGATTCTTAAGAATCGGGTTCGGTCTTATTTTACAGGAAGTCACAATGGTAAAACTCAGATGCTTGTCTCCGAAATTCGAGACTTCGAATATATCGTAACAGGAAGTAATATGGAGGCACTGATTCTTGAATGTAATCTAATTAAAGGCCATCAACCGAGATATAATGTCCTATTAAAGGATGATAAGACATTTCCATATATTAAAATTACGAACGAACTTCATCCTCGATTAGAAGTGACGCGACGTGTGTTGAAGGATAAGGCGAAGTATTTCGGCCCCTATCCGAATGCTTATGCTGCCCAGCAGACTAAGAAATTGTTGGATCGTATGTATCCATTACGTAAATGTGGAGCTATGCCGAAGGAAGTATGCCTTTATTATCATATGGGACAATGTTTAGCACCCTGTGAGAAAGAAGTAACCCAACAATCGTATGATCAGATTACACAAGAGATTAGCTCTTTTCTTAGTGGAGGGCATGAAATTATTAAGAAGGAACTACAACGCAAGATGTTGGAAGCTTCAGAGGAACTTTATTTCGAGCGAGCGAAAGAACTTCGAGATCAGATTATGAACATCGATGCCATTATGGAGAAGCAGAAAATTACGACTTCAGATACGCGAGATCGTGATGTACTTGGATTTGCAGTAGATAAAGGTTGGATGTGTGTTCAAATTCTGTATATGCGTAAAGGTAAAATGATTCAGCGTCACGCCTCGGTGTTCCCGTTCTATGGGGAAGCGTATAGCGACTTCATGACTTTCGTTACTCAGTATTACAGTGATAACCCGGCATTACCTCAAGAAATCCTATTACCAGAGCTGAACACAGCAGAAGTTAAGGAAGAGATAATAGACGCGGATGGAAATGTTGCCGAAGATGAGGGTGATGTTCAGTCTAATATCGAAGAGGGGAATGTAATCGAAGGTTCTGGTAGTGAGATATCCGATGTTGAAGCTACTTCAACTGAGAATGATCCACGTGCTTCTCTACTATCAGGTAGCGTCGAGGCGGCTAACGTTGTGGCTGCACTTCAAGAATGGTTGGGTATTAAAGTATATGTACCCCAACGAGGGTTGAAGAAACAGATGGTAGGGATGGCAGCTGAGAATGCTAGAGTATCTCTGAATGAGAAGTTTCGACTTATCGAGCGTGATGAAGAGCGGACTTCCATTGCCGCAGCCAATTTAGGTGAAGCGATTGGTATTGATTCATTACATCGCATTGAAGCTTTTGATAATTCCAATATTCAGGGAACGAATCCTGTTTCAGCTATGATTGTATTTATAGATGGTAAACCTGATAAGAAAGAATATCGGAAATACAAAATTCGTACCGTCGATGGACCCGATGATTATAATACGATGCGAGAAGTGATTCGAAGACGATATGAACGAGTATTGAAGGAAAACCTAGAAATGCCAGATTTGATCGTTGTGGATGGTGGGAAGGGTCAAATATCTGCGGCGATGGACGTACTTGAGAATGAATTAGGTTTATTTATTCCTGTATGCGGACTCGTTAAGGATGTGAAGCATAGAACCTCACAGTTGATGATTGGTGAACCTGCAGAGGTGATTACACTGCCACGTGATAGTCAAGAATTCTATCTATTACAACGCATTCAGGAAGAGGTACATCGCTTTGCGATTACGTTCCATCGTGAACAACGGGGTAAATCTATGGTTACCTCACAGCTCGATGCTATACCGGGGGTAGGAGAAAAGCGGCGTAAGCTGATGTTGAAGCATTTCGGATCTCTCAAAAAAATAAGAGAGGCCAGTGTCGAAGACTTCCGGCCTCTCTCTATTGGCGAGAAACTCGCCTCTCAGATTATTGCAGCACTTCAGGAGGAGTCGTAACATACGGCTTCTCTTTTTTTTCTTGAAAATAAGCAGGATACGTATCGCTTGATACGCTATATCTTATAATTCCGTCCGAGATAGGACACCGTCTTAATCAGTGGTGAGTCTCTTTCTTCTGGAGTAGACAAGATAAATTACGTACGCAACGATGAAGGGCATGACCATAGACACCACACCTGCTGTAATACTAGTGGAGTCCTCCAGGGTGAGTAAGCTGAAACCCATCAAGATGCTATCGAACACAACATGGCTGAACATCGCTGCAATAAAGCCATAGCGTAGAAATATAAAGCTGAAGAGTAAGCCGATAACGACTAGTTCTATAGGTCTTGAAATAACGGGATAGATAGGATAAAGCGTATGGCCGAACGCCCAGATGAGGGATGGAATGAGACACGCTAGGAAGGTATTCTTAACGATCTTTTGCATCATCCTAATCCCAAATAAACGATAAACAGCTTCTTCTGAAATTCCAGCTACCCATGCCATGAGCGGTAGAATCCAAGGGTATACCATATTAATCGGGGATTGACTAGCATCCGTCGTAGACCAGCTATGAAGCGTCAGACCGAGTATTAAAAAGATGACGGATTGAACTCCTAACAAGATGAGGGCCCATAAATATCCGACATACATACTATGAAGAACAAATTTACCATACCCGGCTTCTTTTGCACGTGGCCAAGGATTAAGTCCTGTTTCCTTCCGCCATAAGCCATCTCCACCAACAAGTGAGAAGTACAATAACGCAGCCATAACTAAGGTAAGGAGACCCTGGAATATTAACCCGAACGTTAGACTTAATCCCGTCAGTCCCTCGGCTTCCAAGGCGGGCAACATATTTAATGTGCTTAGCATGGAGACAATGAAATAGAATGAACTCAGGAATATTCCTCGAACAAAAGAGGTATGCTTTCTCGTTATTGCGCTATATACAATAGCAAGTATGCCAAGCGCTAAAGTGAGGAGTCCATATCCGAGCATGGTCATCCAAACGGCTTTGGTGTGTTCTTTTTCTACATAAGATGTATGTTCTGACGGAATCGAAAAGGAAGGTTCAAAGGAGACGATCCTGTCTGATCCGAAAGTGAACTTCAATTGTAATACGGCCTCGCCAATCGTAGTATTTAAGTCCGAATAGGTAAGGGTCGATTTTTTATTTTCTGTGATCTGGAGAGTCTTTGAATCATATCCTAATTGGGTTAGCCATTGTTCTGCAAGTCTTACATTATTTGTTGTACTGATCGATTCCTCTGTAGGTTCAATAAGGGGCGAGTTCTTCTTCTGAGAAAAGGATACGATATCTCCTGTATTCATATGTACATCTATATTAAGGTAGTTATTGGTATTACCTTCTTTCAGACGGACGCGGTAAACTTCGGTTGGATATTTATGATCGAAAGTAGTATTGTATTTCTCCATTAACTTCTCTTTAGATAAATAACCATATAAATCTGAGTCAGATTGATAGGTGACCAAAGTATCATCGGGTTGACTCAATACATGAATGTGAAGTTGTGACTCAGCATATTGTGTGGCCGCGATTCTTGCTTGATCCTTAGTGATTAATTCTTTGCTTGGTTGCTCCAGTGTATCGGATGCGGTGCTGGGGAATACTTGCAATATCATAAACAGAATCAGACCGATAACCCCACATAGACCGAGAACCTTATAGTTGATATTAAGTTTCAAAGGTTGTCCCGTAGAATTCATTTAATTTCCTCCTAAAAGTTTTTGAGCGCTACTTCTTAGAATTACTTCGTAAAAACTTACATCGAAAGCATAAACTTAAAGTTTTTGAGCGTTACTCCTTGGTAATACTTCGTAAAAACTTACATCGAAAGCATAAACTTAAAGTTTTTGAGCGCTACTCCTTGGTAATACTTCGTAAAAACTTACATCGAAAACATAAACTTCGTTAGATGCTCTTATAAGTAACGATAACATAGCATAGCTTCTAGCGGTAAATCCAGCAAATGTAACTCGAAATGGTGCAAAGCAGATGAATAAGAAGGTAATCATACTTATGGAGAGAGAACCACTGTTCTGATACGTTCTTTCGCTTATATTTAACCCATATCCAGTCATTTGTCCAGAAAATCAATTTGTACAGTTACTGGATAAAGATTATAATCGGAATGCAATTTAATAATGCGCCAAATTTTCATATGAAATACGGGGGAACCATTTCTTGTAGAGACGATTTAGTCTATCTACTTGTGGGGTGAATTTCGTTGTTGAATGAACGAATAGGGTAAGCTGTGCATACCCGAATCCGTCAGCTAACCTCGTAGGCGATATGCAAGCAGGAACCAACCGAGAGGCATTGGATTTCCAGTGTCTTTTTTTGTTGATTTAAAAAGGGGTGAAGCGTGTGAAATGGAAGTATAGTTGGTTCAGATTATCCCCTCCACAAATTCTAGTTATTGGTTTCGCTACCATTATACTACTGGGAACGGTATTGTTAACCTTACCCATATCGAATACGACGGGTAAACCCCTCGCCTTCATTGATGCATTGTTTACAGCAACATCAGCGACTTGCGTTACGGGCTTAGTCGTGCAGGACACGGGGACGTTCTTCAGCACATTTGGGCAAGTGGTCATTATTATGCTCATTCAGGTGGGCGGACTTGGATTTATGACGATGGCTACGTTATTCGCCTTTGTGTTGAAACGGAAGATATCCCTACGTGACCGTTTGCTCCTTCAAGAAGCGATGAATCAGGGCTCAATGGAAGGAATAGTACGACTGATTCGAAAAGTATTACTCTTTTCTCTTATTATCGAAGGATCAGCTGCTGTTCTGTTAACTGTAAGATGGGCAGTAGATATGCCCTTTGGAAAAGCTTTATATTTTGGTATTTTTCATGCCATTTCAATGTTTAACAATGCTGGATTTGATCTATTCGGTGACTTCCGTAGCCTTACAGGTTATGTATATGATCCAATCGTCAACTTTGTGGTGATGTTCCTTATTGTATCTGGAGGAATTGGATTCATTGTTCTATCTGACATGGTCGATTTCCGAAAGACGCGTAGGATATCTTTACATTCAAAAGTAGTACTATCCATGACAGCCTTTCTAATCGTGTTCGGAGCCATTGTTATATTTGTATTCGAGTATTCTAATCCAAGAACATTAGGGTCGTTAAATTGGGGTGGCAAAATCCTTGGCTCCCTCTTCCAATCGGTTACACCAAGAACTGCAGGTGCGAATACGCTTGATCTGGGTAATATGAGACAGGCATCTCAATTCTTTATGATTATACTTATGTTCATTGGGGCTTCTCCAGGATCTACTGGAGGTGGGATCAAGACAACAACGTTTACGCTTATTATTGGTGCTGTGATCTCCATGTTACGTGGACGAGATGACATCGTATTGTTTCGCTACCGGTTTGCGCAAGAACGTATATTTAAAGCGCTCACGATTACACTAGTTGCACTTTTGCTTGTAATGAGTGTAGCGATGATACTTTCTACGACAGAAGACAGTAGTTTTCTAATGATATTGTATGAGACAACTTCTGCATTTGGTACAGTAGGGTTAACGATGGGATTAACAACACATCTGACCTTAGCGGGTAAAATTCTGATAAGTCTAACGATGTTTGCAGGTCGCCTTGGACCACTTACACTGGCATATGCACTGGGTCCGAAGAAAGGCAAAGAGTTATATCGTCATCCAGAGGGTAAAATTATTATAGGGTAGAAGAGAAATTGAGATGATTAAAGGAGTATTGAAAGAGAGATGAAGAAACAGCAGTTTGTCGTTATTGGATTGGGGCGGTTCGGGTCTTCTATTGCTCAAGAACTTATGGCACTGAATTATGAAGTGCTAGGGATCGATCGAAATGAAGAGATTGTAAGTGATATGAGTGAGTTACTGACGTATGCTGTTGTGGCAGATGCCTCAGATGAAGAAGTGCTGAAATCGTTAGGTGTTCGTAATTTCGATTGTGGTATTGTGGCTATCGGAGAAGACATCCAGACGAGTATTCTTGCAACCATACTGCTCAAAGATTTAGGAGTAACGACAGTCGTTGCTAAAGCGATCTCTGTTCTTCACGGAAGAGCATTGGAGAAACTAGGAGTAGATCGAGTAGTGTACCCTGAGCGAGATATGGGCATTCGGGTTGCACATCAACTGGTAACTCCGAACTTACTGGATTATATTGAACTTTCGAAAGATTACAGCATTGTAGAGATGAACGCTCCGTTATGTCTTGATGGTAAGACACTCACAGAGATAAATATTCGTACTAGATTTGGCTGTAGCATCGTGGCTTTGCATAGATCAACTGGCATTATTGTGGCGCCTACAGCAATGGATCAGGTTCGAGCAGGCGATATTATGGTCATTATCGGGTCTAACGAGAATATTGAAAATTTTGAGAATGAACTCATGGATGACAATTAAATAGGAATAGAACCACTTTCGGTAGAGGTAGCTAATTTCTCAAAAAAATGCGAACGTAAAACACAGAGAAGGTCAAGGAGATTATCCTTGACCTTCTCTGTGTTTCTTTTTTTGGTGAAATCATAAAAATCATAAATCTAGGCGATTAAATAAGGATTCTGTTTCTTCGATCCATTGCCGTGCAGCCTTACTTAACTCGGTATATTCACCATAGATTAAGGATGTCGTTCGTCGTGTTTCTTTGAGATCAGGGATATGAATAACTTTGAGATCATTATCGTCAATAAGTTGTTGATGTAGATAAGATTTGGGTAATAATGTTACAGCTTTACAAGTAGGTAATAAGCGGACAATCGCTTCAAACGAGTCGATCTCCATTCGAATATCAGGCATAATACCCGTATTCTCAAATAAGTCGTCCATTAATTTACGATACCATGTCCCACTTGAGAAAATAATCATGGGTGTCTCATGTAAATCGTTCATATGAATGGCTGGTGATTCGGCAAGGGGGTGTTGTCTTGGTAGAACTAATTCCAAGTGATCTTCAAATAAAGGGATACAGTTTAAGCCTCTTTCGTGGATGGATGAAGCAACAATTCCAACGTCGATCTTCTTCTCACGGAGTGCTGAAACAATTTCATGCGTTCTACCTGTAACAAGTTTGATTTCTGCAGTGGGATGCTTCTCCATAAAAGTATTGATCAGTGGTGGAAGCGTTGTTTGAATTGTAGTTAGGCTTGCCCCAAGAGTGACAGAGATCTGACTTCCATCTTTATGCTGAGATAATGTTCGCAAGAATTGTTGTTGAAGCTTTCTTTGCTCAAGAGCAAAGGTATAAGTTAAATGTCCGATCGAGGTCAATTCTAATCGCTTACCACGACGGTGAAATAGATTTACCCCAAGATCGTTCTCTAACTTGGAAATTTTACGTGATAGAGCGGGTTGAGAAAGGTTCAGTAACTTAGAAGCCTTATTGAGACTGGACTGCTCCACAACGATTGCAAACACATCTAACGCTTCAAACATAGTACACCTCACTCATCTCATTTTTACCGGAACATCAATTCATTCGCTTATGCGCTTATGTTATAACTAATAATAATTATATTGCAATTCCATTATAAGCTAAAAAGGAGTAACATGAAAAGTGCCACAAGTTGTTCACAGATTATTAAGAAATGTGGCTGTTTTAGTCGCTTTCTGCGGCTTTTATCACGTCCGTATATGTTTTATTAACAAAGATATTTGAAAACGCTGTTATTGGAAAGGGGATTAGTCATTTATGAAGGGTTACTATGCTAGAAAGATTCACTCGCTTCTCGGAGTGATCCCACTGAGTTTCTTTATTTTAGAGCATCTTGTGACGAATTTCGGTGCATTTGAAGGGGGACTTGAGAAGTTTAATGAGGGGGTAGCATTTCTTAATGGTCTACCACTCGTATTGTTCATGGAGCTGTTTCTAATTTGGCTACCCTTGCTCTATCATGGTGTATTTGGTTTATATCTCGCCTATCAATCACAACCGAATAATGGATCATATAACTATGGACGCAACTGGCGGTTCTTGTTTCAACGTGTTACAGGTGTCCTAACCTTTATGTTTGTCATTTGGCATGTGTATGAGACACGAGTTCAAGTAGCCTTAGGAAATGTTACACATGAAGAATTGGGTGGTATTATACATGCAGTAGTTATGAATCCTGTTACGTTTATTCTATATTTAATCGGTGTTATTTCCACGGCGTTCCATTTCTCTAATGGGATCTGGTCTTTCTTAGTCAGCTGGGGAATTACTGTAGGACCACGTGCACAACGCGTATCATCAATGATGTGTATGGGATTATTCGCTATCGTATCGGTATTATTCATCTTGTCACTAATTGCTTTCCGAAATGTTGAGTTCCAGACCGCTTTGAACTTTATAGAATCATGGAAGACAGTCTTAAGTTAAGGGGTGACCTACATGGCAACAGCAAATATTATTATTGTGGGCGGCGGGTTAGCTGGATTGATGGCAACCATAAAAGCAGCAGAATCAGGTACACATGTTCACTTATTCTCACTAGTTCCCGTAAAGAGATCTCACTCCGTATGTGCTCAGGGCGGAATCAACGGGGCTGTTAACACCAAAGGGGAAGGAGACTCACCATGGGAGCATTTCGATGATACCGTCTATGGTGGAGATTTCTTAGCCAATCAGCCTCCAGTTAAAGCGATGTGCGATGCAGCACCTGGAATTATTCACTTGATGGATCGGATGGGGGTTATGTTTAATCGTACGCCTGAGGGACTTCTGGACTTCCGGCGCTTCGGTGGAACGCAATATCATAGGACAGCCTTTGCGGGTGCTACGACAGGGCAACAGTTATTGTATGCACTTGATGAGCAAGTTCGTCGCTATGAGGCTGAAGGCTTAGTAACCAAACATGAAAATTGGGAGTTCTTATCCGCTGTTATTGATGATGATGGAGTATGTCGTGGCATTTGTGCACAAGATCTGAAGAGCATGGAGATTCATACGTTTGCTGCGGATGCTGTTATTTTAGCAAGTGGGGGACCTGGTATTATTTTCGGTAAGACTACGAATTCGGTTATTAATACAGGTACTGCAGCAAGTGCAGTGTATCAGCAAGGGGTATATTATGCGAATGGTGAGTTTATTCAGATTCATCCAACGGCGATCCCTGGAGACGATAAGCTTCGCTTGATGTCGGAATCTGCACGTGGTGAAGGTGGGCGCATCTGGACGTATAAAGATGGGAAGCCATGGTATTTCCTTGAAGAGAAGTATCCTGCTTACGGAAATTTAGTACCACGTGATATCGCAACTCGCGAAATATTCCATGTGTGTGTAGATATGGGTCTTGGAGTCAATGGTGAGAACATGGTCTATCTTGATCTCTCCCACAAAGATCCGAAAGAACTGGATGTTAAATTAGGTGGTATTATTGAAATTTACGAGAAGTTCATGGGTGATGATCCTCGAAAGATTCCTATGAAAATATTCCCGGCAGTCCATTATTCAATGGGTGGCATGTGGGTGGATTACAATCAGATGACGAACATTCCAGGGCTATTTGCAGCCGGGGAGTGTGAATATCAATATCATGGTGCGAATCGTCTTGGAGCTAACTCACTTGTATCCGCTATATACGGAGGTATGGTTTCTGGACCTAAAGCAGTTGAATATATCAAAGGCCTTAAGAAGAGAGCGGAAGATATACCTACTGCGGTATATGATCGTTATAAGAAAGAACAGACAGACAAGTATGAGAATCTCCTTGCTATGAATGGAACGGAGAATGCCTATGTTCTGCACAGAGAACTAGGTGAGTGGATGACGAATAACATGACGGTTGTACGTTATAATGACAAGCTCGAAGCTACGATTGAGAAGATTAAAGAATTAAAGAAACGCTACAAGAATATTAACATGAACGATAAATCCCGATTTAATAATCCAAGTGTAGCGTTTACTCGTCAACTATGGAATATGATAGAGCTTGCACACGCGATGACGTTGGGTGCCTTGATGCGAAATGAGAGTCGTGGTGCTCACTATAAGCCAGATTATCCTGAGCGTAATGACGAGCAGTTCCTGAAGACTACGAAAGCGAAGTGGACACCTGAAGGACCACAAATCTCGTATGAAGAGATTGATGTATCTTTGATTCCACCACGGATTCGTGACTATTCGAAGGAAAAGTAACGTTAATATTATCGATGAATTAAGTATCGGTAGTGGCGCTTAAAAACATATGGGAGGAACTAATATGGCGGAAACATCTGTATCACAAAAAAATGTTAAGTTTATTATTACTCGTCAGGATGCGCCGGATTCTAAGCCTTATACAGAGGAGTTTGAGATTCCGTATCGTCCTGGTATGAACGTTATAAGCTCATTGATGGAGATTCAACGTAATCCGGTAACTAGTGAAGGGAAAGATATTGCTCCTGTATGTTGGGAATCCAATTGCTTAGAAGAAGTATGTGGTGCCTGCTCGATGGTTATTAACGGTAAACCACGTCAAGCGTGTGCAGCACTTATTGATAATCTTGAGCAACCAGTACGGTTACAACCGATGAGTACATTCCCGGTTGTGCGTGACCTTGTGATTGACCGCAATCGTATGTTTAAGGCACTCAAGCGAGTGAAGGCTTGGATCCCGATTGATGGTACGTATGATTTAGGCCCCGGACCTCGTATGGCTGAGAAGAAGCGGCAATGGGCATATGAATTATCAAAGTGTATGACTTGCGGAGTATGCCTTGAAGCTTGTCCTAACGTGAATGAGAAGACGGATTTCATCGGTCCTGCAGCTATTTCACAAGTAAGGCTCTTTAATGCCCATCCTACTGGGGAAATGAATAAAGAGGAACGTTTAGACATGTTAATGGAGGACGGCGGTATTGATGGGTGTGGGAATTCACAGAACTGTGTCCGTTCATGTCCCAAAGGGATTCCTCTAACAACCTCTATAGCAGAGATGAATAAAGACACAACCAAGCATATGTTTAAGCGTTGGTTAGGAGTATAATAAATAGCATATTGTAGCTACGCTAATACGACACCTCCACGAATCGCATCCCTGCGATACTCGTGGAGGTGTTATTTGTAAATAATAAGAGTGATCTGGAGGGGATCGTATTGATTATTGATCGACCGGTAACGAGTACCGATATCATGATAGATTGTGATAAACTCGGAGTACGTCGTGGGATGAACTTACTCGTTCATTCTTCTATGAAAAGTATTGGTGGATGGATCGTTGGAGGTGCGGAAGCTGTTATTCTAGCTTTAGAGAATCTATTGGGTAAAGAAGGAACACTTATAATGCCCACTCAATCAGGGAACCTGACAGATCCAGAGACGTGGATGAATCCTCCTGCAGATCCTCGATGGTGGGGTCTTATACGTGAGAGCATGCCTCCATATGATCCTGATTTCACAGTTACTAGAGGCATGGGTATTATTCCTGAAATTTTTCGTAAACAGTCGGGTGTTTATCGTAGTGCTCATCCCCATGTATCTTTCGCAGCTAGGGGTAGACTTGCTACATATATTACGGAGTCTCATCCGTTAGATTACAGTCTAGGTGAGAGCTCACCACTTGCTAGAATGGCAGAGGTGGATACATATGTGCTCTTATTAGGTACGGATCATAGCAACAATACATCATTTCATCTAGCGGAATATCGTTGCGCATATCGAGGTAAGAAGGAGATTGAGTCCAAAGCGCCAATCCAGGGTAAACACAATACAGAGTGGGTATCCTTTCAAGATATCAACTTTACATCGGATGATTTTCATATAGTGGGTGCAGATTTCGAGCGGAATTGCTCCGAACTGTACACACGTGGGAACGTAGGTATGGCTTCCTGCCTGCTATCCAGACAAAACGATCTAGTGAATTATGCGATATCATGGTTTGAACATCACCGGTAAACTAAATCTGCTAGGAGGAATTCATATGATATGCAGAGAACGTAAAGAAGACTGGGTTATGGTTGACCAGCACCAACATGGATTACTTGCGGGAGAGTTTGCTGCAGCAATGAATTCGACTATATTTCGAAGTAATAAACGATGGAATGAAGCTGTCTATGCCGTGAAAGATCATGACCGAGGTTGGATTGATCTAGATGATGACCCCTTTTTAAATGATGCTTTGCATGCACCTTATACATTTTTAGATTTCCCGATTGCTACGAAATTAACCTTTTATAGTAAAGGACTGGACGAAATCCAGTTAAAAAGTCCATATGCAGCACTTCTATGCAGTATGCATTACGACAGACTTTTGAACCAAGCTAATATCGAGCATCCTGCTCTCAGAAAGTATATGCAGCAAGAACAGAATCGTAGAAAATATATTCAATTAGAGCTAGGAATAACAGATTTAGAAACCGATAGTGATCTTGTCTATGATCTAAACGTAT
This sequence comes from Paenibacillus sp. Y568, assembly GCF_059445545.1. Classification (NCBI taxonomy): domain Bacteria; kingdom Bacillati; phylum Bacillota; class Bacilli; order Caryophanales; family Paenibacillaceae; genus Paenibacillus; species Paenibacillus sp. Y568. The sequence continues at coordinate 260,949 of NZ_JCAIUM010000004.1, forward strand.
TGAGGTTCTGTGATGATTTATCGCTCTATTTATGTTTAAATGAACCTGGAGCAGACAAAGAACACGAATTTCCTTGGTGGCGTGAAGGCTTTCCCATGTCTGATGAATTCGACTGTACGGGTGGCAACATCATTCAAGCACACTGGAAGAATGTGAATACAGTGGAACTATCGCCGTTTCCCTTTGATAGAAAGTTCACTGTTGAACTGACATGTATCATTGTATCCAAGCTAGCTATTCAACAAATGGGTATCTCAGAAGCTTATTCTAATGGTGATGTGATTCAGTATACTTTTCAAATTCAGGGTAGTTAATTTAATTTATGTATTGGGGGCTGTGACATCATGACGAAACAAGAGAAGCCTCTGGACTCATCTTCATCTTCGTCTTCAATACCCTCTGGAATTCGTTCAACTAAGAACTGGAGCGAAATGAAGATGACGAGAAGGCAATTTCTTCGTTATAGTGCAACAACAGTGATAGGTGCTAGTTTAATTACAGGTGGATATGCAAGTTTATGGGAACCTCGACATCTATCGATTGAGTCACTGGAACTTGAATTTGCAAGATTACCCGCTGCCTTTGATGGGTTAAAAGTGGTTCAATTTAGCGATCTGCATCTAGGGTTTCATACTCACGAGAAGGATATTAAGAGTTTAATGGCAACCATAACAAGTCAATCGCCGGATATCATTTGTTTCACAGGGGATATTGTAGACAATAGTGCGGAACCTCTAGCTCAAGCTGTACCGTATTTATCTTCACTTCATGCGCCATTAGGTAAGTATGCCATTCTAGGAAACCATGATCATTGGGGACAGCCAGGTGAAGTCATTCGTATGTTGAAGGCTTCAGGATTTATTGTACTTCAGAATAAACATGTTATCGTAAAAAAAGAAGGAAGTATGATTGCCATCGTGGGATTAGAAGACCTTTTAATTGGAAGACCTAACCCAGAAGAAGCATTAAAGGGTGTTCCAGAAGGGACATTTTCCCTGTTGCTTATGCATGAACCGGATTATGCAGACACTGCGGCAACGTATCCTTTTGATCTCCAATTATCAGGGCATAGCCATGGGGGGCAAGTGCGATTACCCTTCATGGGGGCAGTCATGACACCTAAAGGTTCGAAACGTTATATTCAGGGACTCTATTCGATGGAATCCAATGATATGAAGTTATATGTAAATCGTGGGTTCGGAGTTACTAAATTACCTATTAGATTCCTGTGTAGTCCAGAATTAACCGTATTTACGTTCAAAACGTCGGGATTGTGATGTGATGAGGTACAAATATGATTGATATGTCTTCATTTGATGGATCACGTGTATTTCTAAGACCCATTGAAAAGAGGGATGGTCCAAGACTAGGCTCCATTCTCTCTGATCTGCGAGAGCAACAATCCACTGCCTATAATCAGCACACCTCCTATTTTGGTTCAAAAAGAATGCTCGAACAAATCTTAAACAGTGATGTAGAGCGTTTTATTCATTTTGGAATCAGGATTAAGAATGTGGATGGAATTATAGGGTTAATGTCATTTCAACACTGGAGTAGAGTTCAATTTAAGGCAACATTAGCCTATATGCTGGATCGTACTTACTGGAATCAAGGGATCGCGACGGAGGCTTTAAGAATTCTGTTGGAATTCGGATTTCGGGAGCTTGGGTTACATCAAGTCGAGGGAAGATGCCAAGAGGATAATATGGCTTCAGAAAAAGTGATGATCAATAACGGTTTAACTTGGGTACGAACAATTCCAAGAAGAGATGGGACACAGATGCCAGTTCATGCGGTTAAGGTGTTCAGTCTAAGTCAGTGTTTGTTACACAAATGAAATATAGCCGTTACGTAACTCTAACAGTGAGTGGTTATACTGATTACATAACCCCCTTTTGAAAATATATATGAACTAGGACCCGTTGATAACGGGTCCATTTTTTTGTCTGTTTATAGGATTACAGAAGTGAAACGATTTGTTTTTGTTTCTGTTTATAATAGACCCATTCTTTAAAGCCAATTTCTTTGAGTTTTGCGCTTACTTTTGAGAAGTCATCTCCTATACGATTAGGATGGTGAGAATCGGATCCAAAAGTCACATCTACTCCATAATGAAGTGCTCTCTCAAGAATGTCATCCGAAGGGTACCATCCACCACTTAATTTCATTCTGCCGGATGTATTAATCTCAATAGCAACACCGCAGGTAGCTATAACCTGTAATGTCTCATCAATGGTCTCAGCAGCAGGGATATCGGAGAATCCAGGGTAATTTCCCTTCATGGCGTCTATGTGTCCAAGAACTTGAAAAAGGCCACTTTTTGCGGATCCTTGAATCAATCGGTAATATTCTTTTTTGATGGAAAGCTGTTGTTCAGAATCTAGACCGATCCACTGATCCTTATTGAAAATACTGTCCTCGTACACATGATGGACAGATCCAATGATGTAGTCAAAGGGATATTTAGCAAAAGTATTTCGATAAAGTTCAACATGATCTGGAAAATAATCGGATTCCATCCCTAACAATACATCAATCGTTCCTGCGTATTCCTGTTTAAGTTGAAGTACCTCTTGTACATAACCTTCCATCTCAGATTTCCCCATTGCTACGCCTGGATTACCCATATCTTCTTCTTTAGCAAAGTAGGGCGAATGATCTGAGATACCAATGACCTGTAGTCCAGAAGAGATTGCCGATTCAATATAGTCTCGGATATTTCCCTCTGCATGTCCACAACGATAATGGTGGGTATGAATGTCAAATTTCATGATGTAACACTCCTTAAGTTGAATTATTCGGAACTTATAAATTGCGATTCAGGCATACCTTTGAGATCGCTCAGAAATTGTTGCATTGCGGAATTCAGGTATCTTCCTGATTTATAGATTACACCCACGGGGTGAGTAACTTCAAGCTCAAAAAGAGGAACGATCTTCAATGTACCTAAACGTAATTCGCTAGCGACAGATAGTTTGGAGATAATAGCCGCACCTAAGTTTAATTCGACCATCCGTTTTATTTCCTCACTACTTGAGAGCTCCATAACTACATTTGGGGTGATTTTATGTTTCTTAAAAATCTCATCCGCGAATTTACGGCCTACGGTATCATGTGTGAGCAAAATAAGGGGGAGATCGCGCAATACTTCAATCGTAGCGACAGAATTTTTGGATAGAGGATGTTTAGTAGAAATGACCAATTCAAAAGTGTCATAGTAAAGCACAGACGTCATTAAGTTCGGATTACGCTCAATGAGGTATCCAATCCCGACATCCACTTGGCCGTTCTCTACGCTAGTATATACTTGGCCAGAAGACATAGACTGGATTGTCGTTTTGATGAGGGGGAATTGATCCTGAAAATAAAAAAGTACGCGTGGTAACATTTGAATCGCTATTGAAGTGGTTGTTCCAAGGACGATAGGTCCTTGAGGAGTCTCGCTTAAATCAGAGAGCCGTTGTTTAAGTTCTTCTACGATAGATAGAATACGTTCGGAATGTTCAAGGAATACCTCACCGCGGTCTGTTAACGTCACAGGTTGGTTACGATCCACAAGCACAGTATTAAACTCGTCCTCTAGGCTTTTAATCTGAGCTGATACGGCTGGTTGAGTAAGGTTGAGTAATTCTCCAGCTTTTCGAAAACTCATCGTCTTAGAAATGGTCACAAGTGTTTCTAACTGACTGATGTTCACGTCATCCCTCCTCTAGCTATTCTTATATCTGTATATTAATTCGTTCATAAGTCCATTATTTAAAATTATAGATGATCTACTAGGCCAGAGCAATGAAACTCAACATTTATTCTTAATATTTTGTAGCATTGCCATTCAAAAAATAGGGTAAAAGACCGATAAAGAAGAAGTGGATTTATGATTACATAAGCCTAAACGAGACAATGATATAAAAGGTTAGTACTTCTTTTGATATTTAACATAGGTTTGAAGGGCTATTGATGAAGCTATGCTCCAATAAACACTAGCATATTTTTGGGTTTAAAGTATAATTATTCTAACGATATACGGGACTTTTGGTGCTAAGACCAACAGCCTAGTCTAAAGGGGCGCATGTTACAAAATGAAAACAGAAATAATTAATCCTTTTCTAGAGTCCGCAAGGATCGTTATTGAACAAGTCATTCGAGTATCACCTTCAACGGGTAATTTAACAGTTAAAATTATTGAAATCGTTAAGGGTGATATATGGATTCAAGTGGGCATGACAGGGCAATTATCAGGTAATGTGGTATTCGGTCTGAAAGAGTCAGTTGCATTAAAAATAGTATCCGCGATGATGGGCGGGACCATTCTAACGAAAATGAATGAAATGGGGAAAAGCGCCATCTCAGAACTTAGCAATATGATTAGTGGTAATGCTAGTACCATCCTTTTCAATCAAGGAGTTAATGTTGACATTACACCTCCTGTCATTGTAAATCCTCAAGAAAATCCTCTCTTCTTTTCAAAAAAGGCACTCAGCATCCCCTTAATGATGGATGGAATCGGTGAACTGGATATTCAAGTGATGATTTCTTAGAATAGAGATAACAAACTCATTCTAAGGAGTTCAAATTTCGTAGAAAAGAATACTTGTTCTGCGCAGTTTGAAGTTGGGAGGATTAAGAAATCATGCTTCAAGATAAAGTCGTTGTCATAACAGGAGCTTCAAGTGGTATTGGTGCGTTAGTTGCAAGGTATATTTCTGAGCAAGGGGCTATCCCCGTATTAATGGCACGTTCTTCAGGACGCTTAGCATCCATCGGTGCAAAGTTATCAGGTCCACATAAGCTAATGGTGGTAGATGTGACGCAAACCGATCAAGTACAACATGCGATGAGCCAAGTCATAGAACAATACGGTAGAATAGATGTGCTTATGAATAACGCAGGCTACGGTAAATTTGAATCCATCCTTGATATGTCTGTAGATGAATATAGTGAAATGATGGATGTCAATTACATGGGAACCGTTCGATGTACAAAAGCCGCATTATCTTACATGCTACCCAAAGGAGAAGGGCAGATCGTGAACGTCGCTTCTATGGCAGCGAAGATTGGAACAGCTCAATCCACTTCATACACAGCAACTAAACATGCGGTATATGGATTTAGTAATAGTCTGCGACAAGAACTACGTGGAACAGGAATAACGGTATCGACGGTTAATCCAGGACCTATCGATACGCCTTTTTTTGAGTTAGCAGATCCCTCAGGGAAATATGTCGCCAATGTCAATTGGTTCATGATGAAACCAGAACTCGTGGCTCGTAAGATGGTCAGACTTATTGAGCGTAAGCAAGAAGAGATTAACTTACCACGGTTAGCCGCGATCGGTATACGTTTCTACCAACTGTTTCCACGGTTGGCGGACAAATTAACGTATGGCATGATGAATAAGAAATAAAGAGAGAGCCGGCTCAAGGGAGTCGGTTTTTTGTTGAGAAGCATGGTTAATTTAGAAATCTACATAATAAATTGCATAAGAATTTGGTGGGATATCTATTTTAGCATATAATGAATAAGAATGATTTGAACATAAAGGATGGACTTACATGAATTTAACTTCTTTTGAACAACTAGGTATTCCAACGGATTTAGTAAATAAGCTTTCTGAGTTTGAAATAAACGAACCTTCAGCTGTTCAGTCTGAGGTGATTCCAGCAATGATAGAAGGTAAGGATGTCCTCGCACATTCACAGACCGGTACGGGTAAGACACTTGCTTTCTTGCTTCCAATCTTGCATGGCATTAACCCTGATGTTAAATCTATACAAAAGATGATTCTAGCTCCAACGCAAGAACTTGCCATGCAAATTGTACGTGAAGGTGAACGTTACGGACAACATAGAGGAATTCGTGTGTTAGGCCTCATTGGTGGAGCAGCTATGAAACGTCAAGTTGAGAAACTAAAAAATCATCCTCAATTAGTTGTAGGTACTCCCGGTAGAATAAAAGAATTAATTGAAATGCGTAAGATCAAGATGCATACCGTTACTACTATTGTTGTAGATGAGGTTGATCAAGTATTCGACCTTGGTTCTGGAGGAGATGTAGAACGTATTATTCGAAGTGCGGCGCGTGATCGCCAACTGGTGTTTCTCTCTGCTACCGTTAGCAAAGCGACAGCAGCACTTGTGAAGAAAGAGATGAAAGAGCCAGTAGAGGTAGGAATTGAGCCTGAACAAATGACGGCAAAAGGACTAGAACATCTCTATTTCATTGCACAAGAACGAGATAAGCCGGATACGCTCCGTCGTCTTATTCGTCATTACAACCCACAAAAAGTGATTGTATTCGTGAATGCAACAAAGGATATTGCAGAAGTAGAAGCGAAGATGAATCATTTAGGGCTTAGCACTCAAGCACTTTATGGAGATGCAGACAAGATGGCACGTAGTGGGGTGCTTGAACGTTTCCGTAATGGCAAATTCAAGGTTCTAGTAGCTAGTGATCTAGCTGCACGTGGACTGGATATTGAAGGTTTAACAATGGTCGTAAACTTCGATCCACCGATCGATTCTGAGCATTATGTGCATCGTGCTGGACGGACGGGAAGAATGGGTCGTAGTGGGATGGTACTGTCCATTGTTACAGATCGACAAGAGTTTATTATTAAGAAATTTACGAAAGAATTGAAGACTCCTATTGGGCTTCGGTCGATGTTTGGAGGAAAGGTTATTGAACCTGGGCAAGAGGTACCGATGTCAAGAGCATCTATCTCTTCTAGAGAAGAGGCAACTTCCTACCGCAAAGGTGACGATCGTCCGAAACGTGGTGAACCGGACAAGCTAACTCATAACAAAGAAGTTGCAACGCAAAGGAATCGCCCATTGGACCGACCTATTAGTACCGAACGTACACAGGTATCGCAACCAAAGGTAGAGCTTGAAGTTCCAGTACAACCTATTCCGGCTACTGAGGTTCCTCGTAAATCAACAAAACATACTGGGGCTAGTAAAAGTGAGCGGGAGCGGATTCGTAAAAATAAGGGTGCACCGAAGTGGTTGAAGAATAAGCCACCACGCTCTTAAAATAAGTAACGGGTCATCTGGAAGTTAGGTTGTTCTCTGTAGAATAGTGAATCGTATTCTCTACAGATATTAGAACAACCGCTTCTAGCTTCTTGTTACATGATGATAATTTATCATAACGAGGTGAGGATAATGAGCGATATACCTGTATTAGAAATTCAAGGACTTACTGGAGGTTACAGTCTCAACCGTCCAGTGCTTCATGATGTTAACTTTCAAGTCGGTACTGGGGAAATGGTCGGTCTAATCGGACTGAATGGTGCGGGTAAAAGTACAACGATGAAGCATATTTTGGGATTAATGACACCTCAGAAGGGTGAGATTCGTGTCAAAGGGAAGAAGAGAGAGGAAGACTCTGAAGTGTACCACAGTGCGCTGGCCTTCGTACCGGAATCTCCGTTACTTTATGAGGAGATGACGGTTAGAGAGCACCTAGAATTTACGGCAAGAGCCTATGGTGTAACCAAAGAGGACTTTGAGGAACGTTCAGGTAAACTATCTGCATTATTCCGGATGGAAGATAAGATGGATAGTCTATCCATACACTTATCTAAAGGGATGAAGCAAAAAGTTATGATTATGTGTGCTTTTGTAGCTCGTCCATCCCTTTATATTATTGATGAACCCTTTCTAGGTTTAGACCCTCTTGGTATTCGTTCACTATTAGATTTCATGATGGAACTAAAAGCCGGAGGATCCTCTATTCTATTAAGTTCTCATATTTTATCAACGATTGAGAACTATTGCGATCGTTTTATCGTGATGCATCAGGGAAGTATCATTGCTCATGGTACGCTTGAACAAATTGCTGAACAAGCTGGCAAACCGGGCGCTCCACTGGAGGAACTTTTCTACACACTCGTACAGGGTAGGGTCTGAATATGGATCTGAAGAATCTTCGGATACAACGACGCCGTCAATTTTGGGGAGAGATTATTCCTTATTTAGGGTATGTCATGCAAAGTGGCGTGGCTGTGTTATTTCTATTCGCATTTATTGCCTTCTCTGCGTGGTATACATCGCTAGTACAGAACATTCCTGAGGGGCTTCCTATTCGCTGGATTATGTTGGTTATCCTTCTCCCATTGACTGTACATAGTAGTTTTCGAACGTATCTAAAGTCACCCGATATTGTATTCTTGATACCTCAGGAATCTAAGATGAAGAATTATTTATCAGGTAGCTGGGTTAGTGGGGTTATGTATAAGTTAGTTGGACTTGCTTTGGTATTCTTGACCGCTTGGCCGTTATACGTGCGCAGTGACGAATCACCTAAGTCATTTTGGATATTTCTCATCTTTCTTTGTATATTGAAGCTAGTTGCTAGTTATGGGGGTTGGAAAGAGCAATCGATGGTGTCAATCCGAGCCTCGAAGTGGTTTCGCTTGCTCCGATGGGCAGTGATGGCTTTAGCATTAGCAGCATGGTTATGGGAGCCGATAGGAAAAAGCCTGATTTATGTGTTACTTATAGTAGTAACTTATGTCATTGCAGTGTCCTATCCTGTGAAGCATTTAGTTGCTTGGGAGCGATTAATTGCGAAAGAAGAATCGCAGATTGGTCGGGTAATGTTGGTATTAGGCTGGTTCGTTAGTGTTCCAGAGCATCAACAACGTGTGTATCCTAGAAGATTACTTGCAAAGGCTGGTAACCGGGTATTATGGAAACCAAGTGCAGCTTACCGGTATCTTATTACCAAAAGTTTTGTACGCAGTGATATATTAGGCATTGTGGTACGTGCAGGGGTATTAGGAATACTACTAGTGTGGTGGACAAGAGGAAGCATACTTGGAAGTGGTATTTATTTGTTCTTTCTGTTCTTAGTAGGTGTGCAACTATCATCGCTACAAGGGTATCATCGAGATTCCTTCTGGCTGAACGTCTATCCGATTCCTGCAAATAGTCGACAGCATAATGTCACAACATTTGTATTCCAGGTACATATGTTAGTAGCTGTGATTCTCTGGCTACCATTATGGGGGGACGGATGGCAACATATAGGTCTAACGATCAGTACGCTTATAGCAGGACTTGTGATGTCATTTATTATTAGAACGATACTTTCGCGTAAAGCGAATAAAAACAATGATGATGACTAGATCATCATTCAAAAAGAGGTCGAGGGATAATGCCCTCGACCTCTTGTCATTCATATAGGAAATCTTAATCAATCATTATACCCACAAAGCGCGTGTGATGATAACCAACAAGATGAAAAGGACTAAGATCGCACCTGTGTTAGTAAACATTCCACCACCGACGCCGCAACCACAACCGCCTCTAACTTCATTTACTCCACTCATGTTTATTCCCCTTTCATAAATCATGATGTAATCTGTGATACACCGTATTCTATGAATGAGAAGAAAGGGGTGATTGGGCCTTACACCATGACAATAAAAATGGGTAATACCCTAGGTGAAATTAGTTAGAGAGGGATTGTAAATCCTGAATGCCTTGATAAACCAAATGATATAAATCCTCAAGATGTTCCTCTTCAATACATGAAAAGGCAATTCTTAAGTCGGTTTCACCCAAAGCGATGGTTCCCACACCATATTCAAGAAGCAAGTGGTTACGTAGCGCTTCAGCCGTTACTGTCTTCAATTTCAAACACATGAAATAACCAGAGTTAAAAGGGTAGTATTCCCATACATCATCGTATTTAGTGTTGTTCAACAACGCTTTCACACGATTCGCACGGCCCTTCATAATTTGGAATTTCTCTTCTTTTTGCGCGGCGAATTCAGGTGCTTTGAGTGCTTCAAGTATAAATGTTTGTGAAGGATGTGGCCCGCTAGAAATGGTCGCACGAATGATACCAAGTGTTTTTTGTTCCAAAGCAGCTAGGACATCCTTATTCTCTGAAGCATAGGTAATGAATCCAACTCGGAAGCCCCACACGAATTCCTCTTTGGTAGCTCCATCGACTTTAACTGCAAGCACACGTGGGTGAATTCCTGCAAGCTTACCAAATAAGGATTCCTTAAGTGAATCTTCGAAGAATAGAGCGAAATAGGCATCATCCGTCACGACAACAACATTAATACCAGCTTCTGCTGCTTCTTTAATAACAGCTACAATCTCTTCGCCTTCCTGTAGTCCAGGTGTGTATCCTGTTGGATTGTTAGGGAAGTTGAGCAGGACAATGGCTTTACCTTTATCTTGTTGAGCTAGTAATGCTTCCCGTAACCCAGCACTATTGAAAGTCATCTCTTCTGTGAAAAGCGGATAGTTAATACACTCACCATGGCGACGTATACCAAACGTAAGCTCGTAATTCTCCCAATTCTTATCAGGATATATTACAGCATCGCCCTCATCGACGAATAAATCTGCAACAATACTGAGGCCATGTGTTAGTGCATTGGTTACAACGGGGTTACCAAAGGACTTCTCTTGTAACGAAGGGTTCTCTTGTAACATCTTGCTGCGCCATACCGTTCGAAGCTCTGGCTTTCCTGCAGGAGGAGCATAACTGTATAGATCCTTGGGTTGGAATGCTGACAACTTGTCTTGAATCACGCTTAAATGCATTGGAACTCCATTCTCGGTAGCAATTCCAATCGTGGCATTATATTTCTTGGCATGGGCTGCTGCTTCAGCCGATTGACTAAGAATTCCCTCCTTAGGGAAATAAATCTCTCTTCCAAGATTTGATAACATGTCATATACGTGTGAATTTCCAGCTTTCATGCTCTCATTCAATTGTCCAGCAAGTGGGTTCATGCGTTCCATCCTTCCAAGTCTGTTTAATGGTTGTAAATTTCCAGCTTTAATGGATCATATTATACCACTTTGCATGAGAACAGTCACTGACAAATACTTTATTACTGCAAATGGGGACAGTATTTTTTCATTTGCTCAATGGTCTCTTGATCACGAGTACAACCTCTGGATTCAAGACCACTTATAACATGATCTGCGGCGTCTTTAGATAGATTCTGACCGAACTTAAATTTGGCAGATAGATGCTGAGTTTGTATTCTCATGACTGCGACGCCACGTAGCCGTGAGGTATATCGAGGGTCAGTAGGATCAATGGGATCATACCCTCCCTCTGGTTGTAGTTTTTTCATAAACAAAGTAAATATCCTCTCTTTGTCCGTGAGGTCATTAACGACTTCAGCGGTACCGCTTACCGTTACGCTTTTGAAGTAAGAGGTGGCAGGACAAGCTAATGCAGGGTCGCTGAAGTAGGAAGGAATCAGCGCATATTCATCGGCGACTGTAAAACTAACCTGATCATTGGAACGCATATGATTCATTTTTTCTCCAACACGACTTCCATGGAAATAGAAGAAACCTTGATCATATACGAAATTAAGTGGAGTCACGCGGGGGTGACCCTTCTCATCAACTGTCCCCAGAAAGCCGAAGGTCATTTTCGATAAAAATTGGTTCAGTTCTACTTCTTCTTGTACACTAAATTCCTGTCTTCTCATAGTCAATGGTCTCCTAATCTATAAATGGTAGGGTCTAATCTTCAACCTCATAGGTTCATCGTATGATATTGATTGACAAGTAAAAAGATCCAATTTAGATTATAATTTATAGTCCACTTGATACATTTTCAATAGAGGAGCTGAATGAATGGAACTGGCTTTGCCACTGGACTCTTATTTAGAGGAATATCGGTATAAGTATTTAGCGATATATTATGCATTACGTGACGCTATCCTAGCGGGGAGACTTGCTGCAGGTTCCAAGCTTCCTTCTACTCGATATTTAGCGAATCTTTATGATATCTCGCGTGGTTCAGTCGCCCAAAGCTACGATATGTTACTTGCAGAAGGGTACGTTCAAATGGTAGTGGGTAAGGGGACTTTTGTGACTCATGCGGGTCCCTCTCCTGTATCGGAAGAGCAAACAACTAGCGCAGAGATCACTCTTTCTTCTTGGGGATTACGATTAATGAGTCAACAGCAAACTTCCTATGATAATCAGAAGCGTCAGGGGATGGTCAGTTTTGTTCCTGAATCGCCTCCTATGGCGTTTTTTCCTTATGATGAGTGGCGTAGCGCTCTAGCTTATGCAGGTGGAAAAGGGGGAGGAGATTTAGAGCTTCCTGCCCGTCCCGAAGGAGATCTTCAATTACGTGAGGTGATTGCAGGCTATCTTCGAACCACCCGTGGAATTACAGTGAATGCTACAAATATCGTTTTATTTAGCGGATCTATGCAGGGAATTGCGATTCTTTCCCAGCTTGTAGTAAATGAAGGTGATCGAGTTGTGGTAGAAGATCCGGGTTACAGTGGTATTCACAAAGCAGTTCACGCCTGTGGTGGTACCATTGTACAAGGCGTTGTAGATGAGGAAGGGTTAATACCAGAGGCTTGGGATGCTCGAGTGCTCTTTGTGACGCCTAGCCGTCATTTTCCTACGGGAGCAGTACTCTCTTTGGAACGACGTAGGCGACTGTTGGAGTGGGTACAGAAACAAGAGGGCATGATTATAGAAGATGACTATGATAGTGAGTTCAGATTCGGGGGTAGGCCCATTGAACCGCTAAAAGCGTTAGATCATGATGGTAGAGTGATATATTTAGGTTCTTTCTCAAAGACGATGTTTGCCGGATTACGGTTAGGTTACGCATTAATCCCGAATGCCCTTGTGGAGCCTGTAGTGCGAGCCAAAGCATTCTATGATCCTATCTCACCGGGGTTATTAGAACAGAGGGCACTTGCACATTTCATGGCACATGGACACTATAAGCGACATTTAAGAAGGATGACTCGGATATATAGCGCACGACACAATCAATTATGTACACTGATGTCTGAACGGATTGGTGATATTTTCCACTGTATTCCTGGGGATGCAGGACTGCATGTGTATGCATTATGGCAGGGATCATCAGAAGAATATGACGTTTTCAAAGTAGAAGCAAGACGAAGAGGTGTGGAATTTAAGGATGCTACATCCTATAGAATCTCACCGGGTCCTCTAGCAGCTTGTTTTGGATTTGCACATCTTGATGAAGATCAGATGGTAGAGGGTGTAAATCGACTTGCACAAGCATGGCAGGATGTGCAACAATTATTTGCAATGACAGATTGTGAAGTTCAAGCCCGACAGGGGTTGATCGTTGAACAAAAATAAGAACAAATATAAGCAATTACAAAGCGTGTAGTCGATAGTCGATTACTTTAACAAAGGGGGGATATACGACATGCTACATGCTTCGCCGTCCTCTTTTGAGATCAAACCTTCTTTAGCCAAAATTGTATGTGAACCTAGTTGGAAATGGCAGAAACGAGAGAAAGCATTACCCAATTATGATCTATTCTATGTTTGGAGTGGTGAGGGTACGCTCAAAAGGAATGATGAGACTTATGAGATTGGTAAAGGAAGCTGTTTTCTCTTTCGACCGGGAGATCATACAAGTGCTGTTCACAATCCACAGAAACCACTGGTTCTGAGTTATATTCACTTTGATGTGTTGGAACCCGTGACAGAGATTCCACTTCCCTATCGAATCATACGAGAAACCGTTGACTTTGAATATATGCTGGCTAGATACGTACGTCTATTTCTGGTAAATACCTACGCTGCTAAGGAAGAGGGACAACTCATTCTCAAGCAACTCATGATTCATTTGTTACGTGAGGATCGGGACCAACCTGTTCTAAAAGTCATTAGTAATCAATTGACAGAGGCCATACATGAAATAGCTAACTACATACGCCAACATCCAGGAATTCCGCATCGTGTGGAAGATCTGGCAGCGCGTGCGGGGTTGTCACCACGCTATTTCTCAATTAAATTTAAAGATTTAATAGGTTCGCCGGTTCAGTCCTACATTATCAAAACACGGATTGAACGTGCACAACATTTGTTGTTATATGCAGGCATGAATGTGACAGAGGTGGCAGATACTTTAGGATATCGGGATATCTTTTTTTTCAGTAGGCAATTCAAGCAATATACCGGTCAGAATCCATCCGAGATTCGTTAGAGCGAATGGTTTGGAATGGTGTATATGAACGCGAATAAAGGCAACTTTGGACATGTAATGGATCTGAAGTTGTTTTTTTGTTAATTCTTTTGTTGGCATATGATGAAGTTAAATATAGGAAGGAGAGGGTATCAGCATGAGACAGAATAACGAGGGTAAAGTAGCTCTTGTTACAGGGTGTTCTAGTGGATTCGGTTTACTTGTGAGTGTTGAATTAGCGCGTATCGGGTTTACCGTTGTGTCAGGTATGCGTAACCCGGAGGATCAAACGCCGTTAAGGAACGCTTCCAAGATAGCGGGTGTGGAAACACGGATTCACGTGGTACAGATGGATGTTCGGAATGAAGAACAGGTTCACCATGTAGTGGAGCAAATGACAGTACAATACGGCCGTATAGATGTTCTAGTTAATAATGCGGGAATAGCTATGGGTGGCATGATTGAGGAAATTTCATTATCTAAGTGGAAGGAACAGATGGAGATTAATTTCATAGGTATGGTCTGTGTGACTCAAGCGGTTCTACCTTTAATGAGAGAGGGGGAAAGGGGGAGGATTATTCAGATGAGTAGTATTAGTGGTCAAGTGGGGTTTCCAGGGTTCGGTCCTTATGCATCTTCGAAATTCGCAGTAGAAGGATTCAGTGAATGCCTCGCTATGGAAGTGAAACCATTCAATATAGATGTGGTTCTAATAGAACCTGGAGCTTATGGGACTCCCATCTGGGGAAAGAGCTTCTCTCAGATGAGTATGGCATCCCATTCTCCGTATAAAGGTTTACTAGATTCTATTCTGCAATATTCACAACGAAGTGCGACTGAGAGCGGGGATCCCTCGGATGTAGCGAAATTAATCGCAAAGGTAGCCACTGTTCATTCACCAGCATTTCGTTATGCTCTCCCTCGGGGGACATCCATAACGATGTTAATGAAACAATGGTTACCCGATCGTTGGTTTCACCGCATCATTCTTAATCTATTACATCGCAAATCTTAGTTGTTCACACGAGGCGTTGGAGCATGAAGATCACCTAAACGTTGTCCCATACGCACAGCATCTCCGGGTTTGAGATCTTCTCGAGGTGTAAAGGTTTCGTTCTCCATCAGAAGAACGACCGTCGATCCAAATTCGAAATAGGCGAGATCATCACCTTTGTTCCATTTCGTCACAGAGACATCCGTATATTGAATGCTACTCACGTTCATGGCCCCGACTTTTACGACGGCTACTTCTCCAAATGAATGTGATATATAGGTGATGAGTCTTTCATTACGGCATAATACAGAAGGCATATGTGTCATTCCAAAATCATTTACGGGATAGACGCGCCCACGAATATGTTCACTTTCTGTCTGCACACCCGTCACCGGCGAGTGAATACGATGATAGTCAGTAGGACTTAAGTAAAGTACAAATACATAGCCATTCTTATAGAGCTCTAGATGAGGAGAATGATGTAGAATATCCTGTATGGAATAATCTTGACCTTTTACATTCAGAATTGTACCTGCAGAGATCTTACCCATTGCTGTAATTAAGGCGTCTACTGGACTCGTTAAGGAATGGTCATTGGAATCAATAGGTCTCATTCCTGGTTTTAGTCGTCGTGTAAAGAACGCGTTAAGTGTACGGTATTCACGTATGTCTTTCTCCGCTTCAGACACGGGAATTTGATAGTTTTTAATAAATGTTGGGATGACGTAGCGGCTTACACTACTATGAGAAAAGCGGCCCATGATTTGGGATATCGATTTTCTTGAGGAGAGCTCTGTCATCAGCCGTAGTATTCTTTTTGCCATGGTTTTTCTCCCTTCAGACATTACGTAAGCGCTCTGCAATATATTGACATAGATTAGATTTTAAATCAATTCATTCTTGTCTTTTTACATAATTTAAGTAACGACTTGATGACATGAAAAAAGGAGAAGCCCCAGTCAATTTAATGACATTTGGGACGATCTCCTTTTTTCTAATATAAATGATACATGGAAAGACTTTTATTGTAGATATCAATTTCTAACAAGTGACGAGCATAAGCCATTGGTTGATAGTATGTCTTCTTCCATATGGACTCCATATCTGCTTTAAGGAACCCATAACGTTGATCTCTACCATTACATTCAATGAAATAGGGGATACCATTAGCGGTGATTCCAATATCCATACCCAAATCTCCAAGTCGTGGTAATTGTGCACTTAATGTAGTTGCAATTTGCAAAGCGATCTGTTCAATACGTTGGATGACGAATAAGGGGGATTGTGATGGGATGCTATCTGCAATGACTGATTCTACGGGGAGTGCAGTTCCACCCTGTGCAATGTTGGAAACAAATGTGCTTGAGGGTACGATCTTCGCATATAAACCTGTCATCTCCCAAAGCCCACTTAACCCTCGTTGAACCGTTACTCGAAGGTCGTATGGACTACCTTGATACTCGGCAAGGGGGATACGCTCTTGTACGAGGAAAGGATGCCTTGTTATGCGACGTAGCACAATGTTAGGAAGTTGATCTTTGCTGAGTTTGACCGTATTCCATCCTCCAATAGAACGTGAGTACGTAAGCATCCATTGAGAATGAGAACGCCGTAGTCTCATGATTCCTTGACCAATGCTACCACTACACGGCTTCAGGATCAGATCTTTGTGTCGCTTCATCATATGACGAATGACAGCGGGTGTAGCATTTCTTGTTACGGGAAGGTGTTCACTTAATGCAGGGTCGGATGCTAGTCGACGATGGATATCATCTTTGCCATAACGATTACATACATTAAAGATCATGATTTCAGCTTGTAACAATTTCCTTATCTTTGCATGTGAGCTTTCATTGAAATAAATGGCCCGATTATGAATGACCTTCGGAATGGGGATATTCACGGGTACATAATCGTACTTATTCTTGATATAGGCAATACACCGTCCGGTCTCTACATCGATATCTTCTAGCCGTAAAAAACAAGGGATCAATCCAACTAACAGGGCTCCTTCCTCATAATTGGATAGTGATTCCTGACCGGTTTTACGGCGAGGTATGCCTCGGTGCATGCTTGCATTTAGCAGTATACCAACATATGGTTGCATGACCGTTCCTCCTTGTTTGATATTCGGTTCAGGTCATTATGTGTTCTCATCAGTGTACTATTTATTGGGACAATTGGTATGGACGAATGTGCTTGACGAGTGAGCCTATTTATATTTCCGCTGAAACGGGGTCGTCTTTGTAGAAGAACGGTATGCCCGTTTTCATTTTACTTTTCATGAGAAAGTTTAGGCATCTGTGACAACGGCCCATGTTCCTGCATATGATGCCTATGACGAAAGACAGCAGGAAGGAGAGAACTGCTTTGAACAAACCCACGAAGAATAAGCAAAGTAAAGCCAAAAAACCACTTTATTATGTAGATAACCCGAATAAGCAGGAGCTGAGTTTTCTCGACAAGCCCAAATCGAGTCAACAACTGCATAAATCGGAAGTGACGATTCATTCTGCAACGGCTACCCCGGAGGCACCGAGTAAAGAAGTTCCACAGAATAGCGGTAGTAAGAGTCCTAAGGAAGCTTCAAATGATGTAATAGACGTTGTTGAGCTTGAAAGTGAGGAGTTATCTCTATCTCTGAGTGACCATCAACTAGAGGATAATGCGATATCTCTAGCAGAAGAGGAGGAGCTTATCCTTATAGAGCGGGAAGCGCTACTTACGGATAAACAACATCCTAATCGGAAAGTAGCCTTTATCTATGGGGATGATTTAACAGAAGGTGCGGTGACTTCAGACAAAATTGCTCCTAGAGCGATTGATGCCTCGAAAATGCAGATCCGTAGCATCCATGGTGAGTTATTGGAAGACTATGTGATCAAGAGTATCCACATTACAGATGGGGCTATTACTTCCTCAAAGATTGCTCAGGGGTCGATCAATTCAGATCATGTGGTTGACGGTTCCATTGGATTTGATAAAATCGGCGATAAATCCATTAGCGGTCAGAAATTAAAGGATGGAAGTATTACTTCTGATAAGCTAAGTGATCGTACTATTGATGCTCATAAAATCGCAGATGCTTCTATTCAAAGCAGACATCTTAGCAATATGCTTATTTCAAATGAGTTATTGCAGGATCAATCAATCACTGCAAATAAACTTCAGAATTGTGCAATTCAAGCGGTACATTTAGCAAATGATATCATTGATAACTCAAAAATGGCGGATCTGTCCATTACAGCATCCAAAATTCGTGACGGTGCGGTCACAGGAGGTAAAATTGCAGATGCCAGCATTGAAGGGAAACATCTACAAGATTACGTTATTACAGCGAATCATATAGTACCAGAAGCTATTGGGACGGATCAAATTGTACGTAACAGTATAGGATCTGAACAACTGGCTCAGGGAGCAATTCAATCGGGACACATCACGGAAGGTGCCATAGATTCCCTTCAATTAGCTCCTAGTTCTGTACAAAGTGTTCATATTCATCATGAGGCGATTGGAAGTAAACACATTGCTGAAGGAGTTGTTGATTCACATCATATTGTGGATCATAGTATTGGTTCGAAGAAAATATTGGATCAATCCATCGGAACAACGCAACTCATTGAACAGGCTGTGACTACCTCTAAAATTGCAGATCAGAGCATTATTTCAACGAAAATTATTGATGAAGCGATTCATACACGCCATCTTGCGAAGTCTTCGGTTCTAGGTACTCAGATTGCCCCTCATGCGATTACACCCATTCATCTCAATTCAGACGTGATTTTATCGGAACATGTAGCAAAATCCGTCATCACAGAGCATCATATTCAGACTGCTGCTATTACAACAGATAAGATTAAATCCGATACGATTCAAGAGTTCCATTTAGGGAATGAAGTTGTGTCAGAACGAGCATTGGGACCTAGAAGTGTTACGACTGAGAAGCTAGATCGAGGAAGTGTGACAAGCGATAAGTTAGCAGACGCTGTGATCACATCTGAGAAGATAGCAAACCAAGGTATTCAATCTCATAATATTACTCAGGGTGCGATACAAGCGTTACACTTAGATGATGATAGTGTTAGTAGTCGCGCATTACAAGAAGATTCTGTTCAAGCCTTTCATCTGGTAGACGGGGCTATCTCATCTCGACATATGCAAGAAAAGAGTATCGGTTCTACGTTACTTCAGGATCATTCGATTACTTCTGCTAAGCTTTCGGCAAACGTTGTGATAGATGAGCATATATCACCTAACGCTATTCTCTCTCATCATTTAGGGGATCATGTTGTGACTTCATTGAAGCTGTCCCCAGAAAGTGTATCCACAGAGAAACTTAGTGAATTAGCCGTAACAACTTCCAAGTTAACGGATAGGAGTGTGACTCAAGAGAAGTTGGCTCACCAATCTGTGAGTTATGAACATCTAACTCTTGAAGCCGTGCGCTCTGATAATTTAGCCGAACAGGCGGTTACGACGCGACATATTAGTCCGAAAGCTGTTGGATCGGAACAAATACAACCAACCTCTATCCTTGCCGAACATATAGGACCAGCATCGGTGGGTACAAATAGTATCCAGAATGGTGCGGTAACGAGTGATAAAATGGCCTCAGGTTCTGTAGGTGGACGACAAATTGGGATTGAGAGCATTACGGGCAAACACCTCGAACAAGAAGCGATCCATAGTTATCATTTGAGAAAAGGAATTGTTACGTTGACTCATCTGAGTGATGAGTTGAAATTGGGACAGTGGCTGCCGACAGGCAGTATTGATGGACGTAAATTGCAAGAGGATTCCCTCTCGACTTCACACTTTAAAGCGGGCGTTGTAGACAGTGACGTATTGAAAGATCAAGCTGTAAGCTCGGACAAAATACAACCAGAAGCTATCCTAACGGAGCATTTATCGAAGGAGATTGTACAAAGTGAGCATCTAAGTAATGGGTCCATTACTTCCGACCATCTTCAGGATCACGTGGTTCACTCTCACCATCTACAACCAGAATCGATATCGGATTCACATCTGCAAGCGGGACTAATCCATTCTAAACATCTTCAAGAGGGTGTCATTCTCCCCCATCATATTCATGATCAACTTATTGGTGGACGACATCTTCAACCAAGTTCTGTGAATGCTGGACATATCCAAGATGATTCGATCAACCATGCGCATATCCAAGATGCAGCTATATTTGGTAACAAACTCAGACGTCAATCTATTACGGGGTGGCATTTGGCAGCAAAGTCTGTTGAAAGGGGTCATCTAGGACCGGAGTCTGTTGGCTCGGAAGCTATTGCTGATGGTAGTATTCATGATGATAAATTAGCAGATGGGGCAGTATATGGTCCAAAAATTGCTGCACAAGGAATTCTAGGTGAACATCTGGCCTTGAATGTGGTGGATAGCAGTCATTTGGCACCCGGAGCCATAACTGCCGATTCTATAGCTGAAGCAAGTATCTATCATGAGAAATTAGCGGACGGAGCAGTACATGGCCCCAAAATTGCCGCACAAGGGATCGAAGGAGAACATTTAGCATTACAATCGGTGGATAGCAGTCATCTGGTTCCTGGAGCAATAACGGCAAAGTCTATTGCTGAAGGAAGTATTCATCATGTGAAATTAGCGGACGGAGCAGTACACGGCCCCAAAATTGCTGCACAAGGGATCGAAGGAGAGCATTTGGCATTACAATCGGTGGATAGCAGTCATCTGGCACCCGGAGCCATAACTGCCGAATCTATAGCTGATGCAAGTATCGATCATGAGAAATTAGCGGACGGGGCAGTGTATGGTCCCAAATTAGCAGCAAATTCCGTATCCATGGAGCATCTAACATTTGCGCCAGTCATTAGTAGTGGAGCACCATCGATCCAACAATTTGGGATGACTGCTTTTGTATTCATGGGTGATGAGAGTACAGTAGAGGTTAATGTGCGATTCGATCATGCATTCGATAGTATCCATTATGTCATTGTAGCGATGTGTAGTCATCCTTGCTTCTATGCGGCATTAAAGTCTCAACAAGAGGAATTTGCAGTGATTGAAGTTGTACGAAATAGTGGGAGTCGACATGGGTATGGTTTTGTTTCCTGGATCGCCGTAGGCCCATCTCTTTAAAAGTCGGTTCATATTGATGCTTGAGCGCGGGAGGTTGATTCTGCGCTTTTTTTGCGTTTGTCACGAAAATGATAGCGCAAAGCTATTGTACATGTGCCGTTACCATGGGGAAATTGTAACATAATATATGAATAGAATTAGCAATGTTATCGCTACTCATTTCGTGTTTGAGGAGGAGCTCAGCCATGAAGGACGTTCGCCGTTCTCATACAAGGCATCGGTCCCGTACACATGACAAACCTGGGGTCGTTAGAAATGATAAGTTACCTGTGGTATCTGTTATCATACCCGCTCTGAATGAACGTAGAACAATAGCCGCAGTGATAAGAGAAGCTGCTCGGGTTCATCCACGCACTGAAATTATTGTTGTTACGAATGGTTCCACGGATGGTACAGATCGGATCGCTTCTAAGCTTGGAGCTATCGTTATCCATAGTGATCAACCTTTAGGACATGATGTTGGTCGTTATGTTGGAGCGCAGAGAGCAAAGGGCAAAGTACTATTGTTTATTGACGGAGATATGGTTATCTCATCGTCTAAGTTAGTTCCTTTTATAAAAGCTGTTCTGTCTGGGGTAGATATCGCACTAAACGATTATGATGGACCCGTTCATAGAATCCCGGTACATCGTGTGATATTGTCCAAGCACGCACTGAATGTCATGTTACGGCGTGCAGATTTAAAGGGAGCATCACTTACGGCTGTGCCGCATGCTATGAGTCGTAGAGCGTTAGAAGAAATAGGAGCAGAATCCTTGTCTGTCCCCCCACTTGCTCAGACCATAGCGGCATCCAAGGGGTTGAAGATGAAGTCGGTTCACTCTATACCCGTTGGCAAATTAAATCCTCGACGTGTAAAAAGACACACAGTTGATCCATTGGAGGCAATGATTACGGGAGATCACCTTGAAGCTATTAACTGGTTACTAATTCAAAAGGGGCCTCGTGGAGGCTACTCAGATTTACATCGTAAACGGGAAAAAGTGAGGTGAGAACATGCGAGGGAGTAGAACGAGTGCCAGAACACATAGTTCGTTAAGTAGAAGAACGAGAGATCTCGAACGGACTTCCAAACGCCGATCATCAGAAAGGACGCGGAGAGAGAAAACTCGGAGAAGTGATCATTCAAGAAAAATAACTCATTCTGTTGCCGTAGTGATCTCCGTATGTAACGAAGAAAAAACGATCGGAAAAGTGTTAGAAGAGTTGGAAAAGTTACCGATCTCTCAAATTGTAATTGTATTAAATGGCTGCACAGACCATAGCTTTCAGATCGCAAGACAATGCTCTAAGGCAATCATTATTCATTATCCGAATCGACTAGGTCATGATGTCGGTCGGGCAGCAGGTACGAAATTGACAAATGCGGATATTGTCCTGTATATCGACGGGGATATTCTCATAAGTGCACATGAACTTATGCCGTTCTTGCGAGCAGTAGATCATGGCGTAGATGTTGCCTTGAACGATATCTCGGAATGGGTTCCTTCATTTGATCGACAAGATCATGTCACGCGATGTAAAAGCTTTCTGAATCGTGTATTAACTAGAGATGATCTAAAGGCAAACTCCCTGACGGCTATTCCTCATGCATTATCTCGTCGTGCGATTCAAACGGTAGGGGTGAAATCCCTAATGGTCCCCCCAAAGGCACAAGCACTAGCTATTATAAAGGGACTCCACCTAGCTGCTGTCCAGCAAGTAGATGTAGTGAATCATAATCGTGTGAGGGCTAAGAATACAGGAGCTAATAATGATGTTACTCAACTCATTATAGGAGATCATCTAGAGGCGCTGAATATGGTCATGGAAATGACAGGGAAGAGACTTCAGTTACCTACGGAGTCAAGATCTTCACTTGCGAAGCGGAGGAATCTAGTATGAGTGTTACAAGTATTATAATTCCAACGTTTAATGGATTGTCCTTACTAATCTCTTGTATAGAATCAATCCGATCACATACAGATGTACCTTACGAAGTTATTGTAGTCGATAATGGCTCACGCGATGGAACACTTGAGTATTGTCAGAAGGAGAAACTCTTATTCATCTCCCTTCCTACTAATACCGGTTACCCTACGGCATGTAATCTTGGGATGTTAGCGGCGAGTGGAGATCAGATCCTCTTGCTCAATAATGATGTTATTGTATCTCAAGGATGGCTTAATACGATGCTCAGTGCCTTATATAGTGAAGAACAGATTGGAATTGTTGGCCCGGTTGCTGCCAATGTGAACGGCGTTCAACAAGTGGAATGCCATTACTCCGATATGAATCAATTCCAGCAAATCGCTGGAGAATGGAATGTTCCGGATCGATCAAAGTGGCAGTATGCTGAACGAATTGTAGGGTTATGTTTCTTATTCAGACGAGAACTTATGGACACGATCGGTATGTTAGATGAACGATTCTCTCCAGGTCATTACGAAGACGACGATTATTGTTTCCGTGCGAAATCTCGTGGATATAAATTATTAGTTTGTGGTGATGTCCTGATCCATCATGAAGGAAGTGCCAGCTTTAAGAGAGACTATCCAGATGGGTGGCAAGGGCTGATTGATAGAAATCATCAACTTTTTATAGATAAATGGCAGGTAGACCCACATCAATTTATATTTCCTAGTAAAGGAGGAGAAGGTTCGTGAAGGGTGTCATATTGGCAGGTGGAACGGGAAGCCGTCTATTTCCCTTAACACAATTACTTAACAAACACTTACTTCCTGTCGGAAAGCATCCTATGATTTGTTATGGTATAGAACGTCTTCTCAAGGCAGGAATAACAGATATTATGATTGTATTGGGTAAACAGTCCGCAGGACTTTATACAGACTTCTTAGGAAGTGGAGAACGATTCGGTGTGTCTCTAACCTATCGAATTCAAGAAAATGCGGGTGGGATCGCACAAGCCTTGAAGCTGTCTCAAGGTTTTATCAAAGAGGGTGACCAGTTCGTAGTTCTGTTAGGCGACAATTTGTTCATGGATGACTTAACCCCATATGTTGAGCATTTTAAGAAGCAGCCGTCTGGGAGTGCAAGAGTTTTACTTAAAGCGGTGACCGATGCAGAAAGATACGGTGTTGCTGTGTTCGATCAGAATAATTCTAAGTTGATTTCTTATATAGAAGAAAAACCAACCCATCCTAAAACCCAGTTTTGTGTGACTGGAATTTATATGTATGATGATTTCGTATTTACTCTAATTGATCAAATTACTCCCTCATTAAGGGGAGAGCTTGAGATTACGGATGTTAATAATATGTATGCAAAAAGTAAAAAGTTGGAATTTGATGTTTTGCAGAAATGGTGGAGCGATGCAGGTACCTTTGATTCACTCAAAGAAGCGGGAGTTAATATGAGGGACATCTTCCCATCATAGTGTATGACATGATTAATTAAGATGAAGTTTGGTAAAAAACCGGAACTGTCTTTCTACCCCTAGCATATGCTGTACCAAGCAGACGCTGATAGGTCCGGGCATAAAGGGTTAGTGAAGGAGAGATTTAGGGATGCAACATAAAATTGATGAAATGTTAACTCATATGTCCCATTCGCAGCAGCAAATGGCCCGTGTTATGGAATCACAGCGGCATGTAACGGTTAGAATGTCGCAAATCGTGTATGACTTGCCTGATAGAGAACCTGATTTGGGTGGTCTTACTGGTATTATGGAGAATTCAAGTCTTGTAAATAAGAGTATCATCTCTTATTTACATAGCATAGCTGATCTAGAAGAAGCGATAGCTGAGAGTTTATCACTAGTCATAAAGGAAATGAGTAGTCATGAGGAAGAGTAGGCTAAATGGAAAGGCGGAGAAAACGTGAAGAGCAGAGAAGACGCCTTTTTACAAATGTTAGATGCCACCGTTAAGATGCAGTGGAATATTTCGATGATCCTTGAAGCCAAGGCGGTTGAATCAGAAAAGGTTCGTAACTGGACATTAAACCATATGCATGCAGCAGACTTCGAGTGTCATGAGGATCAAATGAAGGAGCCTTTACTCGTTCACAGTCAGCTTGTAGAAATGATTGAAGCATTAACCAAGATGGAAACGAGCCTTTGTAGCAATCTTAGAGCTGTATTAACACAAGAAGGTGGAGGTGACTCGTCCGGAGGGGGGTTCGGCGACATGATCGGCGGTGGAGATATGGGGGATTACGAGAAATGAATGGGCTAAGAGCAGAACAGGCTGCCAAGCTGGAAATGATTACGTCAATTGCACATAGTCAAGAGGCTCTTGCCCGAATCCTGGATAGTGTAGCTGATGTTTCAGCACATTCACAGTCTGCTGCTAAACAATTGTCTGAGAATATACGCTTGTTAACACAGTATCAGAGTGCTATGTGTGAGATGCTACTTGGCATCTCATTACATCGAATAAAATATGGAGCTCCTTCATCGCCCTGGTTAAATGAAGATTATTTGTCTACTTACGACGCAGCCCGAGGAGTACAGGAGGTACACTAGCATGAGCAGAAGCTCAAGATCTGGATCAAGAAGACCACTTATCTTACGTAAAGTAAGTCTTAAGCAATTGCGAGAACGGATAGGTAAATCATCGAAACATAAGTCATCAAAACGTAAAAAATCAAAACATAAAAAATCAAAGCATAGACACCACCACCATCTAACGAAATCAACAAAGAGAAGAAAAAGACATTCATCACATAGCAAGCATAGCAAGCACAGTAAGAGAAGGGATAAGAGGAGACATAAACATCATGACGAGACACGGACCGCTATAGCAGTTACACCTAATGTGGTGGAAGAGCCACAGGTTGAAATGATAACACCAGTAATTGATGTTAACGCTGCCTATAGTCAAGGTTATGATGAAGCATATAATGAAGGATTTAATTCAGGATTTGCCCAGGGATTTGAAGACGGAAACAAGTTAGGATATAACTCTCAATAATCTTTCAGTAACGCTCTTAAGACTGCATTTATGCGGTCTTTTTTAACATGTTAATACGGACAAGATTATAGGGGACAAAAGCCAATTTTCGTTTATGCAGGTTAGCCGTCCATGATGCATATGACCCTTTCGCATATAGTTATACAGACCATGGAAACTAGAGACAGATTGGGTGAAGAAAATGAGTAGAGATCATGAGTTACCTCAGGTTGATCCACATCGCTTGGGATATAAGGAAGGATATCGTCTTGGAGGATGCAAAGCCGTTATGGCACAAATTTCTCAGACGCCCTCTTCTGTTAGAGATCTAAGGATTATGTATATACCGCAAGGTTTCGAAGTGATTGATACCGGTGTGACAGAAGCACTCCGTTCCATGGTTAGAGAATGTATTGTGGTTGAAGCTGACGCTATGCTTGAGACTGCAAGACTGATTAAACCTGATGTAGTGCTTGTAATGAATGGATTACATGTGTTTCCGAGTGCACATCTCACCCATATAGATAAATTACGTGAGATAGGTATTCAAACGGCAGTATGGTTTGTAGATGATCCATATTTTTCTGATGATACAGCATTTGCAGCCTTACATTACGATTATGTTTTTACACATGAGGCCAGTTGTGTCCCTTTCTATCAGGAACTGGGGGTGGATCATGTGTACTATTTACCTTTGGGAATGAGCTCCGCGTTATTTCATCCGAAACAAACTCCGCAGGAATATCAGTATGATATTTGTTTTATCGGTAATGGTTTTTGGAATAGAGTCTCATTAATTGATCATATGGCCCCATTTCTAGTAAATAAAAAAGTATTCATTGCGGGAGGAAGCTGGGATCGGCTAACGAACAGGAAGATGCTTGGTTCCATCATTCGTGAGGGTTGGATTCCACCTGAAGATACAGTGACATATTACAATGGAGCTAAATTGGTCATCAACATGCATCGTCCATGTGATGCAGGATCAGATAATCGTAATGGGCATCACCTCATGGGCAAGTCGATCAACCCCCGTACCTATGAGATAAGTGCATGTGGCACGATGCAAATAACTGATATTCGAGAGGACCTTTCACTGTATTATCAACCTGGATTTGATATTGAGACGTTTGATTCCGTCTCTCAGCTTCAGGAGAAGATTTCGTATTATCTGGATCATGAACAGGAAAGGCAAGTGATCGCATGGAGAGGTTTAATGACCACTATGACAAATCACACGTTCTACCAGAGGTTAGAAAGGTTGCTTGAATTGATGTTCGTGTAACACAAATGAGAGCAGGGTAACATCGCGTAATGAGACGAGAAGGAGTGGAGGGTTATGGTGGAAAATTCGAGTGATGAGGCAAGAAGCAGAGGACAGGAAGCTGGGTTTAAAGGAGGGTATGATGAGGGGTATCTTCGTGGAAGAGCTCAATCGATATTAAGTATTCCACAAGAGCCCATGCCTTATCGTCCCCTACGTATTCTATATGTTTCTTCTGGTAAGGGCCTTCCATATTCCCCTTTGGATGAGGCTGTTATTCATACGTTACAGTCTATGGTAGCCGAGGTAACCGTGACGGATCCTCGACAACCGATAGCGGAAATCGCTGCTCAGATGAATCCTGATATAACAATCATGCTCGACGGAATGGAAGTACCGGTAGACCAGGTTATCTCTATTCGTCAGAAGGGCATACGGACAGCGATCTGGCTAACGGATGATCCCTATTATACAGATCGGACCTCAGAGATAGTTCTATATTATGACTATGTGTTTACTTTGGAGCTAAGTACTGTGGCTTACTATCAGCAACTGGGTTGTCCACATGTGCATTATCTCCCTTTTGGTGCATACCTAGAGCATTTCAGACCAACATCATCACTTTCTATGGTTAGAAGAAATATTAGCTTTATCGGATCGGGATATTGGAATCGCGTTGAATTTTTGAATCCAATATTACCCCAATTGATGTCTAGAAATCTAATGATTAATGGCATATGGTGGGATCGCCTTCCATCTTATGCAGAATATCAATCTCAGATTGATTTGAACAAATGGATGGGTCCTAAAGAAACAGCAGAAGTGTACAGCGGGAGTAAGATCGTATTGAATTTACACCGTTCCCATATGGACGATACCGTAAATAATAATAGTCTAAAAATTCCTGCGGTTTCTCCTAACCCACGTACTTTTGAAATATCAGCCTGTGGTGCACTACAGTTGACAGATATACGAGACGATCTAGCAAATCACTATATCCCAGGAGTGGAGATTGAGACGTATTCAAGTCAACAAGAATTAGTGGATAAAGTGGAATATTACTTAACTCATGAAGCAGAACGACGTGAGATTGCTCTGAATGCTTTAAAGCGAACGTTACGAGATCATACGTATACTCAGAGGCTCAAACAAATGCTTGCCGTTATTTTTGATTAAGAATGATATCAAAATAATAGTGAATGGGAGGTGAGTATGTACCCTGCGAGTAGCATGCAGTGGTTCAATAACTATGACTAATCCAAAACCCACGTTGCTTGTATTTTCGCATTTGTCGAATAAGAACAGTATTACTGGAGCGGAGAAGGTACTCTTATTTTTTTGCATTCAAATGATTGAATTCTTTGAATGTACTCTCGTAGTTCCTAATGATGGTAAATTATCAGAAAAGGCAAGGGAACAGGGAATAACGGTTATCATTCTACCGATTTCTTTAGCTCATGGAGTATATACGCCTAGTCTTGATTTACCTCAAGTGATCGATCATTTGAAACATAATAATGAATATGAATCTTTGAAAGAACTCATTCGTAGCCAATCGCCCGATCTTATTATTACAAATACGTGTGTTCATATTCTCCCTGCTATGGCAGCGAAGGAACTTGGTGTACCCATCATATGGAAAGTTACAGAAGTGATTACGGATAATGCATATACCTCCATTTCAGTCGATTTAATTAACCAATATAGCGATTGGATTATTGCTATTTCTGACAGTGTATCTAGTTGTTTCTCACAAGAGCTAAGACAATCGAAAATGAGCATACTTCCTCCATCCTGGAGTGAAGAGTTACTACTACATCCAGAAGTCTGGCCACAACTCCGTAATGAAAAGAGAAATACGTTAAATCTAAGTACCGAACATCGGTTAGTTGGGTACATTTCTTCCTTTATTAATCAAGAGAAGGGGCTAGATCATTTCATTGATATGGCCATAAACGTTGCACCTAAATTTCCAGAGTCGCGTTTTCTTGTTATTGGTAGTTCTATAGATGAATCTTTCCTTTACAATTGCCTTCGTAAGATTGAAGAAGCTGGAATAAGAGATAGGTTTACTTTTATACCCTTCGAAGATTCCGTACAGTCGGCTTATTGTGCAATGGACATTGTTGTTATTCCTAGTCTAATTAGAGAAGGCTTCGGAATGACTGCACTTGAAGGACTCGTGTTAGGAAAGCCAGTCGTTGCTTACGCCTCAGGTGGATTGAGTGAAATTCTGCAATTGGCTGATTGTGAAGATTATTTAGCTCCCCCGGGGGACAAGGAATCACTAGCCTCTAAAGTATGTCAGTTACTTGAGAGTCCTGATGGTGGCGCTAGTGTAGGGGCTCATGGTCAAGAGCGTGTTCATATCGCATTTGGTTTAGAAACATATCGGGAGCGTCTAAAGTCCATGGTTATTGCTTGGTTAAAACAGCGCTCTGGCTGGTTCCCTCTTATTCAAGCTCCAGAAGGCCATTTGTTACGTCTTGAGAATGGAGAATTACAGACAGTTACCGTTGATGATGTCAATCAAGTACGGGTTAGACAATTACCAGGTGAAATTATATACCAAATTCCTCAGACATCACTCCCAACCGTTCATATTTCTCAAGAGATGCTGAGCCCGATCTCTAATGTGTCAACAGAAGAAAGTTTAAGTGAAGCTGAGAAGCCTATTAGGGTACGCAGGCATAAAAAGGGTGAAGAAAGGTCCAAATCGTCAAGGAAAAGGAAGCATAGATCACACCACCGTAGGAAACATCACAGAAGAAAAATAAGAGTTAAAAAAATTCGGCTTAAAAAAATACGAATTAAAAAACTTGTGAGAAGACGGTATACATCAAAAGTTAAAAGAGCGAAATTAAGAAAAAGTAGGCACTCTCGATCAAGAGCCAGTCGATCAAGACGATAATCACCAAATGAATTAAATGAGATGAATGATTACTAATCGCATCAATGGAGTGCGGGTGTGGAAGGAGCGTAAAGAATATGAAGATTATGACGATTTTGGGTACGAGACCTGAAATCATCCGTCTGAGTCTTATTATATCGTTGCTAGATCGATATGCTACGGAACATGTACTTGTGCATACGGGGCAGAACTTCACAGTGAGTCTGAGTGATATCTTCTTCAAGGAGTTACAGATTCGAGAGCCTGATTATGTGTTTCGGGAGCAGAGAACGACACTAGGAGGACAGCTTTCAGCGATGTTTCTGCAAATGGAAGCCATCCTAGTGAAGGAAAAACCGGATAAAGTGCTTTTACTTGGAGATACGAACAGTGCATTATGCGCTATTCTAGCTGAACGAATGGGAATCCCAGTAGTCCATATGGAGGCGGGAAATCGGTGCTTCGATCTAGATGTACCCGAAGAGAAGAACCGAAAGGTTATTGATGCGATTTCTTCTATTAATATGCCTTATACGGAGCAGAGTAAGCAGAATTTACTTCAAGAGGGAGTACCTAGTCAACGGATCATCCTAACAGGCAATCCAATCTACGAAGTTATGAAACATTATGATCAAGAAATTAATCAAAGCGATATTCTGGAAAGATTGAACCTCACACCACAGC
Organism: Paenibacillus sp. Y568; assembly: GCF_059445545.1. Lineage (NCBI taxonomy): Bacteria > Bacillati > Bacillota > Bacilli > Caryophanales > Paenibacillaceae > Paenibacillus > Paenibacillus sp. Y568. The sequence continues at coordinate 291,764 of NZ_JCAIUM010000004.1, forward strand.
AATATTTCATCGTAACGACACATCGAGCTGAGAATGTTGACCATACCCCCCACTTGCTTGAGATTATGAAGGGATTAAATGGGATCGCCGAAGCTCATGGACGTCGCCTAATCTGCAGTATTCATCCTCGTACACGATCCCGTATATCTACTGATCTCCATATCGCTATGCATCCTCTTGTTGAGTTCTATGAACCATTTGGATTTTTTGACTTCATTAAGTTAGAGAAGTTTGCCTGCTGCGCCATTACTGATAGCGGAACAGTACAGGAGGAATGTTGCATCATGCATGTCCCTGCTGTAACGATTCGACGGACGACTGAGCGACCAGAAACGATTGATTGTGGTAGTAACGTCGTATCCGGTCTCCATGCTGACGATATACAAGGTGCTGCAAAGATGATGGTGGATCTACCAAGAAACTGGGAATTTCCTAAGGGGTATGTCGTTGAAGATGTAAGCTTAAGAGTCGTTAAATTTCTACTTGGAGGGAAGCTACATGTTCAATAATCAACGTATTTTGGTAACTGGAGGTACCGGTTCTTGGGGATATGAATTGATTAAGCAATTGTTACCGCAGAACCCCAAAGAAGTTATTGTCTACTCTCGTAATGAGTCAACCCAAGTAGCAATGAATCGTTTATTTGAGGATAAACGACTTAGCTTTTGTATCGGGGACATTCGAGATAAGGATGCGCTAACTATTGCTTGTCAGGAAGTGGATTATGTATTTCATTTGGCAGCACTAAAGCATGTTCCTGTATGTGAGGATCAACCTTACGAAGCGCTTAAGACAAATGTAGTAGGCACTCAAAATGTCATAGAAGCAGCTATTGAGAACAAAGTGAAGAAAGTTATTTATATTTCGACCGATAAAGCAGCGAATCCTTCTAATTTCTATGGGATGACCAAGGCCATTGGAGAGAAGTTAATCGTATATGCAAATCTATTACGGTCGGATACAGAGTTCGTATGTGTTCGTGGGGGAAATGTACTCGGAACGAATGGAAGTGTAGTTCATCTATTCATGAATCAGATCGAGTTTAAGAACCAAGTCCGCATTACAGATGTGAACATGACCCGATTTTTCTTGACCTTGAGGGAAGCCATTACGTTGCTGTTCAAGGCATGCGTTGAGAGTATTGGTGGTGAAATATTTGTAATGACGATGCCAACTTGCCGTATTGTGGATTTAGCAGACGTCTTAATTGAGGCTTCTGGTAAGCATGATGTAGAGATCGTTGAGGCTGGTATTCGACCTGGTGAGAAAATTCATGAAATACTAATGAGTGATTTTGAAAGTAAGACGACCGTTGTGTATGATGATCAATATTTGGTTATCCTTCCGACAGTCGATATTCCGAAGCTTAAGCTTCACTACAATAAGTATCCATTAGTTTCTTTTAACAGCTTCAGCTCAGAAGATAACTTAATGAGTAAAAAGGAAATAAAGGATATCCTCGTAGCTGGAGGGTTTCTATCATGAAGCTCCTTATTATGGGTGGAAATGGGATGGCTGGGCATATGTTAGTCGACTATTTCCGTCTGCAGGGACGTCATCAGGTATTCTACACAACGAGGAACAATTCAGATGATGGAGGGCTTATTGTTGATATGACCGATAGTCATCTAGTTGAACAACTAATAGAGATGGTTCGTCCTCATGTCATTATCAACGCAGTAGGAGTATTGAATCAAGAAGCAGAGAAGAATCCCATTGATGCCTATTACATTAATGGGATTCTACCTCATCGAATTCGTAATGTGGCAGACAACATAGGTGCAAGGGTTATGCATATTAGTACCGACTGTGTCTTCTCAGGGACAAGAGGAAGTTATACGGAGACAGATGCTCCTGATGGCATGACGGTGTATGCTATGTCTAAGGCACTTGGAGAAATTCATTCACAGGGCCATCTTACGATAAGAACATCTATTATTGGTCCAGAAATACGTGCCCATAGAATTGGCCTATTAGATTGGTTTCTGAAGCAAAAGGGCGATATCTTAGGCTATCAACAAGTATTCTGGAACGGGATTACAACACTAGAGTTAGCAAAAGCGATGGATTCCTTTCTGGAAAAGGAATTGTCAGGTCTTATTCATCTTGTGCAGTCGAAACCTATGAATAAGCACGATTTATTACTTCTATTTCAAGTAATTTGGGGTAAAAGTGATGTTCGCATTCTCCCGGACACGCAACTGACACAGGATAAGACATTAGTAAACACGCGAAAGGATCTTTATTATGAAGTTCCTTCTTATGAAATGATGCTTAAAGAATTGGAATGTTGGATGAGGACGTCATGAAGAGGCGAACGCTTCTTATTACTGGCGCATCGGGATTTACTGGAAGACATGCATGTTCGTATTTTGCACAGAAAGGTGTGAGGGTGATTGCGGTCGTTCGCAGGAAAGGTGCAATGCCTTCACAACTCCAAGTAGTTGAGCGAGTATGCGAATTAAATGATAAACAACAGGTGCAACAGCTTATTTCGCAAGAGCAACCTGATGATGTATTACATTTAGCAGGTAACAATTCTGTACCAGAATCATGGAAGCATCCATTAATGTATATAGAGACGAATGTACTTGCAACGTTATATTTGCTAGATGCTATGAGGGTTTCTCCAGAGAGCCGAATTGTTATCGTCGGCTCTCGACTTACATTCGAGTTAGATCGTTCTCCACAACCACCTCACCCTTACAGTCTTAGCAAGACTTTAGAAATGTTATCCGTACAATCATGGATGCATTTATTTAAGCAACATGTTCTGTTAGCAGAGCCTAGTAATCTAGTAGGTCCCGGCCCATCCACAGGGATATGCTCCTTATTAGGAAGACATATTGTACAGGTTGAACGTGGTCTGGTAGAGTATTCCTTCCAATTATCTTCTCCTTATGAAACACGAGATTTTCTAGATGTACGGGATGCGGTTCGTGCATATGAAGTACTCCTTACTAGTGGAACACCGGGGGAGATCTATCCTATATGTTCTGGAGTTGAACGAACATTAGGAAGTATAGCTGAACTAATGCTCCAGATGTCTGACATTTCGATTCCTCCAGAAGTCATAGAACAAATTACGAGCTCTGATTTACAGCATAAGCATATTACACATTCTCCACGATCCCAACTTGACCAATTAGGTTGGAACACAACCTTTAGTATTCATCAATCGCTTCAAGATGTTATTCAATACTATCGTGATGAGGAGAGGGAATGACATGACAATGACACCAAGAGTGACAATTGTAATTCCGTTTTACAATGATCCATACATTCTCCACGCTGTGGAAAGTGCATTGTCCCAGTCATATGGTAATATAGAGATCATCGTTGTAGATGATGGATCTACGCAACATGCGGAGTTATTAAGACCTTATTATCCCTATATTCATTACCTTGGTAAGCAGAATGGGGGAACGGCAAGCGCATTGAATCATGGTCTAAGGTCTGCTTCAGGAGACTATATAGCTTGGTTAAGTTCAGATGATGTATTCTACCCAGGGAAAATAACAAGACAAATTCAATTTATGTTAGAGAATCATTCAGATATTTCTCATACTAATTTTAATGTAATGAATGAAGCAAGTCATATCACACAACAATGGGCAGGAGCTTCCTTCACCACCGTGAAGCAGTTTTATAGTTCTTTTCTATTGGGAAATTGTGTGAATGGCTGTACTGTGATGATGAAAAAGGAATTGTTAAATAGGGTGGGGTTATTTGATGAAGGATTACCGTATACACATGATCTAGATCTATGGTGTAGAACAATTCTTAGTGGGCATGGCTTTCATTATCTAAATGAACCATTGACCGTATACCGATGGCATTCAGGCATGGGAACCCTGAAACATCAGGCTGCTATCGAAGCTGAAGTTAAGGTAACATTGATGCGATATGAGAATGCGTTAAAACATCTTGTAGGAACGCTTCATGGGTAGGATCTCCCTGCACGCCAATAGTATTCAAGGGATAAATAAAGTGAATTCACATATATGTTCAAACATGCACAAAAAAACGGTTAGCAGGACATATCTGCAGAACCGTTTTTCTATTTTAGAATACATTTAATGCATTCATGATCTGCACAAAAGAAGTACCATATTGGTCAGGAGTAAATTTAGACTCAATATGAGTGTAGGCTTGGCGACGGATATTATTTCTGAGTTCTTGATTATGCATAAGTTCTAAAGCCTCTGCTACGGCTACATCGACATGACCTAATGGGTAGAATTTACCGGTAACATTATGATTAATAAATGAACGTACGCCATCAGAATCCGTGCTTAGAACAGGGCAATGACAGCACATGGCTTCAGCAACAGCATACCCGAATCCCTCGATGACGGAAGTCGATAGTAGAATACCACCCGAATCTCCAGTCATGGATAGATACGTTGGCATCTCAGCATGAGGAACATTGGATAATAGATGGATATGAGGACCCAATTGAAGTTGATCTAATGTACGATAGAAATTTTGTTTGTCTTCTTCGACGTAGATCGTCTCATCATGAAACATCCATAACTTCATTTCAGGATGAATATCAATAAGTCTTCTACCAATGTGTAGGAATTCATTCCAATTCTTATTGGGCTCCAATCTTCCAATCCAGCTAATGACGGGAGGAGAGGTGTAATCCGTCTCTACATACTTGAATTGAGCGGTATTTATCATATTGGGAAGGATAAAGCGATGCAACCAGGGACATATCTCTATCACCAATTCAAATAAATGGGATGTATTAGGAAGGATAACAGCATTACAGCAACTACTTAAGATCGGGACAGCTTCTTGTAGTACATGAGCTGCTTTTTCACGAGTACCAAATCCTTGTATTTCATAAATAAGGGGACCACTATATCCTAAACGTCGCAATCGTTCCAACATGAGAAAGTCTGAGATGACCACAATAGCGTCGAATTGATTCGCTCGTAGAATGATTGTAATGTCGTTATCTGAATCGGTGGTGTACATTGGAATATCATTCAGCGTATGCATATTCTGTAGTCCTAATCCGGGTTGCAGATATAATAAATGGCATTCGACTCCATGTTGCTTCAATGTTTGACATCGAAGCCGATTTAACGTCTCCACCCCTCCACTTGGTATATAAAATATAAATAGAACCTTCACGGAAAATCACCCCCTTTCTGGATTCATACCCTATCATACGTGAATCCGAGAAATGGAGTGTGTGTGTTTTTGAAGTAGATACAAAACCTTTCCAGCATAGCCCTACGCAGTATCGTGCACTCTATATGATGTTAAACATGAAGTCCAACATTATAAGGAGGCGATCTTAGCGTGAGAATAAAAACCGTTAGTGTATCCGTACTATCTGCAACGCTTTTATTGGGTATGACGGTTACAGGATTAACAGGGTGTGGCACTACAAAAAATGCTGATAATAATATGAGTACAAAAAGCACAAGAAATAGTACATTAAATAACGGTAATCGGTTTGGTATAAATTCTGTGAATGATAACATTAAGCGTAGCGATAACATGATGGGGAATTTAAGGTACAGCAAGGAATTATCGGATAAAATTTCAAAGATGAAACAGGTTGGATCTGCTAAAGTCATGTTAACGGATCATAATGCTTACGTTGCTGTGTCCATAAAGGATAGTAACACCATGAATGGTGGAAATACGATGAATGGTGGTAACACCATGAATGGCACATCAACGAATTTAAATACTGGAATAAATGATTCAACCATCATGGGTACAGGCACGGGTACAGGTGGGAATATGATGGGCCTTGGGGCACCTACTCAAAATGGTGTAACTTCAAACGTAACAAACCAAACGGGTGGTGGTGGTAATTACCCAACCAATAGAGATCATGGATACGGATCATTGGGGACAAGTAGTTACGGGCTAATGCGTGGATTAACAACTTCTCCTGCACCAGGAACCGGTAATGGTGTTGTAGGTAATGACGATCACAACATCACGCAAGAAGTAAAAGACATGATTTCAGACAAGATTAAGAAGAGTGATCCTACGATTACAAATGTATATGTATCAGCGAATCCTGAATTTGTGGATCGTGTAGGAGGATATGTGTCAGATGTATCTAATGGTCATCCCATTAGTGGTATTACTGATGAATTCCAAACCTTAGTTAATCGCATTTTCCCAACGAAATCAGGGAGCAATGTAAATAACAATACTACGAACGGACCCTTAAACAATATGGGACGTTAAAATAAAAGGTATGATCTGAATAAATGCTAAGAACCCTAGGGTTCTTGGCTATTTTTGTGTCCACTACAGAAAAGGAATCTATCGATTTGAAGAACCATTTACATAAGCTTGAATGAGCCTATTTTACGATTACAAAGCACCTTTACCCCATGCTATTCATAGAATGAGTTGACTGTATCCCTTTACCTTGTTATACCATAAAAAACCCGGGCAAGGAGGGGTGACACCATTGAAGGGAAACGAGCACAATAGCAAATTTTTATTGACCCACCGTGAACGTGAAGTTTTTGAATTGCTTGTTCAGGATAAAACGACACGCGACATCGCCGGGCTATTATTCATAAGCGAAAAAACGGTGCGTAACCACATCTCGAACGTCATGCAAAAACTCAATGTCAAAGGCCGTTCGCAAGCCGTAGTTGAACTAATTAAATTAGGCGAACTTATTATTTGACCCAAGCCTTCAAAGAGCACCCTTGACCTTCTGATGATGTCTTCTCCTTTAAGGATGAAGATATCATCAGAAGGTTTTTTGGTGGTGTTCTAATGTCTAACGTTGAAGAAATGTTCTAATTTGAAATATACAAAATGTGATTATTGATGTAAAATGACATTATCTTTTGAATTGTGAATAAATGCACAAACAGAAGAGTTAGAGATGAAATAGAGATAAATAACAACAGGATATGGAGGATGATAGGTAATGGAGCGTAGAAATAAACAAAAAATAATGATGGTATGTATGGTGGTTCTGTTGATTAGCGTGCTTGGTGTTGGATGTAGCACGTCTAATAATAAGGAAACTGATGGAATAGAAGCCACATCTTCTTTAACGTTAGGATTGCTACCCTCAATTGATGCTATTCCATTCATCGTCGCTCATGAACAGGGGTTCGATAAGGAACATGGCGTGAACTTGGATATTCAGACGTTCAAAAGTGCCAAAGACCGTGATGTGGCATTTCAAGCAGGAAAACTGGATGGCATTAGCGCCGATTTAATTGCAATAGCCATTTATAATGAGGCAGGACTGGATGTTAAAGTGACTAGTACCACTTTTGGAGAATTTGATTTATTAACAGGAAATAATGATATTCGTGAAGTGAAGGATTTAAAAGGAAAGACCGTAATTTTATCCAAAAATACTTCTACCGAATATACGGTTGCAACGATGCTCAAAAAGGCAGGTCTCACGGAAGAAGATATCAAGGTAACGGAAGTACCTCAGATTCCAACAAGATTAGAATTATTAAAGAATAATAAGGCGGATGCAGCTATTTTACCTGAGCCATATGTCACTATGGGGAAATCTGCAGGATTACGTGTGTTAAGCTCGACGTTAGATGCGGGTGTGAATCCGTTTGTCTTAGCATTTCAACAGAAGACCATTAGCGATAAAGAACAAGAGATTCAGGCCATGTATGCAGCGTATGATGACGCAGTTAACTATATGAAAACGCATGATCAATCGGAATACATGGATCTGATTATTAAAGAAGTTGGATATCCAGAGAGTTTGAAGAACGATATTATCGTACCTAAATACCTTCCTTCTAATCAGGTGAATGTACAAGAGGTTGAAGCAGCTTTTACTTGGGCAAGGGAAAAAGGGCTTCTTAGTAAAAATATATTGCCAGAAGAAGTGATATCTGATGTCGCATTTAAGAAATAATGGACTTACGATCAAGGACCTAACTGTTAATTATGTAGAAGGGGAAGGGGTACTTAGACGTATTAATTTAACCGTTCCTGAGCATAGCATTTACACCATAATTGGTCCATCCGGGTGCGGGAAGTCTACTCTACTAAGAGCTGTAGCGGGTCTAATCCAAGAATACGACGGGGAGATCATCCTTGAGGGGGAATCCGTTCATAGAAGCGAGACGTTAATTGGACTTGTGCCGCAAAGTTACGGTCTTCTTCCCTGGAAAACGGTTCAATCTAATATTGATATAGCGTTAAAAATCAGTCATCGTGATCGGATGCAAAAGAAGAATCAGGAACGGCAAATCAAGCAGTGGCTTGAAGCCATGGGTATTGCTGACTTAGCCAAACGTTATCCTCTGTCACTCAGTGGTGGTCAGCAGCAGAGGGTAGCTATTGCTAGAGCCTTTGCACTAGAGCCAACGATCATGTTGTTGGATGAACCCTTTTCAGCATTAGATGCGGTCACACGTGAAACGATTCAACAGCTTTTTGTAGAAAATTGGACTCTGCATCCGGCAACAACGTTATTCGTTACTCATGATGTAGAAGAGGCCATTCTACTTGGAGAAAAAATAATCGTTATGTCATTGAATAAAGAAGAATCACCGCTTATCATCGATAACGCCTCCGTATTTCATATGAAATATGAAGACAAGCGCGATAGTGATATTTTTTTTCAACAGACTAAGAGGATTAGAAAGGTAATACAGGAACAATGGTGAACCGAAATAAGAAACATATCCTTCATATCGTTAGGCTATTATTCGTATTTTTCATAATGAATGTGGTGTGGTATATTGCCTACCTGCTCATTAGCCACCCGATCCTTCCAAGTCCGCTCGCGGTATATTTCTCTATAGGAAATTTGGACGAGAAATCGATTTGGCTTCATATTTGCTATAGTCTATTTCGTATTTGTGCCGGTCTATTATTAGCGTTAACGATTGGCATGTTGATTGGCTTGCTTATGGGTCGCTCCCGGCTTTGGAATAAGTTATTAGATCCTATTGTTTATCTAACCTATCCCATTCCCAAAATTGCCTTATTACCCGTTGTGATGTTATTCTTCGGGCTGGGTGAAACCTCCAAGATCTTGATGATTATGTTGATATTACTTTTTCAGATCATTATATCTGTACGCGATGGTGTGAAGGCGATCCCAGATAGTACATACGATGTATTGACCAGTATCGGCGCAAGTCGATTGCAGAAATTCTGGCATGTTACGTTACCTGGCGCTTTGTCCGTAATACTCAGTACGATTCGGATTTCATTAGGTACAGCCATATCTGTTCTTTTCTTTACAGAAATCTATGGTACAGAGCATGGAATGGGGTATTTTATTATGGATGCATGGTTAAGGATGGATTATACAGAGATGTATGCGGGGATTATGTTGTTTAGTCTGATAGGATTTGTACTATTTATGTTGGTAGACTATCTAGATTCTAGATTCATGAAGTGGCGGAATTCATAAGTGCAATAGATTATGATCAAAAAGGAACCGTTCCCAGTGGTTAGTAGTAACCCTTGGAATTGGTCCCTTTTTGTTTAGTTCAATAAAATTACTTCCCTAGTTGTTTATCAGCTTCAGCAATAGGATTCTCATCGCCTTGATCTTCATTCTTACCACTTGTAAACCAGCCAATGACTGCAATTAATATGAGAACAATGTAGAACGTAGCTTTCCATGCTGTGCTATGGGCAAATGTTTCTGGTAGAACGCCCAATTCGGGATGAGCAAGGGTGATAATGGCTAACTTGACTCCTACCCAACCGACAATGGCGAATGCAGCAACTTCCAGCCCCGGACGGGAATGTAGCAACGTAACAAAGTAAGATGCAGCGAAACGCATAATGATTAGTCCGATAAGCCCGCCAGCAAATACTACAAGGAATTGACCTCCATCTAGACCACCAATATGTCCTATTCCGCTTGGAGGTAAAGCTACTGCAAGAGCTACCGCAGCTAGAATAGAATCAACTGCAAACGCGATATCTGCTACTTCGACTTTGATTACTGTCATCCAGAATCCGGATTTCTTTTTTTCTTTAACAGAAGAACCTTCGAGAGCTTCATCCGTTTTAGATTTGCTGACAAACTTCCTGATAATGTTATTCGCAGCAATAAACAATAAGTAAAGAGCTCCAATAGCCTGCACCTGCCAGATATCGACTAGGTATGAGATCATGAATAATGATCCGAAACGGAGGACGAATGCTCCTACAAGTCCATAAAACAACGCTTTTTTTCTCTGCTCATCAGGTAAGTGCTTTACCATAATAGCCATTACTAACGCATTATCTGCGGCGAGAAGTCCTTCCAAACCTACGAGTACGAGAAGAACCCAACCATACTCTAATATTAATCCTAAATCCATTTTGCGCTCCCCCTTAGTGTCCTTAGTATGTTTCAAAATATATAAGAAAAACGTCAATTGACGTGCCTTAACGATGAGCATTAAAAAAGACCTTTACCAAAAGTGTGAATCCCTTCAATAAAATCAAAGGTATTCCCAATTTGGTAAAGGTCTCGCTAACAATTGTATATAACAATTGCCAATAAAGCCGGAGAAACTACTCTCGTATTGACGACTTTATTTATACAGCTACTCCCCTTTACGGGTATATAGAATTTCGTGTATGTTAGAATAATATAGCCGAATCATATATTTTTTCGGAGTTATTGTCAATAGAAAGGTTATGATAAAAAGTGAAAATGCCTGAAATAACCACTTGGGACTATGGGATTCACCAAGTTAAAATATCAATGGCTTATCCATTACGCTGGGTCAATAGTTATGTGTTACATCATTCATCGGGTGTTACGATTATCGATCCTGGGCCACACAATGATGAAACCGAGGAAGAGTGGAAGAAGGCACTTGAACGTTTGGGATATTCAATCGAGGACGTAAGTGAAGTATTTGTAACTCACCATCATCCAGATCACTATGGATTAGCGGGTTGGTTTCAATCACAATGTAACTGTCCGGTATACATGTCTCAAAGAGCTCATGATGAGTCTCTCCTAATGTGGGGCTCAGATTCTGTCATCCATAGGGATTTCACGTTATGGTTGCGACAGCATGGATTGCCAGATGAATGGGCTGATCAGATGGAGCAGCACTTCCTTGATTTCATCCCACAAGTTTCGCCTACACCACATATTACCATCGTTAACGGTGGAAGCATCCTAGAGATGGGTGGTCTACCTTGGTTGGTCATAGAAACAGGGGGCCATGCGCCCGGGCATCTATCTTTATATAATCAAGAGTATGGCCTTATCATCTGTGGGGATGCAGTCTTGCCCCAGATTTCACCTAATGTAAGTCTCATTCCGGGTAGTGATCCTGAACCGTTGTATACCTTTATGAATAGTTTAGTGAAACTCAATCAATATGAGGTGAAACAGGCCTTTCCAGGGCATAGGAATCCATTCTCCACCTTTCATCATCGTATAGATCATTTACAGATACACCATGAACAACGATTAGTGGAGGTTGAGAAGTTGCTAGCTGAATCCCCACGAAGTGGGTATGAGATTTGTATCTATCTATTTGGGAATAAACTAACCCTTCATCAAATGAGGTTTGCCCTATGTGAAGCTCTTGCACATGTCCAGGAATTAGTTCGTCGAGGTAAAGCGCAATCGACATCTAGCTCAGAGGGGGACATTCTCTTCAAAGCCATTATTACTAATGATTAATTCAATTAGTGTTAAAAAATAGTAAGGCGAATAGAAAAACCGTAGACCAAGATTGATACCTTGGCCTACGGTTTTTTTGATCTAAGTATCCATAAATTAGAGTTTCCTTCCTTTTTGGCGAATTCAAAAAAACACCAACTTATTCTAGCCCTTCTTCAGACAGTGGGTTGAATTCTTTGCCATCTTCAGCGAAATTCTCCTCTTTTTCTGCTTGTTTTCTATGTGCGATACGACTACTGGCTGCAGCAGCGACTGCACCGACGATATCATCGAGGAAAGTATGAACTTCTCCTGAGGTTTTATCATTAAGTCTTTCTAAAATACCTGGCTTTAGCTTGTCCACATATCCATAATTCGTGAACCCAATACTGCCATAGACATTGACAATAGAGAAAGCCAATATTTCATCCACACCATAAAGCCCTTCGTCATTGACCAACATTTCTTGTAATGGAGAGTGCAATTTGCCCTCTTCTGCTAATATATCTAACTCAATTCCCGTTATGACGGCATTCTGTACTTCACGTTTACTAAGTACCATCTCGACATTGTGGACACATTCTTCCATCGTCAAGTTAGGATAGTACTTTTTCTGAAGTAACATCACGAGTTCAGCAATGTCATCAATCTGGACACCTCGTTGATCAAGCAATTTAAAAGTGGCTTCAGATACAGCTTTACTATTTAGACTATACGGATTACGTTCATCTTTCATACCTTACACCTCATTCTTTGGTTTTAATAAATTTCACTTTCTGACCCTAATGGCAAAATAATAGTTATTTTTTAGAAAAGGGCTCGTATATATACTAGTACAAACTGTATAAAATACGTTAGGGAGGCTCATAGATTATGTCAAAAAATAAAATTCGCAGCATCTCCGCTGCTGGACTGTTGGCTGTTCCCATTATATTATCTGGATGTGGAGGATTTACTAAACAATCGATGGATATTGATCCACCGCCAGCTCAAGTGGAAGCCGAAATGTTACAAGCTGTAAATGGTGTCGTTACACCATCCCCACAGGGTACAGCTCCAGCAATGGCACCAACATCTACCGTATATTTAACAGATCAATATGGATTGTTGGCTCCAGTATCTCTAGGGTTGCCACCACAAGAGAACAAAGATAATATGCTACTCCGTCAATCTCTCGAAGCTATGGTCCAAGATGGACCTTATGCAGCATACTTACCAAAGGGGTTCACAGCGGTATTACCTAAAGGTACAGAGGTGAAGACAGTCACGATTGAGAAGGAAAAGAAACTTGCAGTGGTGGAATTCAACAAGTCGTTTACCCAATATGATGCCCAGAATGAACGAAAAATGTTAGAGGCGGTAACTTGGACACTTACGGGTGATGCCAACATTAACCAGGTTCAATTTTGGGTAGATGGGGAAAAAATAACGGAAATGCCTCTGAATCATACGCCGCTTGTTCAATCACTCGGACGAAGTATGGGAATTAATTTGGAAAAAGGGGATGGGGCAACCTATACCAATTCTAGCTCAGTAACGGTGTATTTCTCCTCAGAATCACCAGATGGAATACAATATTATGTGCCGGTAACAAGGTTGGTTGCACCTGGACAGAATACATTACAAGCAGCGCTCGATGAGCTCATTCAAGGTCCTCAACTAAGAGGGGGGCTGGAACAGGTAATGACGTCGGACACGTCTCTAGAGTCTGTGAAGACAGCGGAAGACGGAACGGTTACGGTTTCTCTCAAGGAAGATATGTTTCTTAAAGGGGAGAAAGTTCCTTCTCAGTTCCTACAATCTGTTGTATTAACGGTTACTGAGAATACGGTTAATAACAAGGTGAAAATACAGCTTAATGGGGAATCTAAAGTTGTAGGTGAAGATAATCAAGTATATAGTGAGCCTGTATCAAGACCGAAGTATATTAACCAAATACCAATCTAAAAGAGGTTCCTCCTTCAAAAGGTGCTTTTATTCCTACACTTTGATAAAATAAGGTTTGCAAAATAGGGACGCTAATGATGTAGGGGGCAGATAATTGTGAGATCAAACGGACGGAATAACGATCAACTTCGGACAATGAATATAACGACAAATGTAAATAAATATGCAGAAGGTTCTGTATATATAGAAATGGGAGACACCAAGATCCTTTGCACAGCAACAGTGGATGAGAAAGTACCTTCATTCCTAAAAGGACAGGGAAAAGGCTGGGTAACAGCGGAATATTCCATGTTGCCAAGAGCGACTCATTCCCGAAATCAACGGGAAGCCAATCGTGGTAAGCTTACTGGTCGGACGATGGAAATTCAGCGTCTAATCGGAAGAGCGCTCCGCTCTGTAGTGAATCTACAGGCTTTGGGTGAGCGTACGATTACACTGGATTGCGATGTGATTCAAGCAGATGGGGGTACGCGAACGACTTCCATTACAGGTTCTTTTGTAGCCCTATGTATTGCTGTGAATAAGATTGCTCAACAGCACAAGCTTCCTGTATTTCCAATTACAGATTATTTGGCTTCCGTTAGTGTTGGTGTTGTAGGTGGCCAGACATTATTGGATCTGAATTATGAAGAAGACTCTAAGGCTAAAGTGGATATGAACTTGGTCATGACAGGAAAAGGACAATTCGTTGAATTGCAAGGAACAGGTGAAGAAAGTCCATTCTCCCGTGAAGAGCTGAATCAATTGCTTCAGATTGGGGAAGAGGGAATTAAAGAAATTATTTCACGCCAAAAAGAAATTCTTGGTCCAATATCACTTCTGATCGGCTCTGGATTAGCGGCAAAAGGAGTCTAACATGAAGCTAGATCAGGATATTATCATTGTTGCGACTAAGAACAAAGGGAAAGTGAAAGAATTTGAGCATGCTTTTGCACAATTGGGTAAGCAAGTGAAGAGTATGTTTGATTATGCTGAACTTCCTGATGTGGTTGAAGACGGACTTACGTTTGCTGAGAATGCTCTTAAGAAAGCAAAGACGGTTGGAGATACGCTGGGGCTTCCAGTACTCGCGGATGATTCGGGGCTGTCTGTAGAGGCGTTAAATGGACAACCGGGTGTATACTCTGCACGTTATTCCGGTGAGCATGCAACGGATCAGAAGAACAATGAGAAATTATTACATGAATTATGCCAGTTGAAACTGGGTGAAGATACGGAACAAACCTTATTAAGCCCAGCGAGATTCATCTGTTCCTTAGTACTGTATAATCCAGCTACAGGCGAGCATATTGAGACTTCGGGTTCTGTCTCTGGCTGGATTACGACAGATGTTGCAGGTGCTGGTGGGTTTGGTTATGATCCACTGTTCTACCTCTCAGAATATGATAAGACGATGGCTGAGTTATCCATAGAAGAGAAACAGTCTATAAGTCATCGTGGTGTAGCATTGCGGGAATTAATAGCTAAATTAAAGGGATAAATGTACATTTCAATGTGCGTTAATAAAGAATAAAAAGGCTACCTCTAGGGTAGCCTTTTTTATTTTAGCGAATGGATACATGATATGTGCGGAGCCAATAATCAATTTGAGCTAAGTAGGCAAATAATTGGGGACCTGACATTAATTGACCGAACCACGGTAGATTAGAAGATGCATCTGGAGATGAGGCGATTTCCCGAATTTTAGCGACATCAATGAGGGGTAGAAGTGGTGATGTAGGGTCATCTAAGATGGTTAGTAGTTGCTGTTTTACGGCTGCAAGAAAATCAGGGTTATGTGTTTTAGGATAAGGGCTTTTCTTACGATAAAGAACATCATTTGGGAGTACCCCCTCCAAAGACTTACGAAGGATGCCCTTCTCACGATTACCTGTCATCTTGATGTCCCAAGGAATATTCCATACATATTGTATTAATCGATGGTCACAATAAGGAACGCGGACTTCCAAGCCGACCCCCATACTCATTCGGTCCTTACGATCAAGGAGGGTGGGCATGAAGCGTGTAATATTAAGATAAGACATGACTCGCATTTGAGCTTGTTTACCGGTTTCTCCATATAGTTTAGGGACTTCATTTACGGCTTCTGAATATTTGTCACCTAGGTATTCGAGAGGAGAGATCCAATTGCGTATTTCTGGAGATAGCAGACTAGCCCTCATATCTGATGCAACAGCCCAAGGGAATGTTCCCGAATTTAACATTTCTTCCTGGTGAAACCACGGATATCCTCCAAAGATCTCATCAGCAGCTTCGCCAGAGACTGCAACAGTAGCTTCCTTCTTGATCTCTTGGCAGAATAAATACAGAGATGAATCCACATCAGTCATTCCAGGTAAGTCCCGAGCCCTAGTAGAAGCTTCTAACGCGCCAATGAGTTCGGGAGTATCAATTTCAATGTAGTGGTGTGTAGTCCCAAGCTCTTCGACCATGCGTTTGATCCAAGGAGCATCGGCTCCGGGTTGGAATGAATGGGATTTGAAGTGTTTATCATTATCCACATAATCAACGGAATAGGTGTGCATTTGTTCTTGCCCTGAGCGTTGATAGAAATCTACAGCTAATGCAGTTAACGCACTGGAATCTAGACCACCGGATAACAGCGTGCATACGGGAACATCAGATATTAATTGGCGTTCAAGTGTATCCTGAAGAATTTCCTTTAGCTTGCGTGCGGTAGTGTTCTCATCATCTTCATGTACATGACTCTCGAGCTTCCAGTAAGGGTAAGTACGTAGACCATTACGGTTAAAAATCATGGCGTTTCCTGGACGAAGTTCATGAACGTTGCGGTATACACCATGCCCTGGCGTACGTGCCGGCCCAATAACAAAGATTTCTGCTAATCCTTCAGGTCCCACAACGGGTTCCACTTTTGGATGCTGAAGAAGAGCCTTAGGTTCCGAACCGAATATAAGTGTTTCGTCGATATGACTATAGAAAAGTGGTTTTACTCCTACGCGATCACGCGCAAAAAAGACTTGTTGGCGAACACTATCCCAGATGGCAAAAGCAAAGATACCATTGAAACGATCCACACAATCGGGTCCCCATTCAATATAAGACACTAATAATACTTCTGTATCGCAACGCGTACGGAATTGATATCCACGTTGGCGTAATTCTTTTGTAAGTTCTGCCGCATTATATAGTTCTCCGTTATATACAATGGCGTACACATCATCATCCTGATGTACAATCATGGGTTGTGCACCGTTCTCTGGGTCAATGACACTTAGTCGTCGATGTCCGAATGCACAAGGATTGGAGATCCAAGTTCCAGAAGCATCAGGCCCACGTTGAGCTAGACTGTCAGTCATTTGGACGAGCAATTGTGAATTCTGTGTTAAATCACCGCTCCATTGTATAAATCCGGTTATTCCGCACATGACGGTTCATCCTCTCTTTGTCGGTTGTCCATATCTGCCCTTTCTTTTACCAAAGTCATATAGAATATGCCGAAGGAAGGGATAAAATGTCTGTCCTTTAAGGAAAACTATAGGTGAGTCTCATGATTACAGCGTCGAAAAAGGGGGAAAAGATGTCGTGGATAAACGTAAGTATTATGTATCCGTACATGGAAGATCGGTTCTAATGGACAGGGGTGCAACGACTTATGAATGGGAGATCGAAGCGACAGAGGAACAAGCTCAAGAAATCAGACGATTAATGGAATTAGTAAAAGATAAGGAAGAAGATGCTTTTTTAGGGTTCACATTTCCTTGGCCAGATACGCCCGAGCTTGTTGTAAATATGACCTATCAGAATGCACTAGATGATGTGTATCAGCGAATTTATGAGTGGGGTTCGATGGATACTCGTAAACAGATGAAGGAATCAGGCGTGAATGCATTTCTACATTCATATGACGGATAAGAGCATACCATCCAAATTATATAACTCATATTCAATCTTCGGTATTACCATACTATAGACAGGAGGTGATATTCGATGGCGGAGAAATTCAAGAAAAATAAAGGTAATAAGTATACTCATAATAATGAATTCGCTGAAGAGGTTATTGCCAAACATCCAGTCAAACATACCGATGACAGAATAGATTGGCGTCGTGGTAACAGGTAAAATAAGACGCTTAATTGAATTTGTAAATAATTAACTCTGGTTTGGGTATTGATAAATTGCGAGGATGCGTTATAATAAATAACGCACCCTCTTAAAAGAGTTATGACAAATTCAACTTCTTCCATACATATGTCATTATTCTATAAACCAAGGTGCAAACCATTATGTTCATGTCTCAGTAGCTCAGCTGGATAGAGCAACGCCCTTCTAAGGCGTCGGTCGGGGGTTCGAATCCCTCCTGGGACATAAAAAAAGGATCTCCTTTAGGAGATCCTTTTTTGCGTCCAGACTGATTTAAAGATAAAACCAACCTTTTATTATTAGTATAGAAGGGGCTGGTTTTTTTATGCCCTGAGGGTGAGAACCCTAACTTGATGCTACAGAGATTAAAGTACAATCACTACAACTCTATCAACCATAGAATACTACTATCAAATGATAGGAGGTATATAATGGCTAAAGTAAAAGTAAGTCCGAGATTTCAAAGACTATGTAACCAATTTGCATCAATTCTAGGTGGTGCACATGAAATTACTCCAGGTCCTGTATGTTTCGTCAATCGGTCAAGAAGAATTAATGCGACAATCGAGGGAAGACGTACGCACTCACCGTTGGTTAGTCATCAACTCTTTTCCTTTGAATCCTTAGATTCATCGGGTCGTGCGCTCTGTTTAGGTGAAACTGGGCTTCTTCAAAGCCAAGCCAATCGATTAATTCGTAATCTTCAGAGCCAAGGGATTACAGTAACAGCTCTTCATAATCACTGGTTAAAAGAAAATCCTAGAATCATGTATGTTCATTGGCAGGCCATCGATGAACCAGTAGCATTTGCAAGAAAAACAAAACAGTCTATTGCTTTCTTGGGATAGATAAAAACAAACAATCACCCTTAGAATAATGGGTGATTGTTTGTTTTTATGATTACTTTTTTAAACTTGCGTAAGGTTTAATCCTTGTCATGTCATGTTAGTTGCGTCTTACTTTACGCGCTAACCAATTCCCTAGGGATTGGATCCCCTGAACGAATACGATTAACACAACGACGGTAAGCACCATAACGACAGTATCAAAACGTTGGTAGCCGTAGACGATCGCCATATCACCTACTCCACCACCACCAACTGTTCCTGCCATGGCAGTAGCTCCAATTAATCCGATGGTAGCTGTAGTAAGCGTTAAGATTAAGGAAGTGAACGCTTCTGGTAAAAGGAAATGCCAGATCACCTGAAATGGGGTAGCTCCCATAGAATCCGCTGCTTCTAGAATACCAGGGTTGACTTCAAGTAATGAATTTTCTACTAGTCTACCTATGTACGGAGCGATATAAATGATCAAAGGTATTATGGCTGCATTTGTTCCAATGGATGTCTGAACTATGAAACGGGTGAAAGGGATGATAGCCACTAACAATATAATAAATGGGAGTGAACGGACAATATTAATTATTGGATTTAGAATCGCATATAATGCCTTGTTCTGAAGGACTCCACCAGATCTTGTGACAACAAGCAATATGCCTAACGGGATTCCAATCAGAGCTCCGACGAGTAATGAGATGCCCACCATATAAATGGTTTCAGAAATGGATTGTATAAATTGTTCTAAAGTAATCGATGTCGATATCATACTCCGAAGACCTCCTCAATCAATACATCACGTTCTTTTAAGAAGTGGACTGCTTCATTTACGATAGAATGATCCCCTTGCATCTGAATAATCATACTGCCCAATGTCGTGTCCTGAATTTCAGTCATATTAGCAAACAAAATATTCACATGTAGATCATATTGTCGAATCAGGGTATTCATAATAGGGTTAGAGGCTGCTTGACCAATGAACTCTAGTTTAAAAAGGCGTTGTCCAGCTTCATCTTTCAATGACCTTTGGACACTATTTGGAATGCTATCATGGATAACGGTTCTGACGAAATTCTGAGTGGTTGGATGTGTAGGATGTCCGAAGACCTCTAATACAGATCCTTGCTCAATAATCTCCCCTGCTTCCATCACGGCTACACGATTACAAATTTCTTGTATAACGGCCATTTCATGCGTAATAATCATAATTGTAATGTTATATTCGGCGTTGATCTTTTTTAGTAATTGCAAAATAGATCGTGTGGTCTGTGGATCCAAGGCTGACGTCGCCTCATCACATAATAGAATAGAAGGATTGGAGGCGAGGGCTCGTGCAATACCTACCCGCTGTTTCTGTCCACCCGACAATTCACTTGGATAACTCTTGGCTTTGTCCTCTAAGCCTACAAATGCGAGTAATTCGGTCACTCTTTCTTGTATTTCTTTCTTACTCTTCTTTGATAAAATAAGAGGGGTAGCCACATTGTTAAAGACAGTCTTTGACTCAAGTAGATTGAAATGTTGAAAGATCATGCCAATCTGTTTCTTCATTACGCGTAATTGATAAGGGTTGAATTCCTCCAAATCCTGACCGTCTACGAATACTTGCCCCTCAGTGGGCCTCTCTAAATAGTTTACGAGACGGATCAATGTACTTTTTCCAGCACCACTATACCCGATGACGCCGAAAATATCCCCTTTGTTTACCTTTAAGTTAATCCCCTTTAGCGCTTCATTAAGAATTCCTTTACGTTCGTATGTCTTATACACGTCCTTGATCTCGATCATATCCATTCAACTCGCTTCTCGTTGAAATAAGGTACAGTATTACGTTAGGTAAGCTTCTTTAATGCGGATTCTGCCAGTAATGCGAAATAGTGTGAAGCTGGTAATATAGCATCTTCATCTACGTCGAATTGAGGATGATGGAGTCCATAAGCACTATTACTTCCGATATTTACGAATACTCCCGGAATTTTCTGTAGGTAGAAAGAGAAATCTTCACCACTCATTTGAGGTGATAAATCGAGTACTTTATAACCGGCAAGGGCTGCAATTTCTTTACTGAAGTCTGCCCAATCCCCATCGTTAATGGTAGCAGGGGGACCTGGGTACCAATGTAATTCAGCTTCTGCTCCAGCAGCAGCAGCTGTTCCTTGAATAATCTGTTTTATTTTCTCTGGAATGAGGCGACGTATATCTTCATCATAGGTTCTGACGGTACCTTCTAATTCAACGACTTCGGGTAAGACATTCCACGTATTACCACCACTTATTCTTGTCACACTGACAACTACAGGTTCCGTGGCACTTGTGATTCGACTAGAGATCGTCTGCAAGGCAAGTATAATTTGCGATGCTGTTACGATGCTATCTACACCATTCTCTGGGAATGCAGCATGGGCTCCTTTACCTTTAATGCTGATTTCAAACCGATCAACCCCTGCTGTTAATGCCCCTGTTCGGGTGCCAAATGTTCCAACGGGTAAGTCAGGATTGTTATGAAGACCAAAGATAGCAGATACACGATCAAGACCGCCTGAATTTAACACGGAAGTGGCACCGTGACCTGTTTCTTCAGCAGGTTGAAATAAGACGCGAACCGTCCCTTTTAACTCTGATTCACGGGATTTCAATAGATAAGCTGCTCCTAAGATGGATGCCGTATGGAAATCATGACCGCAAGCATGCATTTTTCCATCTACTCCTGAAGCAAAGGGTAAGTTTGTTTGTTCTTTGATTGGTAACGCATCTATATCACAACGGATTGCGATAATCGGTTCCTCGCCAGTACCAATTTCTGCGATAACCCCGGTTGCTAGGGGAACATCGAGTATACGAATATCAGCTTCTGCTAGCCATTCGCGAATTTTTACAGTCGTCTTGAATTCTTCATTGGATAATTCAGGTTCTTGATGGAGATTACGTCGAACTTCAATTAAACGTTGGGATAATGCTTGATCCGATTCTATATAAGGTACATTAGTCATGGGATGACCCTCATTTCTATATGGTTAGATAAACTCATTAACTATAATTATATTACAATTCTGAGTTATCCGATATGCTTTATATTTTGATGGTTATGTTACCTCTACAATAGAACTTTTGTCAATATCGTTTCCTAAGATTATGAAAAGAACTAAATCAACTATGCTGTGAATTATAAGTCATATTTTTAAATATTGACGATATATTTTACACCGTGGTATCATCCAATTAATTAATCCAATTGATTAAGTCGGAATTAAGGAAGCAAATCCAATGCTGGGGGGAACATTAAATGGGTGAATGGAACAAGAAGGAACGTTTTGAAGCTCTACTATCAGGTGAACTTGCAGATCGACCCATTGTAAGTGGATGGCGTCACATTCTGGATAAAGAGCACAATGCAAGTGATCTTGCAGAAGCTACGATAGCCTATACGAAGAAATTCGATTGGGACTGGGTCAAAATAAATCCACGAGCAACCTACTATGCAGAAGTATGGGGTAATACATACGATTTACATGACTATAGGTCAGTGTTTCCTAAGCAAACGAGAGCAGCCATAGAAACAGCTCGTGATGTATGGAATATCGAAGTGACACGAGCTACCCAATCTGCTCCTTTAATAGAACAATTAGAGGCCGCTAAGCTGATTAGACAGGGGCTTCCAGATACGCCGCTTATACAGACGATCTTTTCACCACTGACCATATTACTATTCTTGATCGGACAGTCTGCTTATGTCTCAGAGACCATCTATGGTAGTGATAATAAGATCAATCTTACATCCTTAATAACAGAGAACAGAGCAGGTGTGCATCATGCATTACATGCCATCTCGATGACTCTAGCAGATTATGTGCAGGAATTAGGGAGCTGTGGAATAGATGGTGTTTTCTATGCAACTACGGGGACGGCTCATCCTGACTTATTACATGAAGCGGATTTCAACGAGTTCTCTAGACCCTATGATTCTATCGTTCTAGATGCAGCGCATTATGGAAGGCGTATTTTACACACATGTGGTGCGTACTCGCATCCTGAACGTTTTAATGACTATCCAATTGAAGGAATAAGCTGGGATACACAAGCGGCTGGTAATATGTATCTGGATGGGAAACTTAGACCTACGAAAGTGGGTGGTGTTGACCACAGCTTATTCGCCTCAAATGATATAGAGAGTATTCGCGCTCAAGCTCATGAAGCCTTAAGAATTATGGCTAATCAACCTTTTATACTAGCACCTAATTGTTCTATCCCTGTTAATGTGACGGATGAGGCATTACAACAGCTACATGATTCTATATTTGAAAAGGGGAACGTATGATGATGAAAAAATTAGTATTAGCTTCATTAGTAGGAATGGTATTGATCCTTGGAGCGTGTGAAAATAAAGATACAGCTGGGCAAGAGAAGAAAGAAATTAAGGTTGGATTTGGCGTAGGTACATACGAGGAACAATTTCGAAAAGGAATTCTACCTATTCTAGAGAAAGAGGGGTACAAGGTAGATATCAAAACGTTCTCACAAAATATGCAGGTTAATCCAGCTATGAAGGAAGGATCTATTGACGCTAGTATCTTTCAAAGTACCGCTTATATGGAAGGAATTAATGCAGAGATCAAGGCGGATATGATTAATATCGCTTACGTACCGGGAGCACCACAAGGCCTTTACTCCGTAAATCACACGACATTAGATGATGTTAAGGACGGAACTACAGTGGCTGTACCGAATGATCCTGTTAACCAAGAGCGTGCTGTTCGAATTATGGAAGACCTAGGATGGGTTAAAGTAAAGGCGGATGCTGGGACAACGGATTTTAATTTAAATAGTGTGGAATCCGATAAGTTCGCTATCGATATTAAAGTATTAGATCCAGCGCAGATCTTAGTATCTCTACAAGATGTGGATTATGGTGTTGTGAACGGGAACTACATTGCTAATGCGAACAGAAAAATTACAGAAGCACTTAAAATTGAGAATACGCCATTAGAACATCGGATTATTGTATCTATTAATAAGGCGAATGAGAATACACAATGGGCTAAGGATCTGAAAGCAGCCTATGAGTCCAAGGAATTTGAAGAATATATTGATTCCCAAGAGAAATATGATGGATTTATTTTACCAGAGGCATGGGAGAATAACTAAGGAGTGACTGAAATGACTATGGAATATATTCATTTTGTGGGTGGAGGTCAAATGGCTGAGGCTATCATCCGCGCAATGATTAAGAACCAAGCGATAGCAGCAGACCACATTAGCGTGAGCGATATCCATGAAGAACGTCTCCGATTCCTAAGTGAAACCTATGGTGTTCAAACATCGGATGCTCAAGAGAGCGCTCTTGCGAAGGCGAACCTTATCGTAATTGCTGTTAGACCTCAGGATGATTTGGCTGGTGTAGGCCGTCTTATTCAACAATATTCTTCCAAGGAAAGTGCAGTATGTTCGATTGTTGCGGGAGTAACTCTAAATAAACTTGCTAGTTATATGGGTGGGGAACGTTCGATCATTCGAGTGATCCCTAATACACTAACGGATACAGGGCTGGGTTATAGCGGAGCAGCATTAAATGATTATGCAAGTAAGATTCAGGTGGGTGCCTTTTTGAATGGATTTGGAAAAGTACAATACTTGAGTGAATCCTTGATTGATATTTTTACAGGTTATGGCGTTGCGGGTCCTAACTATGTTTATTATTTCATTGAATCATTAACGGATGCAGGGGTACTGGCTGGTCTGCCTCGAGAGCAAGCTTGGCAAGTTGCTCTCGAGAATGTTGCCGGTTCGGTAGAGATGTTAAGACACACTCAGCTACATCCTCGTCAATTACTGGATATTAATAATTCACCTGGTGGAGTAGGGATGCATGCACTTTACGAATTGAATAACAGTGACTTTGCAGCAGGACTTCAACGAAGTGTTCTAGCAGCTGTTAAACGAACAACAGAGTTAGGAGCGGTTCATGAATGACACAATTACAATGGGATCATACCGTGCATTATGTGAATGATTTGAGCGATGCTATTCGTACATTTGAGAATCATGGATTGAGGGCTTTTCATGGTGGTTCACATAAACAATGGGGTACCTATAATGCACTAAGCTATTTTGATTTGACTTATATTGAGTTTCTAGGAATTGAAGACCGTGAATTAGCAACGAAGGCGGACACTTCAAACCTCATCGTCAAGGATTCTCTAACGAATTTACCTGACCATGAAAGTCTAAGTCGAGTGGCTATTCGCACAGATGACATCGACCAAACGGCTGAATCATTAAGATTACAGGGTTTAGATTTGTCTCCGATTATAGATGGTAGACGAATGAACGCACAGGGACAATGGATTGAATGGCGCATGATGACTATTCATGGTGACTTTCATGGATTGGTATACCCATTTATTATTCAGTGGATAGGAACAGATGACGAACGCTTGACCAAGCTAACTGAAACGGGAGTAATTCAGCCTCATCCTGTAGGGGAAGTTACAATCGAAATGGCAGTCTTTACGGTGTCTGAGCCTTCTATTGTTGCGGCACATTGGAGCAAGGTATTTAACCTCACTCGTATTTCGTCTGAGGCCCATTCTGTGACACTTGGCATTGGAGATAAGACATTTCTATTTCAGCAGGGAAATACAGAACAATTAAGCCAATTGGTTTTTAGTACGGAATCTCCTGAATTGAGAGGTAAAACGATTCATATTGGGCAAGGAGAGTATGTGTTTCACTAATGGGTAAATTTAATGATTCGTAGGTGTTCTTTTTCATTGGAATAAAAGTAAATATTTGATAAGATACAATGGAGGCCTCCTTACACGAGGTCTATATGTTTATGGAGGGATTATTATGATGAAGCGCTATCATGGATCAGAAAGGAAGAAGCAACTGACAGGGGGGGAAATCTACTATGAACCATAGTACTATTCATCAGGGTTCTAATACCCAGTTGGTGAATCAGCTTGTATTCTTTGATGAAGAGAAGCAATCTTTCCTTAAAAGATATATACCCCACGATCTGAAAGAACGGATTAGAATGGATCAAGTCCTTTCAATGTATACAACATCACTTGAGAGTATCATTCCTAAAGGCAGCCAAGAGTTATTAAACTCCATGGTGCTCATTGGGAGTCAAGTAACTCTTTGTTACGAAGAAGATGGTTATGAAGATCAGTACACGGTTGTGTTTCCGCACATGACGGATCCGAGTAAGAATTGGATTTCATTTCTGTCACCGATTGGATTGCAGCTATTAATGACGAAAATAGATAACTCATATGAATTTATCGTACCCTCTGGTACCATGAAAGTAAGAATCAAGGATATTAAATTTATGAATTATGGCGATACAGAGAAATAATAGGTTGCAAAACCAACAAAGGAGAGTTTAATATGATCCAAGTGAAAGAGTTCGTGGATTCAGATAATTCTTATGCTGAGAATAAGGCGAATCAATTTTTAGCGGGTTTAAAAGAAGAACAAGTGATTAACATCTGTTATGAATCGGTCGTTAAGTCCAGTATATCTAAAACAGAACGCCAAAGAAGCACCATCCTAGTCGTGTACAGAACGGATAATAAAGCAGATCAGGAATAAGGTAGCTTTAACTGGTAATGAAAGGAGCTTTATGAGAATTTCCAATGTTGAGAGTGCACAAGAACAGAAGTATAAAGTGTTTTTTTTAACTTTGTCTTCCGTCTCGACGGTGTTCATTGTGTCAACCACCATTTACTTGATTGTTAATGCTATCTTTCAATAGATGACAACCTAAGAAGTTAGTACACAACAAGGGGTTCTTTTCTGCTTTCGTAGAAAAGAACCCCTTGTTGTGTATGTCCAGGAGGGATACTCTCCCTATGGTCGAGACTGCGAAGTGCATGCTAACGATGATTATGCTCCGACGCCCCCCCCATTGGGGATTCTCACCCTCCGGACACAAAAAAAGGATCTCCATATTGGAGATCCTCTTACTATATGTCCCAGGAGGGATTCGAACCCCCGACCGACGCCTTAGAAGGGCGTTGCTCTATCCAGCTGAGCTACTGAGACGCGAAAAACGAACAATTAATAATATATCATGGGCAACACATAATAGCAAGATATATTTATGAAAAAAAATTCCTCTGATGAGTGAACGGCGTTTTTTTTTCTTGGAACAGGTGTGATATAATTTGAATTAACGGAAAAATGAAAGAGAGGAGGGGCAATTATAAACGACACCACCAACACGCCAGCTAAAGACAATCTTGTACTTTTTCCGAAGACTTTGGATTACTACCAGATTCAACTTACAGTCATGCTGGAAAGTGAACGATATGGAGAAGCAATGGATCTACTTCGGTTTCTGCTTCAATGCCAAGGGCAGGAAGAACGACACGTGGACGAATGGCAGGCGTTACTTGAATGGTTAGAAACGGCGTTCCCACAATATATAACGGGAGAAGATAATGAACATTCTCCTATGGATAAAGATAATGATTTCGATGAAGAAGATCTAACTCGTCTTCGAGTTCAAGGTAAGCTTGCTGAAGACGCTGAGTATGCTAATAAATTACTTCACACCATCATGCATGAACCTTTGTCAGAACAAACCATGTTGGCCTTAGAACAGCTTTCTTATTTGAATGGTGATCTAATCGATGAGGCTCTGACGAAATGGTTGCAGAATACAGAGATGCATCCACTATTACAGTATCGTGTCCTACAGACGCTTCATAAGCGAGGTATGCTGGGGTACGTTACTTTTATGCGCGGTCAGGAACAAGTTGAAGTTGAGATTGACAATGTTCCACTGAAAGATAGCGACTTTCCGATTGCCGTTCAGCACATTGTAGATCGGGTTGCACAACATACGGAAGTTCAGGAACCTACGCTTTATTATTTTGCACAAGAGTTATGGATACAGTTTATTAAAGCTATATATGGAACAAGTATTTATCAATCTTTATTAATAGTAGATGAAGATTTAGATTTGGATATTTGGGCAGCAGCACTTCATCAGATTGTATCGGAAAGTCTGACAGGGGACAGAAATGAAGAAGAAACACGTGCTGTGTATGGGATTACAGAAAATATTCGTTTTCAATTTGAACAGGTGTATCGGACTCTGAGACAATTTATTTCAGATGGTGTAGCAGATTAAGTAATAACAAGTAATAAAATTGCCATAGTTATTTAGTATCTTGAGGTACCCCTGCTCTTGAAAAAGAATTCAATGTTGTTTATACTAAAATGGTTGTTCTGTGCGTGAAATTATGTAGATAATGATAAATCATGTGAAATATTTTTGGAGGGGAAAGCATAAAATGAAAGCAACCTGGGAAAAAATAGAGAAGAACCTTGGGGTTCTTGAAGTAGAAGTAGAAGCAGAGCGTGTAACCGAGGCACTTGATAAAGCTTTTACTAAAGTATCTAAGAAGGCAAATGTACCTGGATTCCGTAAAGGTAAAGTTCCACGTTCTATTTTTGAATCACGTTACGGTGTTGAAAGTTTGTATCAAGATGCTATTGATATCTTGCTTCCAGAAGTTTACACAGAGGCTGTTGACGAAACAGATATTTTCCCTGTAGATCGTCCGGAAATTGATATCGATCAATTTGCAAAAGGTCAGACTTTTAAATTCAAAGCAAAAGTAATTGTAAAACCTGAAGTGACACTTGGTCAATACACTGGTGTAGAAGTACCAACACAAAAGGTTGAAGTTACTGAAGAAGAATTAAATGAAGAATTGACTCGTTTACAAGATCGTCATGCAGAACTAGTTGTTATTGAAGAGGGTGTAGCTGAGAATGGCGATATCACGATTCTTGACTTTGACGGATCTGTAGATGGTGTTCCTTTCGAAGGCGGACAAGCAGAACATTATTCATTGGAACTAGGAAGTAACACATTTATTCCTGGATTTGAAGAGCAAGTTGTAGGATTGGCTACAGGCGATCTTAAAGACGTTGAAGTAACATTCCCAGATACTTACCATGCAGAAGACTTAGCTGGTAAACAAGCTATCTTCAAAGTGAAAATTCATGAAATCAAACGCAAACAACTTCCTGCATTGGATGATGAGTTTGCTAAAGATGTTAGTGAATTCGAAACATTGGCTGAGTACAAAGAAGACTTGAACAAACAACTTGAGGTTCGTAAAAATCAAGAAGCAAAAGGTGTTAAAGAAGGTCTTGTAGTGGATAAGGTTTCTGAATTAGCAGAAGTTGAAATTCCTCAAGCAATGATCGCTAGCGAAGTTCAAAATATGATGCGTGATTTCGATAATCGTCTTCGTGCACAAGGTATGAACCTTGAAATGTTCTTAAGCTTCTCAGGTCAGACTACTGAAGATCTACAAGAACAAATGTCAAGCGATGCTGAGAAACGTGTTCGTAACAACTTGGTTCTTGAAGCTGTTTCTAAAGCAGAGAACATTGAAGTTACAGAAGAAGACGTTACGAATGAATTGAACACATTGGCTGATTCCTACAAACGTTCTGCAGAAGAACTTCGTAGTGTTCTAGAAGCTAATGGTTCATTGAATAGCCTACGTGAAGAAATTTCACTACGTAAAACAATTGATTTCTTGCTAACTAACAGCAAAGAAGTTGCTGCTGTAGAAGTTGTAGAAGAATCAACTGAAGAAGATAAATAAGAAGGCTGCTGCCTAGGCTGCCATACAGATGATAAGGCACGTATTTTTTTACGTGCCTTATTTTCAACTTATAGCATCCAAATTATGGATAAAACATATCGTGATTGGATGTTTTTACAAATACATATTTTTTTTGAAAAAGGAATTTCAATATTAAAGTTGAAAAAATGACATCGTGCTTCTAACATGGTAAAATACTGTTGAAAGCAATAAACTCTATCTTTAAATGGAAAAGAGGTTGGACAAATGAGTCTAGTACCTATGGTTGTAGAACAAACCAATCGGGGAGAAAGATCTTCAGATATTTACTCCAGATTGCTTAAGGATCGCATTATTTTTCTAAGTAATGCCATTGATGATGATGTTGCCAATCTCGTCATAGCACAGTTATTATTCCTTGCGGCTGAAGACCCTGAGAAAGACATAAGCTTGTACATTAACTCACCAGGTGGTTCTGTTACAGCGGGAATGGGTATATACGATACAATGCAATTCATTAAGCCGGATGTATCCACGATTTGTGTGGGAATGGCTGCGAGTATGGGTTCTTTACTACTAACTGCTGGGGCAAAAGGCAAGAGATATGCTTTGACCAATAGTGAAGTGATGATTCACCAGCCTTTGGGTGGAGTTCAAGGGCAAGCGTCAGATATTCTGATCCACACCGATTGGATTATTAAAACGAGACAAAAGCTCAATCAAATATATGTTGAACGTACAGGTCAGCCCCTCGAAAAAATCGAACGGGACACGGATCGTGATTTCTTCATGAGCGCCGAAGAGTCGGTGTCTTACGGACTTATTGACCAGGTTCTCTCTTCACCGATTAAATCTTAAGGGGTGGTAATATGTTTAAATTTAATGATGAGAAAGGGCAATTAAAATGTTCTTTCTGTGGTAAAACCCAGGAGCAAGTACGTAAATTAGTGGCTGGTCCCGGTGTTTATATATGTGACGAGTGTATCGAGTTATGTACAGAGATTGTAGAGGAAGAATTGGGCCACGAGGAAGAAGTGGACTTGAAAGATATTCCGAAACCAAAAGATATTTGCGATATTCTTGATCAATATGTTATTGGACAGGATCAAGCGAAGAAGTCGTTGTCTGTTGCTGTGTATAACCATTACAAACGGATTAACACACAAAGTAAGATTGACGATGTAGAAATAACAAAGAGTAATATTCTTTTATTAGGTCCTACGGGATCTGGTAAAACATTACTTGCACAAACGATGGCGAAAGTTCTAAACGTTCCATTCGCTATTGCAGACGCTACTTCTTTAACAGAAGCAGGCTATGTAGGTGAAGATGTTGAGAATATTCTACTTAAGCTTATCCAAGCTGCAGATTATGATGTAGAGAAAGCAGAACGAGGCATTATTTATATCGATGAAATCGATAAAGTGGCTCGTAAATCAGAGAACCCATCGATTACTCGTGATGTATCAGGTGAGGGAGTACAGCAAGCCCTTCTAAAAATTCTTGAAGGAACAGTTGCTTCTGTACCACCACAAGGCGGACGTAAGCATCCTCATCAAGAATTCATCCAGATTGATACTACAAACGTATTGTTCATTTGCGGTGGTGCATTTGATGGATTAGAACAGCTAATTAAACGTCGGATTGGTAAGAAAGTCATCGGCTTTAGTTCAGGTGGAGATGCTCAGAAGGATCTGAAACAAGGAGAATATTTATCGATGGTTCTTCCTGAAGATCTTTTGAAATTCGGTCTAATTCCGGAATTTGTAGGTCGTTTACCTGTTATTTCAAGTTTGGAGCCTTTGGATGAGAATACGCTCGTTCGCATTCTATCTGAACCGAAGAATGCTCTGACTAAACAATATGAGAAACTTCTAGAAATGGATAATGTAGATCTAGAATTTGAACCACAAGCTTTGGTAGCTATAGCTAAGGAAGCTATTAAGCGTAATACAGGTGCTCGTGGTTTGAGAGCCATTATCGAAGGCATCATGCTTGATGTGATGTATGAAGTTCCATCTCGTGATGATATCAAGAAATGTGTCATTACTGAAAAGGTAGTTCAAGATAAGATCATTCCTGAACTACATGCTGACAAAGAAGGAAACGGTAATGATAGTAAGAAGCAGGAAGAAAGCGCCTAAAGGAACAACATCCTAAAGGACTTTATAAAGCGATTGCCGAAGGTCCACTTCTACCCTATACCGTGCAAATTTTGACGTTTGGGGTTAGGGGTGGAGTTTTAGCGTTAAGGGGAGGTAAACATGTTTTCAAGAAAAGACACACGTCCTGTGAAAGTTGGAAACCTAGTTATTGGTGGAAGCGATGATGTTATCATTCAAAGTATGTGTACAACAAAGACAGCGGATGTAGAAGCGACAGTTGCTGAAATATTACGCTTGGAAGAAGCAGGCTGCCAAATGGTGCGGGTCACCGTTAACAATGAGGAAGCGGCAGATGCTATTAAGGAAATAAAGAAACAAATTCATATTCCACTTGTTGCGGATATTCATTTTGATTATAGATTAGCTTTGAAAGCTATTGAGAATGGGATTGATAAAGTTCGTATTAATCCTGGTAATATTGGTCGTCGCTCGAAAGTGGAAGAGGTTGTTAAAGCTTGTAAAGCTCACGGTATTCCCATCCGTATCGGTGTCAATGCAGGTTCTCTAGAGAATCATTTGCTTGAGAAATACGGCTATCCAACACCGGATGCCATGGTTGAGAGTGCTCTTTTTCACATTGGGATCTTGGAAGAGCTAGACTTTCACGATATTATCGTTTCCCTAAAAGCGTCAGATGTACCGATGGCTATTGAGGCTTATCGTAAGGCAGCAGAAGTTATTCCATATCCATTGCATCTCGGAATTACAGAAGCAGGAACATTATTCTCGGGTACAATAAAGAGTTCTGCGGGTATCGGAGCTCTATTATCTATGGGGATTGGTAATACCTTACGCATTTCACTTAGTGCAGATCCAGTAGAGGAAATAAAGGTAGCGCGTGAGATTCTGAAGTCATTCGGATTAATCTCTAACGCTCCTACGTTGATCTCATGTCCTACTTGTGGAAGACTAGACATAGATCTGTTCTCTATTGCCAACGAGGTTGAAGAATATATTTCTAAATTGAAGGTGCCTATTAAGGTTTCGGTTCTTGGATGTGCTGTAAATGGTCCAGGCGAGGCTCGTGAGGCAGATATTGGGATTGCAGGAGCACGAGGTGAAGGAATGCTCTTCCGTTATGGAGAGATGATCCGTAAGGTCCCTGAAGCTGATCTGGTTAGTGAACTGAAGAAAGAAATAGATCATATTGTTGAAGTATTCGAAGCAACAGGAGAAATTCCTGGCCGTAATCATCAACATCAATCATAATTTTGTAAGAAGAGAGCTAAAGCCCTGATGAATGGGGACTATAGCTCTTTTTTGTGTTTTTTGCGTTTATTGGGAGAGGAAAAGGCAATACTATCAAGTATTAACCTAATACTAGTTAAAGAAACGGGAGGATGACCATGAATTTTACTATGATATTTATGTTAGTTCAATTGTTCTTCGGTGTTGTGATCGGTATTTACTTCTGGAATCTATTGCGTGGTCAGAAGACCAACCGTTCAGCAGTCGACAGAGAATCGAAAA
Source organism: Paenibacillus sp. Y568 (assembly GCF_059445545.1). NCBI lineage: Bacteria > Bacillati > Bacillota > Bacilli > Caryophanales > Paenibacillaceae > Paenibacillus > Paenibacillus sp. Y568. Next base: position 324,519 of record NZ_JCAIUM010000004.1, read on the forward strand.
AGGAGTTAGAGAAATTACGGAAACTTCGATCTGTATCACTTACCAAACCTCTTGCAGAGAAAACACGACCACAATCCATAGAGGATATCGTAGGACAAAAGGATGGACTACGTGCCTTGAAAGCAGCATTGTGTAGTGGGAACCCTCAGCATGTCATTATATATGGCCCTCCAGGTGTAGGGAAGACAGCTGCAGCACGTGTAGTTCTACAGGAAGCTAAGAAGAACCCTTCTTCTCCATTTAAAAGTGATGCAAAATTTACAGAGATTGATGCAACAACAGCTCGTTTTGACGAACGTGGTATTGCGGATCCATTGATTGGGTCTGTTCATGATCCAATATATCAAGGTGCAGGCTCAATGGGCGTTGCAGGTATTCCACAACCGAAACCAGGTGCAGTAACTAAAGCGCATGGAGGGATCTTGTTTATCGATGAAATTGGTGAATTACATTCTATCCAATTAAATAAGTTATTAAAGGTGCTAGAAGATCGCAAGGTTTTGTTGGAGAGTGCATATTATAACTCCGAGGACAATAATACACCAGCATACATTCATGATATTTTTCAAAATGGATTGCCTGCTGATTTCCGTCTTGTAGGGGCAACGACACGTTCTCCGCAAGAAATTCCTCCTGCGCTTCGTTCTCGTTGTATGGAAATTTACTTCAGACCTTTGTTAGCAGAAGAGATTGGGGCTATCGCTGAGGATGCTATTCTAAAAATTGGCCTTACACCGTGTCCTTCTGCAGTAGAAGTAGTGAAACACTATGCTACGAACGGAAGAGAGGCTGTTAATATTATTCAGCTTGCTGCTGGATTAGCTCTTACGGAGAAGAGGGATTCATTAGAAGCGTCCGACGTGGAGTGGGTTGCGAACAGCAGTCAACTTCAACCTCGCCCTGATCGAAAAATCGCCACGTACCCACAAATAGGTGTAGTCAATGGGCTTGCCGTGTACGGCCCTAACATGGGGATGTTACTGGAGATAGAAGTATCTGCTTCGCCAGTGGCTAAGGGGCAGGGTGCCTTTAATGTTACTGGAGTAGTTGAAGAGGAAGAGATCGGTGGAGGTTCAAGAACCATCCGACGTAAAAGTATGGCAAAAGGATCCGTGGAGAATGTTCTTACCGTCCTTCGTTTAATGGGCCTAGATTCAAACGATTATCAATTGCATATCAATTTTCCTGGAGGAACACCCATTGACGGTCCATCTGCAGGAATAGCTATGGCTACAGCAATTGTGTCTGCAGTGAAGCAGATTCCTATTGACCATCGTATTGCTATGACTGGAGAGATTAGCATTCATGGAAAGGTCAAACCTATTGGCGGCGTTATTGCGAAAGTTGAAGCTGCATTCCAGGCAGGTGCAACGACGGTTATTATTCCAAAGGAAAATTGGCAATCGTTATTTGAGGATCTTAATGGACTAAAAGTTATCCCAGTAGAATCTATTCAGGAAGTATTCCAGCATGTCTTTGGCAAGGAATTGGTGAATAATCTACAAGAAACCTTGCTCCCTGAGATTACGGATGGTTATACGGAAGTCCCTTCATCATATCTTCACGCGAAATTAGCGCGGCCAGGTCAAGTAACGGATTCGGGGAGTTTTTAAAATCAGTGTTTTATTGGTGTTTCAACATGTTATTTGCTAAAATAGTGAAGATGTATAACCTAAGAGAGCAAATGGAGGTGCGAAAGCGATGGGGACTAGTAAACCCAAAGGTCGTCGTTTTCCGTTATTGCCTTTGAGAGGACTTCTTGTATACCCAAGCATGGTGCTTCATCTTGACGTGGGTCGTGAGAAATCGGTCAAGGCTTTGGAGAAAGCAATGATAGATGATAACTTGATTCTCCTTTGTTCTCAATCTGAAGTGAACATTGAAGAACCAACTCAAGATGATATATTTCGGATCGGTACAGTAGCGAAAGTAAGACAAATGCTAAAGCTTCCAAATGGAACTATTCGTGTGTTAATAGAAGGAATGGAACGAGCGGAGGTTCTTCAGTATACAGATAACGAGGAGTATTACGAGGTTATTGCGCGTGAACTTCCAGAGCAGGAAAGTGATGATCCTGAGATAGATGCATTGATGCGGACCGTACTTACTCAGTTCGAACATTATATTAATTTATCGAAGAAGGTAACGCCAGAGACGTTGGCTGCTGTCTCAGATATTGAGGAACCAGGTCGCTTATCAGACGTGATCACGAGTCATTTAACGCTCAAGATTAAAGATAAACAGGAAATATTAGAAACGATTGATGTACATCAACGGCTTGAGAAGTTACTTGATATCCTAAATAACGAGCGTGAAGTGCTTGAATTGGAACGTAAAATTAGCCAACGGGTTAAGAAACAAATGGAGAAGACCCAGAAGGAATATTATTTGCGTGAACAAATGAAGGCGATTCAGAAAGAATTAGGAGAGAAGGAAGGCCGTGCTGGCGAAGTGGATGAACTTCGTGGGCTGATGGAGGAGAAAGATCTTCCGGATAAAGTGAAAGAAAAGGTTGATAAGGAAATTGATCGTCTCGAGAAGATGCCAGCAAGTTCAGCAGAAGGCGGAGTGATCCGTAACTATGTGGATTGGCTGTTGAGTTTGCCTTGGAGTAATAAGACTGAGGATGACCTTGATATTCAGAGAGCAGAAGATATCCTGAACGAGGATCATTATGGTCTTGAGAAACCTAAGGAACGTGTTCTCGAGTACTTGGCTGTTCAGAAACTTGTTAAGAAGATGAAGGGTCCAATCCTCTGCTTAGTTGGCCCACCAGGTGTGGGTAAGACATCTTTAGCACGTTCCATTGCTCGATCGTTAGAACGGCAATTCGTGCGGATATCTCTAGGTGGCGTAAGGGATGAAGCCGAGATTAGAGGACATCGTCGTACTTATGTAGGTGCGATGCCAGGTCGCATTGTACAGGGAATGAAAACGGCAGGATCTATAAATCCGGTATTCCTTCTAGACGAAATTGATAAAATGGCAGCTGATTTTAGAGGAGATCCATCCTCTGCGTTGCTTGAGGTTCTAGATCCCGAGCAGAACAATACATTTAGCGATCATTTTATAGAGGTTCCTTTTGACTTATCTCAAGTCATGTTTATTACTACCGCAAATGCGATACACAATATTCCAAGACCTCTTCTCGATCGTATGGAAGTGCTTCATATTCCGGGATATACGGAGCTTGAGAAGTTACAGATCGCGAAGCGATATTTATTGCCTAAGCAGAAACGTGACCATGGATTAGAACCTGATCAACTGCAGATTGAAGAGGAAGCCTTATTAAAGGTCATTCGTGAATATACGCGAGAATCAGGGGTTCGTAATTTAGAACAGCAAATTGCTTCTTTGTGTCGTAAAACAGCTAAGAAGATCGTATCACAACATCAATCCATAACAACCATAACACCCGATGATCTTAAGGATGAGCTAGGTATTGCGAAATTCCGTCATGGTGTGGCTGATCTTGAGGATCAGATTGGAACCGTGACAGGTCTCGCTTGGACTGAAGTGGGTGGAGAGACGCTAATGATTGAGGTGACAGTTGTCCCAGGTTCGGGTAAACTAACGTTAACAGGCCAGCTAGGTGATGTGATGAAAGAGTCAGCACAAGCAGCTTTTAGTTATACTCGTTCTAAATCAGAAGAGCTAGGTATCTCAGTTGATTTTCATGAGAAAAATGATATTCACATTCATATTCCTGAAGGAGCTATACCTAAGGATGGACCTTCAGCAGGAATTACGATTGCAACGGCCTTAATATCTGCTTTGACAAAGAAATACGTATCCAAGGATGTGGCTATGACAGGTGAAATTACCTTGCGAGGACGCGTGTTACCCATAGGTGGATTGAAAGAGAAATCACTTGCCGCCCATCGTGCAGGCTACAAAAAAATTCTGCTCCCTAAAGATAATGAACGGGATTTAAGTGAGATTCCTGACAGCATAAAGAATGAAGTAGAATTTATACCTGTGTCGCATATGGACCAGGTACTACAACATGCGCTTGTGGAACATACGGGAGTGCACTAGAGAGGAATTATATAATTATGAAAGTTACTAAATCCGAGTTTGTGATTAGTGCTGTTGGCCCTGATCAATACCCGGAGGACGCCTTGCCAGAGATTGCTCTGGCAGGGCGTTCCAATGTGGGTAAGTCGTCACTCATTAACAAAATGATCAATCGTAAGAACTTGGCTCGTACAAGCTCCACGCCAGGTAAAACACAGCAATTAAATTATTATCGTATTAATGATCTATTATATCTTGTGGATTTCCCAGGCTATGGTTTCGCTAAAGTCTCCAAAACACAGCGGCAGGCATGGGGTACAATGATTGAAAGGTATCTATTAGAAAGAGATACTTTAAAATTGCTGTTACTGATTGTGGATCTACGGCATCCGCCGTCCAAAGATGATGTGATTATGTATGATTGGATCTCCCATTATGATATGCCCGTCTGTGTAGTTGCAACGAAGGCAGATAAAATTCCGCGTAGTCGTTGGGCGAAACAGATTAAACAAATGAAAGAATGCTTAAGTTTGAGAATTGACCATCCGATGGTTTTGTTTTCATCTGAGACTGGATTGGGTAAAGATGAGTTATGGAGTATCATTGAAGCTCACACTATGCCTACATCAGAGAATGAAGACGATCTTCCTGAAGCGTAGGGATCTTATATTTCAATGAATGACGTAGGTATTCAGCGTTTTTCAGCTATGAAAGTGAGCATCCTATATGAAATTCATAATACAATCGGGATTAATCGGATTTTTTATGAAATTTAGTGGAAAATCAATGATTTGTTGACAAGAAATTTATTATAATTGTGCTGTATAATAATACTAAGTATTGAAACAAAGAATTGAGGAGATTTTTATGGCTCAGCGGTTAGCCACAGAATATGTAAAAGCCAAATTACAATTAACAGAACTTCAAATGAATCAGTTTCTGCAATCGATGGAACACTGCTATGTACATCCTAAAGTGTTAGTGTTAGGCAGTGGAGAGCAAGAGATCGTGCTCGAGGACGTGAGTGGGGAGGAAGTTCATTTACCTATTGTATGCAAGGATGGTGTATACCTCTGTGAGTTGTCATGCCGCTTGGTGAACCCTCGACTGACAAATGCGGTTCGTACGTTATTCATGACTTGTAAAGGTGATGGTAAGGTGAATCGTATTTATCAAGGATTCACAATGATGTATTATTATACGCATGGATCGGTTCAACGAATTGAGGAAATGACCTCTGAAGGTAGTCGCTTAGTGTTTGAACACAAACATGACTTGGCAGATCTAGAACAATTATTTCAATCTAAAGAAGTTGAACAAGAAATTTCTGCAACTTACAAGGATATTAACTTTTGGCTAGATCAACGGAACAAAGCTAATAGCACTAATGATATTCAAATCATTGATGAGAAGCTTCGATTAGGTAGTGCGAAATGGTTTGCAATGGAAGCTTGATATATCTAGTTAACAAAGGGATCTTTTTTCGACTATCGAAAAGAGTTCCCTTTTTTATTTATGAGCATATTATAAATTTGAAATTCTTAAAAAAAGTATTGCAATTCATTCCAATAGATGTTATTTTTAATCTCGTTGAAAAGAATATTAGGAACCAGGATTCACTCAGGACATTATGTTACGAGAGATTTATCCCTCGAGAAGTGAATGACGTAGGTCCTAGCGGATGAAATTTTTCAAACATTTTATTCCTAGGAAGGGGGAAACCGAAAGATGGAATATTCGACTTTCGGAAGACACGTTGCTGTAGATACTTGGGGTGTCGATTTTGGAATGCTTAACAGTGCCGAATTTTTGCAGAATCACATGGTGGAGGCTGCGGAGGCGTGTGGAGCAACGGTTATGTCCGTGCAATCTAAGCAGTTTGAACCACAAGGTGCTACTGTGCTAGTATTGTTGTCAGAAAGTCATCTCTCGATTCATACTTACCCTGAGAGAGGTTTTGCAGCCATTGATTGTTATACCTGTGGAGAAACAGTTGATCCACAATTGGCTATTGATTACCTGGTATCCGTATTGAAACCGGAAAAAACGTTTGCTAAAAAGCTTGTGCGTGGTTTAGGAGAAATGACTGTAGAAACACCAGAAATGCAACCAGTCGAGCTCGTATAATAACGTCATTATCATATCGTTTAGAACATAACCATGGACGTCCATGGTTATTTGTTTTTTTAAAGCCCCATACACTATTACATAGGTATTCATGTATAAGGGGGCGTTGTGAATGAAACGAAAAAAGAATAGGGACATTTTATTCCTATGTGTCATATTGTTGTTAATAGGGAGTTTAGTGTATCAAGGGTATCGGATATTCAACCCACAACATGAGGAACAAGAAGATGCGGGTCAAATGCTCTTTGAAGTTGTACATTTTCAGATGGAAATATTGAACTCATCCTTAATGGATGTAATTCATATGGATACTACCGAACAGTTGAATGGACTTAAGCTAGCAGCGTATTCAGCACACTTTGGTCACGAACGAATGGTAAAAACATTTGGGGAGAATAACTTGAATCGGTTACCTGCTATTGAAGAATTGGTGAATAAGATTACCAGTTGGCAGATTGGTGGAGAACGACCGCTTCAACAGAATGAACGAGATCAATTAGTAGAATATAGCACATCATTTGCGGAACTTTTACCGATCTATAGTCTTCTTGTAGATGGAAGCCATCATATTATGAAGAACCAAGCGAATCAATTAGATCAACTCGGTCAAAAATTGGATAAGCTAATTTCAGATTAGGATTCGGGTACAGGATGAGAAGTATAGATAATGAAGATACTACTAACACTAATGGAAGAAATATGGGTTCATAAACATGTCATAAAATCGACATGGTGTGTCGAACAAGTGTGATATAATTAACATATTGATTCTGAAATTAATTGTTTGAATGTTCGATATACACCACTTTAAACGGTTCAATTATTTCATTTTAACTGAGGCAGGTGACATCGTAATGCACATCGTCGTTGTAGGGTTGAATTATCGCACGGCGCCTGTGGAAGTGAGAGAGAAATTTACATTCGCAGATAAAGATCTACCGGAAGCCCTGCGCCAATTGAAGCTTACTAAGAGTGTCTTAGAGGGTGTCATTGTTGCGACTTGTAATCGTACAGAAATTTATGTGGTCGTTGATCGACTACACATGTGCGGCTATTTTATAAGAAGTTTTATGGAACAATGGTTCGGTATTTCGCGTGAAGAATTCACAAATCATCTCTATATATATGAAGATGAACAGGCTATCTCTCATTTATTCCGTGTGACATGTAGTTTAGACTCGATGGTTCTGGGTGAAACGCAAATCTTAGGTCAAGTTCGGAACGCTTTTCTACAGTCGCAACAGAATAATGCAACAGGTGTTTGGTTTAATATGTTGTTTAAACAAGCCGTAACGCTAGGCAAAAGGGTTCATTCCGAGACCAATATTGGGGAAAGTGCTGTCTCCATAAGTTATGCTGCGGTTGAACTTGGAAAGCGTATTTTTGGGTTGTTTACAGACAAAAAGGTACTCATTCTTGGTGCAGGTAAGATGAGCGAATTAACGGTGAAACATTTGTATGCTAACGGTGCAGATGAAGTCATTGTAGCTAACCGTACGCTAGCGAGAGCACAGGAACTAGCTCTTAAGTTTAATGGTACGCCATGCACCCTTGAGACAGCTATCAGTCGTTTGGATGAAGTGGATATTCTTATTAGTTCTACGGGAGCTAAAGATTATGTATTAACTTCTTCGCAGGTCAAGGAGAGCATGAAGAATCGACAATCTCGCCCGCTATTTATGATTGATATTGCTGTGCCAAGAGACATAGATCCTGCTATAGGCGATATTCATAATGTGTTTTTATATGATATCGATGACTTGGAAGGGATCGTGGAGAGCAATCTTGAGATGCGCCGTGCTGAAGCGGTTAAGATTGAAATTATGATTAAGGAAGAGATCGCTGTATTTCATCAGTGGTTGAAGACACTTGGCGTTAGACCTGCTATTCGTGCTTTGCAAGAGAAGTCTAATACGATTCATGAAGAGACTATGGAAAGCTTGTTCAATAAGCTTCCAGAACTGGATGATCATCAACGGAAGGTCATTCGTCGGTTAACCAAAAGTATCGTGAATCAAATGATGCATGATCCGATTAATCGAATTAAGGAAATGACGGGTGAGAAGCAAGGAAATGAGGCTCTGGATTTCTTTACGCAGATATTTGCCTTAGAAGATCAAATGCACGAACAGGATAACGACAAAGATCGGGTCTCTGGTTCTAAACCTCAAGTTGTAAGTACATCAAGTAAATCTTCGGACATCCTATCCTCACTCTCTAAGGCATCTTTGATGCCTGCCGGCCTATAAAGGTGGGTGAATTATATGTGGTTAGTAAGTAAAATTTATGATACAGGCATTTATATTTATGCCCTGAGCCTTCTGTTTTTTTTCTGGGATTGCATTCGTCGCAATTCGAGTGCGAAGCGGATGGGCACAGGGCTTCTTATTATTGTGTTAGTGTTATTATGCACAGTACTTGGAGTGCGTACTTGGCAGGAAGTTATCGTGCCCATAGTCACGCTTTACGATTTCTTGTTCATGTTTTCATTTATTCTAGTGGTTGCATCATTACTAATGAGTTTCTTTCGGAAATCCGAATTCACGATTTTATTGTTCAGTGTGATTGGTTTCTGCGCTCTTGTGTTTAATCACTTGTGGTTTGACTCGGGTAATAACCCGTTGAGTAATTGGCAAGGTGTGCATGGATTGTTATTGTTTCATATCGTGTTAGCTAATTTAAGCGTTGTGTCATTTACGGTGTCTGCTGTATTTGCAGCGATGTATCTATTTCTTCACAAAAAGTTGAAAAACAAGAAATGGAATGACACGATGAGACGTCTGCCTAGTCTTGAAATGATGGATAAGTTGTCTTACTATGGTATGTTGATAGGGACTCCGCTTTTAGCAATATCATTAATTGTAGCGGTACTCTCCATTATTGCTGAAGGGAGATTGGAGTTGCTGTTAGATTCCAAAGTCCTGACAACATTCATTGGCCTAGGCGTCTTCATATATTATTTTGTCAAAAGAAGATCAAAACAAAATTCAGGTGTTACGATGTCTAAATGGGCATTAATTGGTTATGCGGTTATTGTCTTAAATCTCTTGCTGAATTCGTGGTCGAATTTTCATTGGTGGACGGGAGTGTAATCGATAATATGGCAAGTTATATTCCTATACTGTTAGATTGTGAAGAGCGTCCCTGCTTGGTTGTGGGTGGAGGGATGATTGCAGAAAGAAAGACTAGATCACTCCTTGAAGCAAAAGCTATGATTACGATCATTAGCCCACAACTTACACAGGGGTTATTCATGTTATATGAAACTAACCGTATACAGTGGATACCACGTGCATTTGATGAGGGAGATACTGTAGGATATTGGCTCGTCCATGCTACAACGGGTCATGAGGCGATGAATCTGCAAATAGCAGAAGAAGCGAAGTTGAACGGAATTCCCGTCAATGTTGCGAGTCATGGAGAAATGGGTACGTTTATTAACCCGGCAGTCATGAGGCGTGGGCGACTTACTATTGCTGTGTCCACTGATGGTGCTGGTCCTTCGGTAGCAAAAAGTTTGTGCAAGAACTTGGATGAGGCATATGGCGATGAATATGAGTGTTATCTGGATTTCCTTCATCTGATGCGTTTAGAAATAAAGAAACGGGTAGAATCACCTGAGCAACGCCATAAGTTATTTAGATCATTAGCCCAACAACCCATTCTCGAGGACATCAGACGAGGTGCCTTCAGGGAGTGGAGTGATACTGAAATAGAACAATGGATTGTAAATCATAAGGAGGCATAAGGAATGCGGACAATTATTGTAGGTAGTAGACAAAGTGCACTAGCCTTAACACAAACAGGTCAAGTGATTGATGCGTTACAGAAACTTAGCGATGAGCATGGGATGGATTTTCGATTTGAAGTAAAGAAGATTATTACAAAAGGTGATCGCATTCTGGATGTGACTCTTTCAAAAGTAGGCGGTAAAGGTCTGTTTGTTAAAGAGATTGAACAGGCAATGTTGGATAAAGAAATCGACATGGCTGTACATAGTATGAAAGATATGCCGTCTGAGTTGCCTGAAGGGCTGATCAACGGCGCAGTTCCACTTCGGGTAGATGCACGTGATTGTCTTATCTCTACAGAAGGATTGAATCTAGACCAATTGCCTCAAGGGGCTAAAGTGGGTACAAGTAGTTTAAGACGTTCTAGTCAACTTAAGGCTTATCGTCCTGATCTCCAATTAGAATCCATCCGAGGTAATATCGACTCTCGTCTTCGTAAGCTTGAGAATGGGGAGTTTCAGGCTATTCTACTTGCAGCTGCGGGTCTATATCGCATGGGTTGGGAAGATCGTGTCACATCGTATCTTGCGGTAGACGTGTGTCTTCCTGCTGTAGGTCAAGGTGCATTAGGGATTGAATGTCGTGAAGATGATGAATCGCTGCGTAAGCTTCTGGCTCTTTATAATGATGAAGCTACTTCGTTAACGGTAGAGGCTGAACGGAAGTTTCTAAGCGTTCTGAATGGTGGATGTCAGGTGCCAATTGGTGCACATGCGGTGTGGGTGACTGATCCAGCAGATGTTTCCCAAACGGGTGCCAAAGTTATACAATTAACAGGTATGGTCGGGTCACCTGATGGGGATATCATTTTGAAAGAGACCTTAACAGGATCACAACCAGAGAAGCTTGGACTGGAAGTTGCAGAGAAGTTAATTGCTCAAGGGGCGGAGAATATATTGGCACAAGTAAGGGGATAACGAAATGTCATTCATTCATGGGAAAGTATATTTAGTGGGAGCCGGACCGGGAGATGCGGGTCTTATTACAGTCAAAGGGTTGAAATGTATCACGAAGGCAGATGTCGTTGTGTATGACCGTTTGGCAAATCCACGGTTGTTACAATCGATGAAGCCAGGTGCAGAGAAGGTGTACGTTGGTAAGCTTCCAGACCGTCATACGATGAAGCAAGAGGAGATTAATCAGTTGTTGGTCGATCTTGCACTTGAGGGTAAGACGGTGACTCGGCTGAAAGGGGGAGACCCTACTATTTTTGGACGTGTTGGAGAGGAAGCAGAACTGCTTAGAAGAAATGGAATCAGTTATGAGATCATTCCGGGTATCACTTCCGCTATAAGTGTTCCAGCCTATGCGGGTATTCCTGTGACTCACCGTGATATGGCTTCTTCACTCTCAATTATTACAGGACATGAGAGCCCTGACAAACTTGATAAAATGATTCAATGGGATAAGCTAGCGAATGCAACGGGTACGCTCATCTTTATGATGGGTGTCGCCAAAATAGGATATATTAGTAAACAATTAATATTGAATGGACGTCTTGAGAGTACTCCTGTTGCACTCGTACGTTGGGGAACTCGTGCTGAGCAGGAGACGCTAACCGGGACTCTTCTAGATATAGAAGAAAAGGTGAAAGCTGCTAATTTTCAAGCACCTGCTGTTATCGTGGTGGGTGATGTAGTATTGCAACGTGAAAAGTTGATGTGGGCAGAATATATGCCGCTTTTCGGTAAACGAATTCTCGTAACCCGTGCTCGTTCGCAAAGCAGCGAGCTGGCGAATAGAATCGAAGAGCTAGGTGGAGAACCTTACGAGTTCCCAGTTATTGAGATCGTGAAGCCGTCAGATCCGATTGAACTATCAAACTTAGAAACGACGTTTGCAGCAATAGGTGAGTATGATTGGATCTTCTTCACTAGTGTAAATGGCGTGGAGTTCTTCTTTCAGCATTTACAAGAGCAAGGGAAGGATATCCGTTCATTACATCAGGCTAAGATTGTAGCTGTGGGACCATCTACTGCTAAGGCTTTAAAATCGCGTTCTATAATCCCCGAACAGCTCCCAGAACGATTCCAAGCTGAAGGCATGGTAGAGGTGCTAGGGGATCGATTGAAGGCAGGACAGAAGGTTCTGCTACCACGTGGAGATAAAGGTAGAATGTGGCTTCCTGAGAAGCTTACAGAGATGGGACTAGAAGTAACCGATACGGTTACTTATCATAACGTTATGACCGGGGAAGATGATGTTGAACTGTTAAGAATGTTTGACGAGGGCGGTATTCATGCTATTACTTTTACAAGCTCCTCTACAGTCAGCAATCTTATAGCCATTCTGAAACGAATGGGAATTGAAGACCCTATTAAGCGACTAGAAGGGGTTGAAATCCTCTGTATTGGGGAAATTACTGCTAAGACAGCGATCGAAGCAGGTCTATCCGTAGTTCGCATTGCGGAAGAAGCGACCATCGATAGCTTAATTCAATCCTTATGCTCTTGGAATGCGTCGGAAGTTTAAACTTAGAGGATCAAGGTGTAGAATGATCTTTTGGAGTTTGACAGAATGAATATTCTGAAAAACTTAGATACTGCCCATGAAATAGTTTTCTTGAAATATACCAAGATCTGTCCCTTGGTAGAAATAATGTAATGATGGAAGTAGCGAAGGGAGCGGAATTGTCCTGTAGAAGCGAAGCGGTCGCCTAAAAGCTTTCCTTAGGAAAGCTACATCGGAAGCATAATCTTGCCATCGGATTTCTACCGCTAAAGGCGGTATATAATAAAGAAATCTGAGGGCAACAGCGATCGTAAGGACAATCTGTTACCGTAGCGGTCATGCTCACCTCAAGTCCAGGGTAATTATGAAGTATATGCTTGAAAAAGGATTATGCTTTCGAAGCGAGTTTTTTCGAAGTGTATCACGGAAGATTATGCAAAAAAACTAAGCATATGCTTTCGTAGTATTTTTCTCGAAGATTATGCTAGAAGTATATGCTCGAAAAATTTAAGCATATGCTTCCGTAGAATTTTTCTCGAAGTTACGCAAGCAGTATATGCTCGAAAAATTTCAGGAGGTTTTCAACTATGAGTTTTCCATTAGTACGGCATCGTCGTTTACGTCAATCTGTAGGTATTCGTAATATGGTACGGGAGACGGTTCTGAATGTACAAGACTTGGTACAACCGATTTTCGTAACCTATGGTACGAATGTAAAGAAAGAAATTACATCTATGCCAGGTGTATATCATTTCTCACTGGATACGTTGAAGAATGAAGTAGATCATATTGCATCATTAGGAATCCCGGCAGTACTATTGTTCGGTATACCAGAAACAAAGGATAGTGTGGGTTCTTCTGGATTTGCAGAAGATGGTATTGTGCAAGAAGCCACTCGCCTGATCAAAAGCTGGTATCCAGAATTGTTAGTCATTGCAGATACATGTCTGTGTGAATTTACGGATCACGGACATTGTGGGATGGTACATACGTTTGAACACGATGGCCATGTTCACGGAGATGTACTAAACGATGAGTCACTTGTTCTGTTAGTGAAGACTGCCGTATCCCAAGCGAAAGCGGGAGCAGATATCATCGCACCATCTAATATGATGGACGGATTTGTCCAAGCGATTCGTGAAGGTCTGGATGAAGCGGGATATCAGCACATTCCGATTATGTCCTATTCCGTGAAATACGCATCAGCATTCTATGGTCCGTTCCGCGAAGCGGCTGATTCGGCACCTCAGTTCGGTGACCGTAAAACTTATCAAATGGACCCTGCTAATGCAAGAGAAGCCCTTAGAGAAGCAGAATCAGATGTGCTTGAAGGTGCGGATATGTTGATGGTGAAACCCGCGTTAGCTTATATGGATATCATGAGGATGATTAAGGATCAATTCGACCTTCCGTTGGTAGCCTATAATGTAAGTGGAGAATATTCTATGGTCAAAGCTGCTGCACAGCAGGGTTGGATTAATGAGAAGGCCATTGTACAAGAAATGCTTACAGGAATGAAGCGCGCTGGTGCGGATATTATCATCACTTATTTTGCTAAGGATATGGCGGGTTGGTTAACTGAGAAATAAATAGATTACGACTTCAACGAATGAGTTAGATACGATAGATGATTTTATCACCATTGAAATGATAGGAGTTGCGAGAATGAGTAATATGTCTGGTAATCGTAAAGAAGAGGCGTCAAGAGCAGCCTTTGAAGAAGCTAAACAGTATATTCCAGGTGGAGTTAACAGTCCTGTTCGTGCATTTAAGAGCGTAGGATTAACGCCAATTTATGTTGATCGTGGAGAAGGTTCGCGCATTTATGATATTGATGGAAATAGCTTTATTGATTACGTTTGTTCTTGGGGACCCTTGATTATGGGACATGCCCATCCAGAAGTGATCTCAGCTATCCGAGAAGTTGCCTTAAAAGGGACGAGCTTCGGAGCTCCAACGTTGATTGAGACAGAGATGGCTAAGTTAGTGTGTGAACGCGTTCCTTCAATCGATATTGTTCGGATGGTTAACTCTGGAACGGAAGCAACGATGAGTGCAATTCGTCTTGCGCGCGGAATTACAGGTAGAAGTAAGATTCTAAAGTTCGAAGGTTCTTATCATGGACATGCAGATAGCCTACTGATCAAAGCAGGATCTGGTGTAGCTACGTTAGGTTTACCGGATAGCCCTGGTGTACCAGAAGGGGTAGCATCGAATACGATCACGGTTCCTTATAATGATCTTGAATCTGCAAAAGTTGCATTCGAACATTACGGTGAGGATCTTGCATGTATCATCGTTGAACCCATTGCAGGTAATATGGGTGTTGTACCCCCTCTACCTGGATTTCTTCAAGGATTACGTGATCTAACCACGAAATATGGTAGTTTGCTTATTTTTGACGAAGTAATGACAGGATTTCGGGTAGACCGGGAATGTGCTCAAGGATTATTTGGTATAACACCAGATCTAACTTGTCTTGGAAAAGTCATTGGTGGAGGTCTACCTGTAGGTGCTTATGGTGGAAAACGTGAATTTATGGAACAGGTCTCTCCAGCGGGTCCCATCTATCAAGCGGGTACCCTTAGCGGTAATCCATTAGCTATGATGGCAGGATATACAACACTTAAGCTACTTACGCCAGAAGTGTATCAGCAGTTAGAAGAACGTGCCGCTCAATTACAGGCAGGATTTGAACGGAATGCCAAAGAACTTGGTGTACCTGTTACCATCAACCGCGTTGGATCGATGGTATGTCCATTCTTCTCGGATGGACCTGTGACCAACTTTGATACAGCGAAGAACAGTAATATAGATTCATTCCGTCGATATTTTGCGGCTATGGTTCACAACGGTGTGAGCGTAGCGCCATCACAGTTCGAAGGAATGTTCGTTTCTGCTGCCCATAGTGTCGAAGATATCGATTTAAGTATTGAAGCCAATTATAATGCGCTTAAGACTCTATGAGTAGACAAGAGAACTGGATTCGACGAGGGGAATGGTTAGAACTCAATCCGGGTAAAGCAATTCAAGGTGCAGAAGATCGTGATGCAGAGACGCTGAACTGGTTGAGCAACACGATGGGGATGCCGGAGAAGTTGTTACGACGACTAACACATGAGAAGAAGGTTCAGTGGAATGGAGCTAGGCTACGGCTGGCTCTATTTCCTTCTCAGTCTTTTGGCATAAATCCAGTCTGGCAGGAACTTGAAGTTCTTTATGAAGATGACTTCTGTTTAGTTGTGCACAAACCGGCAGGAATGACTGTGCATCCCGATGGGCGTAAGGGTGAGGTTACACTCGATCATATTGTTGCAGCTCATTATGAGGGTATGGGTGAAGAGGTCGCGGTTAGACATATTCACAGACTTGATCAGAACACATCAGGTCCGGTTCTATATGCAAAGAACGAATGGGCTCAACTAAAGTTAGATGAGGACATGCGTTCCAAACAAATTGAACGAAAGTACATTGCTTTTGTTGAAGGGCATGTTAGCCCGGATATTTCCGTGATTGATCTACCAATCGGAAAAGATCGACATCACGCTCAGCGTCGACGTGTTTCTCCTACAGGGCAATCAGCGATCACTCGTCTACAAGTGAAAGAACATTATCAGAATGCGAGCCTTGTTCACCTCGAACTGGACACAGGACGTACGCACCAAATACGTGTTCATTTAAGTCATCTGGGTCATCCCTTGTTAGGTGATTCGTTGTATGGAGGAAATAGTAGCGTTATGAACAGACAGGCACTACATGGAGAAAAGTTGTGTTTCACGCATCCGTTTACTAGAGAATACATAGAAATTGAAGATCCGTGGCCGGCAGATTTGAGTGAATTACAGCATGTTCTAAGAACGTAAGTCAAAGGATAATGGTAAAAGAGTCATGCTCTTCTTTTTAAAGCATATAGATAAAATGAGTTAAGAAAAAATGGGCTCATGCCGTGAGACGACTCATGGTTATAATATGCCGAAAGGAGGACGTTACCTGTGTTTGACCAGTCCTACGGTTTGCGCTTTGATATTTATGAACGTATTCAATTGTCAGAAGAAGTGGCTGGAATTGCGGAACTTGAAGAAGTTGAGATGTTACCGCATATTCAGGTAATAAGTCAGGAAGATCAAGCTACACTCCGAGGTCATTTGATCCTAACCGGATTGTACAGAGGGGAAGGCGAGGAGAGCGGAACTGAGCGACTTGAACATTATATTCCAGTTGAAATCACCGTTCCTCTTAACCGGGTAACTTCTTTGGATGAGATTGCTGTAGAAATCGAGAATTTCGACGTGGATCTTTTATCTAAGAGAAGTCTTAACGTTACTGGGGTATTGTCTTTACGAGGAATTGAAACGCTTCCTAGTGATACGCCATCCTGGAATGTGGAAGATTTCACGGTCGTTCATACACCCGAATGGCAAACAGATCAAAGTGAAGCTTCTCGGCCAACTAGTGAGGATGTCACTTATGTAAATGTAGATTCCTCAGAAGAGCATTTGTTAGAGAGAAATGTACCTGAGGTGTTATTCGCTCAAGATGAACGTGTTCATGAAGTCATTGAAGCTCAAGAATCAGTGCAACATACGGAGGATGAACTTGCTCGTCATAAGGATCACTCTAATGTATGGAATATTGGCTTCAAGGATGAGAATGAAAATTCTACAGTGAACGAAGTATCCGCAGAGACCTTCCTCGAAGAGGTAAATGAGCCTTCTCCAGTATATTCATTGGAAAATGAATTGTTTGAGGAGGACTTAAATCCGGCTGCAGCATCACCTGAATTCACACAAAGTGAAGAGAATGAGGAGAAAGCAGAGTTAAGAATAGGTTTTGGTAGTAAAAAGGAGCCGTCTGCTAATTCACAAGATAACGTGGGCTTATCGTCAATATTGACCTCCAGTCGATCGCGAACGCTCAGAGATCAAGAACAACAAGCGCAAGAGGAACAACTTATTGCTCGGGAAGAAGAACAGAATCAATCGACTAGCGAAGATGTTCAATGGAAGAGCCTATTCCTTGGAGGTGCATCTGAGAAGACGCCATTTAGTAAAGTTCGTCTATGCATCGTACAAAGAGAAGAGACGCTAGATCTCATTGCAGATCGCTACCAATTGAGTCCTAGAGAACTACTGTTATATAACCGTCTATCAGAGCAGACGATAGAAGAAGGTCAGATCCTGTATATTCCATAACATGTGAAATGGCTCTTTTTTAAGTCCAACCCCGTACATTTTTCTTGTGTACGGGGTTTCTTGTTATTCTATTCCGTATATTTCCTTAGAAACGGGTGAATGGGAAGTTGACTATGAGCGTTTTGAACGTTATTATTACAGTAGAATATTTAACAATAAACTGTGAACGGGAAGAGTAGTTGGGTTGCCCTTCAGAGAGCGGAATTGTAACGCTGGAAGATTCCGCAGGATGCAGCCAAACGAAGGTCGCCCTGGAGTTGCCTATTTGAATACTTGAGGTTATCCTCAATAGCATAGAATATGGCCGGTTGCAGCCGTTATCTGTATGAGTGTCATGATTTGTATTGTTATAAGCCTGAACATAATGGCTTATTATTTTACTTACCATGAAACAAAGGTGGTACCGCGAAAGATAACCTTTCGTCCTTTGAGGGCGAGAGGTTTTTTTGTGTTCTTAGATATTCTGAAGATGTAATGGAGGGTGTTAATTATGACGGATAATGAGACTAAGATCACTACTGAAATGCCAACAACGTATGATCCGAAATCTGCTGAGCAGAGATGGTACAAGTATTGGATCGACGGTGGCTTTTTCAAAGCAGGCCAACGACCAGAAGCAGAACCCTATACAATTGTAATTCCGCCACCCAATGTGACAGGAATGCTTCATATAGGTCATGCTATGGATTTCACGATGCAAGATATACTCATTCGAACCAAACGGATGCAAGGTTATGACGCTTTATGGCTTCCTGGAACGGATCATGCGGGTATAGCTACACAGACCAAAGTTGAACAGAAACTGCGTTCCCAGGGATTATCCCGTTACGATCTTGGAAGAGAAAAGTTTCTTGATCAGGTGTGGGAGTGGAAAGATCAGTATGCGAATACAATCCATGAACAATGGGCTAAGATGGGCTTATCTCTGGATTACTCAAGGGAACGGTTCACATTGGATGAAGGGCTATCTAAAGCTGTTCGTGAAGTCTTTGTAAGTTTGTATAAGAAGGGTCTTATTTACCGTGGTAAATATATTATTAACTGGGACCCCGTTGCACGTACAGCTCTTTCTGATATTGAAGTAGAGTATAAAGAGGTACAAGGACATCTCTATCATCTGAAATATCCTTTGAAAGACGGAAGTGGTCATATTACTGTTGCGACTACTCGTCCTGAGACAATGTTAGGAGATACAGCTATTGCTGTTCATCCTAAAGATGATCGTTATAAAGATATGATTGGCAAAATGGTTGTACTACCCATCGTGGGTCGTGAAATACCGATTATCGCCGATGATTATGTTGAACAGGAATTCGGAAGTGGTGCTGTGAAGATCACTCCTGCCCATGATCCTAATGACTTTGAAGTAGGACAGCGTCATCAGTTGGAACAGATTAGTGTTATGGACGATACGGGCACTATGAATGATCTAGCA
The DNA here is from genome assembly GCF_059445545.1 of Paenibacillus sp. Y568. Classification (NCBI taxonomy): domain Bacteria; kingdom Bacillati; phylum Bacillota; class Bacilli; order Caryophanales; family Paenibacillaceae; genus Paenibacillus; species Paenibacillus sp. Y568. The sequence goes on from NZ_JCAIUM010000004.1 coordinate 343,532, forward strand.
GGCCCATATGAAGGTCTAGATCGCAGTGACTGCCGTAAGCAGATTGTTAAGGATTTGCAAGAGCAAGGTGTTCTTATTCAGATCGAAGATCATGTTCATCAAGTTGGACATAGTGAACGTACGGGAGCTGTAGTTGAGCCGTACCTTTCTACGCAATGGTTTGTTAAGATGAAGCCATTGGCTGAAAAAGCCATTGAGGTACAGAAATCAGGTAAGGGTGTTAACTTTGTACCGGACCGTTTCGAGAAAATCTATCTGAATTGGATCGAGAATGTACGTGACTGGTGTATTTCAAGACAACTCTGGTGGGGTCATCGTATTCCGGCATGGTATTGTGAGTCTTGTGGTGAGCTTCATGTTGCACATGATGATGTTACTTCATGTACGAAATGTGGAAGTACCGAACTTAGACAGGATGAAGATGTACTTGATACTTGGTTCAGCTCAGCGTTGTGGCCTTTCTCAACATTAGGTTGGCCTGATGATACAGAAGATTTGAAACGTTACTATTCAACGAATGTACTCGTTACGGGATATGACATCATTTACTTCTGGGTAGCTCGCATGATCTTCACTGCGCTTGAATTTACGGATCAGATTCCATTCCAAGATGTATTAATGCACGGTCTTGTTAGAGATTCCGATGGACTGAAGATGTCGAAGTCGCTGGGTAACGGGGTAGATCCTCTAGAAGTTATCGAGAAATATGGCGCGGATGCTATGCGTTATATGATTTCTACAGGTAGTACACCTGGTCAAGATCTTCGTTTCCGTTGGGAACGCGTTGAACAAGCACGTAATTTTGCTAATAAAATATGGAATGCTTCTCGATTTGCACTTATGAATCTAGAAGGGTTCACATTTGAAGATATTGATATCAGCGGAGAACTACAAACGTCTGATCGGTGGATTCTCCATCGCCTAAACGAAACTTCACGTGACATTACGCGTCTAATAGATGCTTACGAGTTTGGTGAGACAGGACGACTGTTATACAACTTTATATGGGATGACCTATGTGATTGGTATATTGAGTTTGCCAAATTGTCCTTATATGGTGAAGATGAAGTTGCTAAGAAGAGTACGAAATCGGTTCTTGCCTATGTTCTTGACCGTACGCTTCGTTTGATTCATCCGTTCATGCCGTTCATTTCGGAAGAAATATGGCAACACCTTCCACACGAAGGGGATACGATTACGTTGGCTGCATGGCCGGAGTATAACGCATCTTTTGAAAATGTTGATGCCGTTAACGAAATGAATATGTTGATGGATATCATCCGCACGGTTCGTAATATCCGCGCTGAGGTTAATGTACCGATGAGTAAAAAGGTAGAATTAATTGTTAAAGCTGGAGATGCTGATGTGTTTGGTATTGTAAGTCGTAATGAGATTTTCGTGAAACGTTTCTGTAATACATCTAGCTTCCAAGTAGGTGTGGATATTCCAGCCCCAGATAAATCGATGATCGCTGTTGTAACAGGTGCTGAGTTGTACTTACCTTTAGCTGGATTAATTGATATTGAACAAGAGATTGCTCGTCTGGAAAAGGAAGTACAAACGTTAAATGCTGAAGTAGAGCGGGTTGAGAAGAAACTTAGTAATCAAGGTTTTGTTGCTAAGGCACCTGCGAAAGTGATTGATGAAGAACGTGCGAAGCAGGCAGACTATTCGGATAAACGTAGTAAAGTATTAGCTAGAATTGAAGAACTTAAAGGCTAAGCGTAACAACGTAACAACCAATTCATAGACCTGAAGGTGAGAGAGTATGGAGGATCAGATTGGAACCGAGCATAAGGCTCCTCTTACAACTTATATAGAAGCAGTCAACTGGATTAATGGTTTGATCCCTTTTGGAATTCGACCGGGTCTATCTCGCATGGAGGCCATGATGGAGCAACTAGGACAACCCCATCGTCGGCTTAAGTTCATTCATGTAGCAGGAACAAATGGAAAAGGTTCTACGTGCGCTTTTTTAACAAAAGTGCTGTTAGAAACAGGATATTCTGTAGGAACGTTCACATCGCCGTATATCACTAAATTCACAAATCGTTTTCAATATAATGGCGATGATATTCCTGAAGAAACCTTACTTGATCTCACCAATCGTTTGCGTCCTATAGTAGAGAGTATTGCACAAACTGAACTTGGTTCTCCAACCATGTTTGAAGTGTCTACGGCGCTTGCTATCCTATACTACGCACAGGTCTGTGTACCTGATGTTGTGGTATGGGAGACGGGCCTAGGGGGAAGACTTGATGTAACAAATATTGTTAATCCGGTCGTATCGGTCATTACGAATGTGGGCATGGACCATACCGATATTTTAGGAGATACGTTACAATTAATTGCTACGGAAAAGGCAGGAATTATTAAGCCTGGTGTCCCGGTCGTTAGTTGTGCAACACAACCGGAAGTTGTAGAAGTGATTAGAGCAGCAGCCAAGAGAACCAACTCAACGTTATATCTTGCAAATGAACAGTTCACGTATGAACGAAAAGAGTATGAATCTGGTATGCAATCTTTTCATTATGCTGGACCTTTTCGGTCGATAGATGTTGAGATTGGAATGAAGGGTGATCATCAGATTGCAAATGCTGCGGGTGCCATGATGGTGCTTGAAGTACTTCGCCAGTATATGGCATTCGTTATGGATGGTGAAGCTATCCTAAGAGGATTTCGAAATACAACATGGGCAGGGCGCCTAGAAGAAGTAGGAACTTCTCCGAGAATTGTACTGGATGGAGCACATAATCCAGAAGGTGCAGAGACGTTGGCTAAAAGTCTTCCTCAGTACTACGAATATCGATCATTAAATTTGATGATGGGGATGTTGTCAAATAAGCATCATGAGTCCTACTTTAAGCATATACTCCCTATAGTGGATACGCTTATCCTGACAGAGCCGGATTTTCGCAAGAAAATGGACGTAGATAAGCTGCTTTATATTGTAGAACAACTGCGGCCTAAGTACGGCAAACCTAATTTGCAAATCATCGTTGAACCCGATTGGAGAATAGCGTTAGAGAAATTGAAGTTACGGACGGAAGCGGAGGATCTTGGAGTGGTATCCGGTACATTATATTTAATTGCCGACGTGCGAGGATCTCTCTTAAATCGATCCGATTCTGAAAAAGGTTGGTGAATAACTGTTGAATACATCAGAACATGTTCATTTTATTGGAATTGGTGGCTACGGAATGAGCGCCATCGCTAGAGTGATGTTAGAAATGGGTTATACTGTCACGGGTTCTGACGTGGCTTCTCAGGAATTGACAGAGAAGTTGATAGCCAAGGGAGCAAAAATCTATATCGGTCATACCGCAGCACAGGTACATGGTGCAGATTGGGTCGTATATTCTACTGCGTTATCTAAAGATAACGTGGAACGAGTAGAAGCAGAACAGCTAAACATTCCTACACTACACCGTTCGCAAATGTTGGCAAGATTGCTTAACGAACGTAAAGGTGTAGCTGTTGCGGGTGCGCATGGGAAGACAACCACATCCTCTATGATTGCATTAGTCATGGAGAAATGTGGCGTTGATCCTACCTACATCATTGGTGGCGAAATCATGAATGTAGGAACGAATGCTAAAGCAGGTCAAGGTGAACACGTTGTCGCTGAGGCTGATGAAAGTGATGGTTCATTCCTTCAATATCATCCATGGCTTGGCGTCGTAACGAATATTGAAGCAGACCATTTGGAGAATTACAACAGTGACTTCGAAGAGTTAAAAAGAGCATATGTTCAATTTCTGAACCAGATTCGGAAAGATGGTACAGCTGTAATCTGTGGAGATGATCAGAATATACAGTCGATTATGCCTAAACTAGACTGTTCGATGATTACTTACGGTATTAAAACAGAATCGGATTTTATGGCGAGTGATATTGTTCTTGGGGATCGTCAAGTTTCTTTCACCCTAAGTCATCGTGGTGAGGCACTTGGAAGTGTTGAATTATCCGTTCCAGGTCTTCATAACGTATACAACGCCATGGCAACGATTATTGTATGTTTAACGTCAGGTATACCGTTCGCATCTATTGTTCAAGGTATCTCGGAATTTAATGGTGCTAAGCGTCGATTCCAGGTGCTTGGAGAAGAGAATGGGATTCTAATTATTGATGATTATGCCCATCATCCAACGGAGATTGAAGCTACTATTAGTGCTGCTAAAGCAACAGGCAAAAGAATTATCGCGGTATTTCAACCTCAGCGTTACTCGCGAACATTCTTTTTACTTGATGCATTCAGCAGAGCTTTTAGTGAGGCTGATGAAGTTATCATCACGGATATTTACTCACCAGCGGGTGAGAAGCAAATCGAAGGAATTCATTCTTCCAAATTAGTGGAGCTTATTGTTCAGAACAGTAACTCTGGGGCAAGATACCTTCCGACTAAGGAAGATGTACTGCTAGATTTGAAGACAAGAGTGACTTCCGGAGATGTTGTTCTAACGATGGGAGCCGGAGATATCTGGAAGGTTGGAGCTGAATTGGCAAAAGACTTGAATAAGAAATAGAAGTATACTAAGAAATAACGGCAGACCAAGGGATTCATCCTTGGTCTGCCGTTTGTCTTTTGACTCACTAGTAGGATTTATATTAGAATGTTTGAATTTATTTCATATTTACATATCCTTACTGAACATATCTTTCTTAAATCTATCATATATCTAGATAATAGAAGATAAGACAAGGTGAGGTGTATACATGAATAAGGGTAGAATGACTTTTCGATTTGGCGAAGTTAAAGAGCATATGGAGCGGAATGAAGAACAAGTAAACGTGGAGAAGCCCTTGAAAAAGATAGTTGGAAGTGAGTTGTTAACAGAGGAACCTAGAAATATAGAGTACCCAAGGTTAGCGATTGTTCCAGAACCTATGGATGGATGGGGAGACCCATTCAGTAAGAATGAAGCTTGGGAAGAGTTGATGACCACTCGCCATCCAAGAGTCGATCTAAGAGAAGATGTACATGAGGACCCATCTGCTAAAGAAGTCACAAATGAAAGAAATATAGGACCTGATATAGATCAGAATTATGCAGCTGAATATCGTCCACGTCGACCTACTTCACTGTGGAAGGTGTTTGGCACTGTTACAGCTGCAATCGTGACAGGGGCTTTGTTCGGGTTTGTAGTTCTCTCCCTTTTTGATGTAGGTAGCATATTTCCTAAGGGTTCGCAAAATAACACATCTCAAAATAACACAACTATAGAAAGCATGCCTGTAAGCAGTGATATGCCTGTCGAGACGGAAGGGCAGCTTCCAACCGTTGCAGTAACGATTGAACCACAGACTTATTATATGCTACAATACGGCGTATTCAGTAATGAAGAGCGCGTAGATATAGCTAAGCAGGAGCTTCAGAAGATAGGCCTTGCTGCTGGTGCTGATCCTGATCTGGGATATCGGGTTTATGCAGGTATATCAACAGATCGTGAACAGGCCAAATTGCTTAGTAATCAGCTAAAGACACAAGGAGTAGAGCTCTACATAAGAGAAATTACGCTTCCGTCAGCTAACGAACTTTCCTTTAAAGGGGATTCAGAAAGTCTTAGTCGTTACTTTACTGTAAGTACAGATCTTATCTCTTCTTTAAGTACTCAGTCGGCTTCGTTGCTTGGAATGGAGCGCCCTACCCCTCTAGGTGAGAGCGAGATGACGGTATTGACGGAACTACATCGCGTATGGACGGAATCTATAAAAACATTGCAAGCGGGTCTTAGTCCTGAGGCAGTTGTCGTAGAGAAGCAGATGGAACAAACAATGAATAGTGCTCTATCATCTGTAACAGAGTACAACAAGAATACATCTAAAGGCCATCTGTGGGAGATACAGTCTTACATGATGGAATACATGTTGGGGCAAAAACAAATGATTAATATGATGAAAAACAACTAAATAGATGCTATATCCGGTAGAGAAAATGGAAATACTTCCCCTACTGGATTTTTGTTTGTATTGAGCTTGAAATAACCGTATAATAATGTGAGTGTCAAAAAATGGCGAGGTAGATATGAATGAAGAGAAACGTAGGAATGCTTATATTGTTTCTGCTGCTTGGCTGGTTGGTAGGAGCATGGATTGCCATAGCACTTGAACCTGTTCAAAGTCTATCTTTTCTTACCGCATCAAAGGTGATTAAATGGTCACCACAAGCTGACTTGAATATTATTAGTTACGATTTTACCATTCAGATGAAACTGTGTTTGCTTAGTTTATTGACCATGATTATCTCCGTGTGGCTGTATCGCAAGCTATAATCGAAGATAAAGGAGAGCTCTATTTGACTTCACAATATTCACACCGAATTATTCTGGCATCGACATCTCCGCGTCGGCAGGAGTTAATCTCCTCTCTACGTATTCCATACGAAATTAAACCTAGTCATGTAGAGGAAAAAACCCCTGAGGAATGGACTCCTCCTGAGATCGTAGAGGGATTAGCTCTTCGCAAAGCGGAAGCCGTACATCAGACATGCTTGGGACAGACAGAACCTTCTATTATTGTGGGTAGTGACACGATTGTGCTAATAGACAATCAAGTACTTGGTAAACCTAAGAATGATCATGAAGCTTACTCTATGCTATCTTCTCTTCAGGGGAAGACCCATGAGGTATATACAGGCGTAGCGTGTATTGATGTATTAACAGGAAGAACATTGATCAATCATAGGGTGACTTCAGTCACTATGAAGCCATTGTCTGATCGCAAGATACAAGCATACGTAAATAGTGGTGAGCCTTTTGATAAAGCAGGCTCTTATGCAATACAAGGTCTCGGAGCAATGCTGATTGACGGCATACATGGATGTTATTTTAATGTCGTGGGCTTACCGCTTTCTCTTCTAACCGATATGTTATCGGAATTAGGGATGGATGTCTTGTAGTCTGTTGTTTGAATTGAGGAGAAAGAGGGGAATAGAGTGGAGTCGCAGTCACTATTAGTACGTGACCTCCCCCATGAAGAGCGACCAAGAGAACGCATGATGCATTATGGGGCAGAGGCTTTAAGCCATGCCGAATTGCTAGCAATACTGCTACGAACAGGATCTCATCAAGAATCGGCTATTCATTTGGCACAGCGGATCATGAATAAAATTGGCAGTATACGCAATTTAGTTGACCTCAGCATCAATGAACTTACACAAATTAAAGGCATTGGAAATGCAAAGGCAGTTCAACTTAAAGCTGGAATTGAACTAGGACAACGATTGGCTAGAGCTCGTATGAGCGATACAGTGACCATTCGTAGCCCTCGTGATGCAGTCGATGTACTTAGTGAGCAATTGAGATATTTACAAAAAGAACATTTCGTTTGTCTATTTCTAAATACGAAAAATCACATCATTGCCCAAGAAACACTTTCTATAGGTAGTTTGAACGCTTCCATAGTTCATCCAAGAGAGGTGTTTAGAGCTGCTATCAAATGTAGTAGTGCATCAATTGTATGTGCGCATAACCACCCAAGTGGAGATCCGACACCTAGTCCGGAAGACGTTTCTATCACTTCTCGTTTAGTAGAAGCAGGTTATGTCATTGGAATTGAGGTCATAGACCATGTCATTATTGGGGATGGGAATTATATTAGTTTAAAAGAACAAGGTTTGATGTAACATATTGTTTAGATTCGACACAGAAAGGGAGTTTACAGCATGTTAGGTGGATTTACAAAAGATTTAGGGATTGATTTGGGGACAGCAAATACACTCGTTTATGTCCGTGGTAAGGGCATTGTTGTTAGAGAGCCTTCAGTAGTCGCAATAAGATTGGATACAAAGAGCATTGAGGCTGTTGGGGAATCCGCTAAAAAAATGATTGGACGTACTCCTGGAAATATTCAAGCGATACGACCTATGAAAGATGGCGTTATTGCAGATTTCGATATTACAGCAACAATGATTAAATATTTCATTAAGCAAGCACAGAAACAGCGCTCTATGTTTCAACGTCATCCAAATGTGATGGTATGTGTTCCTTCAGGGATTACAGCTGTGGAACAACGGGCTGTTGAAGATGCAACGAAACAAGCGGGTGCACGTGAAGCATACATTATTGAAGAACCATTTGCAGCAGCTATTGGTGCTGATCTTCCAGTGTGGGAACCAACGGGTAGTATGGTTGTTGACATCGGTGGAGGTACAACAGAAGTAGCAGTTATTTCTCTTGGAGGCATTGTAACGAGTCGTTCTGTTCGTGTTGCAGGGGATGAAATGGATGAATCTATCATTCAATATATCAAACGTCAATATAACTTAATGATTGGTGAACGCACATCTGAATTGCTGAAGATGGAAGTTGGTTCTGCTCTACCATTAGATCAAGTGGAAACGATGGAAATTCGCGGTCGTGACTTGGTAACTGGATTACCGAAAACCATTACGATTACTTCAGATGAAATTAGCGAAGCGCTAGGTGACACTGTGAATGCTATAATTGAAGCTGTAAAGGTAACGCTTGAGAAGTGTCCACCAGAACTTGCAGCAGATATTATGGATCGTGGAATTGTTCTGACTGGTGGTGGAGCTTTATTGCGTAACTTGGACAAGCTGCTTGCTCAAGAGACAGGAATGCCAGTAATCGTTGCAGAGAATCCTTTGGATTGTGTAGCTATTGGGACCGGTAAGGCGTTGGAGAACATTCACTTATTTAAGAGTTCAGCTAGATCGCGACGGTAGGACAGAAATCAGCAATGTTAGAGGGTGTTGAAACTGTTTAAGTTACTTAAAAACAAACGGTTATTTGTTATATTAATTGGCCTTGTTATGTTTGTAGCTCTAATGGGATTTACAGTGGGACCTAGGACGAGTCTGTCTTGGCCTGAGAAGTTCTTAAGAGATACGGTCGGTTTTGTGCAAAACATCTTTTATAAGCCCGCTGGCTATATAGCGGGCTTGTTTGAAGATATCGGTAACCTGAAAGATATTCATAAAGAGAATGAGGAACTTAAAATTGCCCTCGCACAGTATACACGTGAGAAAGCGCGATTTAACTTTATGGAAGCTGATAATATAGGGCTGAAAAAGGACCTTAAATTCACAAAAGAGCAAAGTGAAAAAAATAATTATGAACTTCGTATTGCACAGGTGGTTAGTGTGAATACGGATCCCAATAATCGCTCATTGGTTATAGATATTGGGGAACGTAATGGTGTGAAGGTTAATATGTCTGTTATTTCTATAGATGGTCTTGTTGGTGTCGTTAGTAAAGTCAGTAACTTTACTTCAACGGTTAATCTGATCACGACCATGGATGTTAAGGATCCTAATACAAACGGGATTGCAGTTACATCGCTTAATAACCATAAAACCTTTGGTATTATTGAAAGTTATGACGAGAAGACACATACATTACTTATGACTGGAATTAAAGAAGATGATCCACTTAAAGAGAAAGATACGATTGTAACTTCAGGTAGTGGCGGACTGTATCCACAAGCAATGATTATTGGAACGGTTGATAGTGTTCAAAGGGGTGAAATGGGATTGCTGAGAACAGCGACCATTACGCCTGCTGCAAATTTTGTAGATTGGAAACGACTATTTGTTGTGTTTACACCGGAGGTTCTTGAATAGTGATGATGCGTAGACCTGTTCTTATTCTGTTATTATTCATTCTTTTTATAGTAGAAGGGACTGTCGTGCCATGGCTTATTCCGGATGCATGGCAGTCTAGAATTGTACCGAATTTGGTTTACATCGTGATCTTGTTTGTATCGATCTATAACCACCGTCATACGGCATTAGTACTTGGAATCGTATTTGGCATACTGCATGATATCGTATTTTATGGACAGGTCATGGGTACATATTCTTTTGCAATGGGATTGTCTGCTTATCTAATTGGCTTCATATTTCAAACTCCAAGGGCACCTATGCCTATTATGATGACGTCTGTTATTCTGGGTAGTTTGCTATTAGATAGTACCTTGTTCGGAATATACACATTATTTCAAATAAATCACACAACATATGATTGGGCTTTAGTGCATCATATCCTTCCTGACTTGTTCGTACACTTTGTTTTTGGATTAATAATCTACGTTCCTCTAAGATCTCAGCTAGAGAAAATTAGTAAACTTAACCAAAAGGAGAAGGCGGCAGCTTAGCCAAATTCTATTATTTAGAGATCAAAGCAGGAACTTGGGACTCTGGGAACGAAATGAATGAAGATGGGAGGGACAGGCTTATGACTGTAAAATCCAATCACGTCACGATTAAGGGCATCAAAGATGGCCTGGTATTCCTGCTTGATGATGAGTGTGAATTTCAAGATTTACTGACCGATCTTTGCTATAAACTGGAGCACAGCCATACGAATATATTAGCTGGTCCAATTATTCACGTGGATATAAAATTAGGTTCACGGCATATAACCGAAGAACAGAAGCAGAGTATTCTTGAAATTATGAAAAAAAAGGGTAATCTGTTAGTACGGTCTGTTGAATCACCAGAATTAAAAATGGAAAAAGAGCTCGGAAGTGATATTACTATAATGAGCGGTTTGGTACGTTCCGGTCAGGTTCTTCATCATGAGGGAAATCTTTTGTTTCTTGGAGATGTAAATCCAGGAGGTTCCGTGACTTGTACTGGGGACATTTATATTTTGGGTGCATTACGTGGGATGGCGCACGCAGGGTTTGATGGTAACGAAGACACTGTTATTGCTGCCTCTCATTTTGCTCCGACTCAATTACGTATTTCAAATATGATTAGTCGTCCACCTGATGAGTGGGAGACTTGGGAGACACGTATGGAATTTGCGTATTTGCAGGATGGAGTTATGCAAATCGATAAGATGAGCAATATAGCACGATTGCGGAGAGATTTTAACATGTTTAAGGGGGTGTAGTACATGGGAGAGGCTATTGTTGTCACTTCTGGTAAGGGTGGAGTAGGTAAGACTACTACAACAGCCAATATAGGAACTGCGCTTGCTTTACTTGGCAAGAAGGTATGTTTGGTGGATACCGATATAGGGCTGCGAAATTTGGATGTGGTTATGGGCCTTGAGAATCGTATTATTTATGACTTGTGCGATGTAACAGAGGGTAGATGCCGACTTGGGCAAGCACTGGTGAAGGATAAACGGTTCGATGAATTATTTATGCTTCCTTGCGCACAGACAAAAGACAAGGACTCCGTCAGCCCAGATCAGGTCAAAGATGTTATTCTTGAACTGAAGAAGGAATATGAGTATGTGATCATTGACTGTCCTGCAGGGATTGAGCAAGGATTTAAGAATGCGATCGCAGGAGCAGATAAGGCTATTGTAGTAACCACGCCAGAGAATGCTGCAGTTCGAGACGCTGACCGGGTTATTGGTCTATTGGAAAGCTTTCATGTTGAATCTCCAAAACTCATTGTGAATCGAATACGTCATAATATGGTTAAGTCGGGTGACATGCTAGATATTGAGGATATTCTGCAAGTACTGAATATTGACTTGATTGGGATCATACCCGATGATGAGTATGTGATAAAGGCATCCAATCATGGTGAACCAATAGTAATGAACCCTGACTCCAAAGCGGCCATTGCTTATCGCAATATTGCTCGTCGAATTCTAGGAGACACGGTACCTCTAATGCAAATGGATATCAAACAGGGTGCGTTAGTACGCTTTAAAAAGATCTTCGGAATGGGTCAATAGCAACTAGAGAAAAGGAACTCCCTTAAAAGTAGATTTTAGCTACTTCAGGGTGGTTCCTTTTTTGTTCTATGTTCAATCTAATGATTTATGCTTGTTCTAAATAGATGGACATCCCTCATAAAATGTATTAAAAGAAGCCCGCAGGGGGATTACCACAATGGATGATAATAAATTAGGATTGAAGAAACGTCGACAAGAACGAATACAGGAACTATTAGAGGTTAATCAGCCACAGTCCGAGTTAAAGAGGTTACCGAGAGAATATCCGATCGTTGAGGAACCAGACCCTGAAGTTTTGTGGAAAAAAGAGCGTAGTCAACGATATGGCGTTAATGACGAGGTTAAGAAACATCGTTTTTTGTCTAGTTTTACTTGGCGGTTAGTAGTCAGTGCCTTGTTATTTGGATTAATCATTGGCGTATATCGTTTTCAGCACCCTTGGGCGATTACTGCACAGCTGTATATTACACAGTCACTGAATCGAGAAATGGATTTTCAAGCAGTTGAAGCTTGGTATGTATCTCATTTCGGAGACACCCCTACAATTATTCCCATCTTTAAGGAAAGTCAGAGTGATCCGCAGAAGGTCATTGCATCACTTTCACTGGTCGTTCCTATCCATGGGAATATAACAACTCCTTATTCTGCGGATCTAAAAGGGGTTGAAATCGCACCCTATGAAGATTCAAATACGAAACATCCGGTTAAAAGCGTAGCAACGGGGCAGGTCATTAAGGTATTAACAGATTCGCAAATGGGAAAGACCCTAACGATTCAGCATACAGGTGGTATAGTGGCTATCTATGGACATCTTGATACTACTTTGAAATTGAACGATTGGGTTGAGGCAGGAGATACGCTTGGCCTATTAGCTGATATTGCTACAGGGCAGTCACCAACCTTATATCTTTCTATGAAGCAAGGTCAAGAATATATAGACCCCTCGGAAGTGATGTCTTTTGATTAATATTCGTGGGGTAACGCTATCGTTGCATCCGCTCTTTGTTATTGTCATGCTGATGTCGATATTGACAGGTGGCTTTATCGAGCTTATTACTCTCTTTGCTATTGTTCTTATCCACGAGATGGGACATATGAGTGCTGCGCTGATCCTGGGTATTAAGGTTCGATCTGTTCAGTTATTGCCGTTCGGGGGCGTTGTAACGATTGAGGATCATGGAAAGCTGACTCCTTGGAAGGAAATTATCATTGCTTTAGCAGGACCTCTTCAGAATGGAATTATGATAAGCATTGGACTGACTTTCATGACAATAGGTATTGGTGACCGTGAATTTATTTCGTACATTGTGCATGGAAACATGGTTATTGCGTTATTTAATTTGTTACCGATTCTTCCACTTGATGGCGGGAAAATCTTACAGTCACTGGCAAGTCGATACTTTTCTTATCATTGGACTTTACTATGGTCTTCAAGAGTTAGTATAGTTACAAGTATATTCGTAATCCTAAATTCCCTCCTTCCTTTGATCAAGGGTGAAGGAATCATACAACTAAATATATTGATGATTGGGATATTTCTATTTTATTCTAATCTTGTAGATTATCGTAATCTCCCATTTCGTTTTATGAGATTTCTGATGAATAGGATTGATTTGCATGAGAAATATGAGGCAAAAGGTATTATTGCCCAACCTATAATTACAGATGCATCGAAACATTTAGAGAACGTTTTGCGTCTATTTAAGAGAGAGAAATATCATTTGATATATGTTTTGGATAAAAATGGAATAGTTAAAACAGTTATACCGGAGCAACGTCTTATTTCAGCATACTTTTCTCATGGACGTCGTTTTCCTTAACAGTTGGAGGACGACTCGATAATATGGATACAGATACAAAATTGATAAGAGATTTCATGAACAATGTAGTGAAATGTCTTCTAGCAGAGGTGAAGCCATGAAACAGATGATCGTTAACTGTGAACCGAAGTTTACACAGATGGCTCTCATAGAGGAAGGCAAGCTAGTTGAGTTTGCAACGGAACGTAGCCAAAGCGAAAGTTTAGTAGGGAGTTTTTATAAAGGACGAGTAGTTAATGTATTACCAGGAATGCAGGCTGCATTTGTTGATATCGGACACAAAAAGAATGCCTTTTTATATGTAGATGATGTGCTACACCCCCATCTTGAGAAGCAGCCGAAGATTAAACCTTCGATAGAAGAATTGTTGAAAGTAGGACAAGAAGTTGTTGTCCAAGTGATGAAGGAGTCTCTGCGAGGTAAAGGACCGCGAGTTACTACACATTATTCGTTACCTGGGCGTTGGATTGTGTATATGCCCATAGCAGACTATGTCGCCGTATCGAAGAAGATTCAAAGAGAGAGTGAACGAACACGGCTCAAGGTTCTATGTGAACAAATGCGATATCAGGGAGAAGGAATTATCGTGAGAACCGTCTCACAGGATGAACAACGTGAGGCTGTGCAAGGTGATCTGGATTTCCTGCGTACGCAGTGGGATATTATTCAAGAGAGGGCGAAACAATCCGAAGCTCCCAGTTTGCTACATCAAGATTTAAGTATCGTACAGCGACTTATCCGTGATGCATTAGATCCTACGCAAGATGAACTTGTTATTAATAATGCTAGGGGAGCAGAAGAAGCTGAGATTTATCTGTCCGAAATGACAAATGGAGTACACATTCCCATTAAGATATATCAAGGGGCAGAGTCCATATTCAAGACTTATGGTATTCGTGATCAATTAGACAAAGGCTTATCTCGAAAAGTGACACTTTCTAGTGGTGGAACCATTGTTTGGGACCATACGGAGGCGTTAACCGTCATTGATGTGAATACAAGTAAATATACGGGTGGATATAGTTTGGAAGACACGGTAACGTTGACGAACTTACAAGCTGCGGAGGAAATTGCTAGATTAATCCGTTTAAGGGATGTAGGCGGTATTATCGTGATTGATTTCATCGACATGGAGCAAGAGGTACACCGTCAGAGTGTTGTGGACATACTAGAGTCAATTATGAAAAGAGACCGTGCTAAAAGCCAAATTGTGGGTTGGACGAAACTTGGTCTGTTAGAGATTACACGTAAGAAGGTTCGTGGTGACACATCCGTCATATTCGATAGAACCTGTGATCAGTGTAGTGGTACGGGCAGAATAAACGTAGTTACAATTCGTTGACTATATGAAAAGTATATGGTATCATCTATGAGTATGTGTCTGGTGCTTATAGCGTCTGCACATGCTGTAACCGCTCCGATCGGGTTGTGAAGTACAGTGTTTATAATGCTGTCACCTAGACTAGGCGAGTCTGAGACATGAGGAGGTGCAAGATATGTACGCAATTATCGAAACAGGTGGTAAACAATACAAAGTTCAAGAGGGCGATGTGTTGTTCGTTGAGAAACTACACGCAGAAGACGGAGAAAGTATTACTTTTAACCGTGTACTAGCAGTATGTGGTGACAATGGTTTGGTAGCAGGTACACCATTACTTTCAGGTGCAACTGTAGCCGCTACAGTTGAGAAACATGGTAAAGGTCATAAGGTTGTTGTATACAAGTACAAACCTAAGAAGAACTACCATAAGAAGCAAGGTCATCGTCAACCATACACTAAAGTAACAATCGGAAAAATTCAGGCGTAAGAAGGTGCGGTCAAGTGATTGTCGTACGTATCTTTCGTAATGATAGCGGAATGATCCAGAGCTTTAAGATAAAAGGACACGCGAACTATGCGAAGGCTGGAGAAGATATTGTATGCGCCGGAGTATCGGCTGTTACTGTCGGAACAGTTAATTCGATTGAAACGTTAACGGATATCTCTTTGGATTGTGATATGCATAATGGTTTCTTGAGCGGTAGTATTCCTCTTATAGAGGATGAGGCTGCTGGAAGTAAAGTGCAACTGCTATTGGAATCTATGGTCGTTATGTTGAATAGTATTGCTGATTCATACGGTGAGTATATTCAAATAGAAGAAGTTATTATTTAAAGAAGGAGGTAGACAACATGTTAAAGTTGAATCTTCAATTGTTCGCATCGAAAAAGGGTGTTGGTTCCACAAGAAACGGACGTGATAGCCAATCGAAACGTCTTGGTGTGAAACGTGCAGACGGTCAAACGGTTACTGGCGGAAGTATCCTAGTTCGTCAACGCGGAACAAAAATTCATCCAGGTACGAATGTTGGCATCGGTAAAGACGATACCTTGTTTGCTAAAGTGGAAGGCGTTGTGAAATTTGAACGTTGGGGCCGCGATCGCAAAAAAGTGAGCGTCTACCCGGTAGATCTCGCACCTGTAGCGGCAGCAGTGGAAGCTTAATTGCTATCGAAAACAGTTGTGAACTGATAAGAAGCCTCCGGCCAATAAGTGCCGGGGGTTTTTTTGTAGGTTTTGGGATGATTTGGTGAGAAGTACTGTGCTATACTATGAATTGGTGAAAACACTCAATATGTGATTAGGAACGAGGAGAAGCTGTGAAATCGTGGAGAAAGTTATGGGCTATAGCGGTCTTATCAACTTGGATTCCATTGTTTTTTGTTATATGGTATCCAGCGTTACTATGGTACATCGTGCTTACGCTTTGGATGGCTACAGTACTTTGGATCGTAATCACCACTATTCACAGGCAGTATGAAAAGGAACACCGGTTAGTTATTCAAAGTCTTGAGCAGACCGCTCTTAAGACATTAAATCATCATCGGCATGATTGGATGAATGATTTACAAATTTTATATGGTTATATCCAGTTAGGTAAACATGATAAATTACTTGATTGTGTGGGAAGAATAAAGGAACGGATGCTGATTGAGGGTAAGATTGCGAAGCTTGGTATCCCTTCATTGGTCTTCTATCTACAATCTTTTCGTACTATGGGAAGTAATGTGGAACTTGAGGTCAATATAGCGGATGATTTGCATCTTAGTGGTAGATTGAAGCAAGATGACACTGAGAACTGGGTATCTGCCATTGTAGAGGCTATTCGGTCATATCAATATGGCGAATTAGCATCTTTGGGTGAGAGTCGTAAGCTTACTCTTAGTCTGTATGAAGAAGATGGAGAGATTGTTGCCTTTTTTGAAGGTGAAGGTTCACAGGGGAAGCAAGAAGTACCTCCGCAACAAATTAATAATGTGGTTCGTAGCCAAGAGACAGAGCAGGTTTACAGCTCTCCAGCTTCTTTCAGGCTACGCGTGCCGTGTGATAGATGAGGAAGGTGAAGTTATGTTTGTAGATAAAGCGAAGATTTATGTAAAAGCGGGCGATGGAGGTGACGGACTCGTTGCTTACCGCCGTGAGAAATATATACCGGACGGTGGACCTGCGGGTGGTGATGGCGGCAGAGGTGGAGATATCATTTTCCGGGTAGATGAAGGACTTCGGACATTGATGGATTTCCGTTACCAACGCCATTTTAAGGGACAACCTGGTGTAAAGGGACGTAATAAGAACCAACATGGAGCTAATGCGGAACATACAGCTGTTCGGATCCCGCCAGGAACCATTATTATGGATTCTGATACAGGAGAAGTTATTGCGGATTTAACCAGACATGGACAGCAAGTTGTTGTCGCTCGAGGTGGCAGAGGTGGAAGAGGAAATTCACGATTCGCTACCATGAAGAATAAAGCTCCCGAAATTGCTGAGAATGGCGAAGAGGGTCAAGAACGTAATATTGTATTAGAATTAAAAGTCATGGCAGATGTTGGACTTGTGGGTTTCCCGAGTGTTGGTAAATCAACATTGTTGTCCGTTGTTTCAGCTGCTACTCCTAAGATTGGTGCTTATCATTTCACAACCATTACACCCAATTTAGGTGTGGTTGATGTAGGGGATCACCGTAGTTTTGTTATGGCTGATTTACCAGGACTAATTGAGGGAGCTCATGAAGGCATTGGGCTTGGACACGAATTTCTACGTCACGTTGAGCGGACTCGTGTTATTATCCATGTGGTAGATATGTCTGGTTCTGAAGGTAGAGATCCATTCGAAGATTGGGTAAAGATTAATGAAGAATTAAAATTGTATAACCCAGGTCTTGAGAAACGTCCACAAATTGTTGCTGCTAACAAAATGGACATGCCTGAATCGGAGTCATTGTTGGAATCTTTCCGTGAACAGGTTAAGGGAGTTAGACCTGATTTAGAGATTATGCCTATATCTTCTTTGACACGTAAAGGTATACAAGAGCTGTTGTACCGTGCAACAGACTTACTGGATCAAATTGAAGTTGATCCAATTGTAGAAGAAGTTCCTGAAATTAAGGAAAGAAAAGTGTATACATTAGACAAGAAAGACGATGAATCCTTCACGATTGTTCGTGAGAATGAGACATATATCGTTCAAAGTGTGAAGATCGAACAGATGATGAAGAGAATGCAGCTTAATTCACATGAAGCTATTCTCAAATTAGGTCGAATTCTTCGTGCTATGGGTGTGGATGAAGAGCTTCGTAAGCGCGGAGCTGTGGATGGAACACCTGTCCGTCTTGGCGAATACGAATTCGAATTTGTTGAAGGAAGTAGTTATTACTAACAAGAATATGCAGACTGACCGTAACGGTACTTTCCCAAGTACCGTTGCGGTTTTTTTTGTTAAAAGGGTTGCTATCTCTTGACCCTCAAAGGATATATAGTTTATAATGTCCACTATACACAAACAGTAGTCTTTGAGGAGAGGACGTTCGTGAAAGAACGCTATTATTTAGTTCGTGAAGATATTTTGCCTGAAGCTGTGATAAAGACCATGCAAGTGAAGCAATTACTTGTTGCTGGTGACGTGAAGACAGTCAATGAAGCCGTTGAACAAGTGGGGTTAAGTAGAAGTGCATTTTATAAATATAAAGATGGAATTCATCTTATTAATCAATTGGAACGTGAAAGAATTGTTACGATTTCCATTGATTTAGAGCACCGTGCAGGAATGTTGTCAAAAGTCTTGAGTTTAGTAGCGGGGCTAGGCGGTAACGTTCTAACAATGCATCAAAGTATACCGCTTCAGGGGATTGCCAATGTTGTTATATCTGTAGAAATTTCACGAATTAGTGAAGGACTAGGGGATATGCTTGAAGGTATGAAAGGTGTAACAGGCGTTAAACGTGTTCATATGGTTGGACAAGGATAGGACAAATATAGGATGGACGAAGTGGTCGAGGAGGGCTAGTTAATGAAACCGGTAAAAGTAGGATTATTAGGATTAGGAACAGTAGGCACAGGTGTTGTTCGTATTGTTGAAGGAAATCAGGAGGATTTAAGTAGTCAAGTTGGTTCCCCTATTGTTATTTCGAAGATTGCTGTGAAGAATAGTGATAAAGCTAGGGATATCCCATTTGATCCTACAATAATGACTGAAGATCCATGGGAGGTTATTCGCGATCCTGAGATTGACGTTATTATAGAAGTCATGGGTGGCGTAGATCAGACTAAAGAGTACATTATAGAAGCATTAGAACGGGGTAAGCATATCATCACTGCCAACAAGGACTTGATGGCTTTGCATGGATCTGAAATACTTGCAAAAGCACAAGAGAAACAGTGTGATGTATTCTATGAAGCTAGTGTTGCGGGTGGGATTCCCATTATTCGCACATTAATCGAAGGATTCTCTTCAGACCGTATTTTGAAAATAATGGGCATTGTAAATGGAACCACAAATTTTATTCTGACTAAGATGAGTAAAGAAGGTGCTTCTTACGATGATGTATTACTAGAAGCACAACAACTTGGTTATGCAGAGTCAGATCCTACATCGGATGTAGATGGGTTGGATGCTGCACGTAAAATGGCCATCCTAGGCACACTTGGTTTTAGAACGAATGTAGAGTTAAAAGATGTTAGTGTTCGTGGTATTTCCCAAGTAACCAAAGAGGACATTGCATATGCTCAACGTCTTGGGTATGAAATGAAGTTGTTAGGAATAGCAGATCGTGAGGGTGAGCACATCAGCATTAGTGTCCAACCTACGATGGTACGCCGCAGTCATCCGATCGCATCCGTGAACGGTGTATATAATGCGGTGTATGTGTATGGCGAAGCTGTGGGCGAGACGATGTTCTATGGAGCTGGAGCTGGGGCTATGCCTACAGCAACTTCTGTAGTGGCTGACCTTGTAGCGGCGATTAAGAACTTAAGACTTGGCGTGAACGGCTTAAAAGCCATCGTTCCATATAAAGAGAAAAAGCTCAAAGATGATGAGCAAATCAATTATAAAAATTTTATACTTTTACATGTTGATGATAAGGCAGGGGTACTTGCGCAAATTACTCAAGCCTTCGCTCAATTTGATGTGAGTTTAGAATCTGTTGTTCAACAACCAAATGAACACAACCCATATGCGGAAATTATTATCGTAACTCATAATGCCAGTAAAGCTAGTATGAACATGGTGTTGCAGCATTTTGAAGGATTAGATGTAATTCGTACAATTAAAAGTGTCTATCGTGTAGAAGGTTAATTTAAAATGATAATAAATCGACTCCCTGCGGTTCCATTCAGGATACTGGGGAGTATATAAATTGTAATGCGAAGGATACTTCCAGTAAGAAATAGTGGGATGCGTGGGCTAATAGCTCTTTGACTTGAACGATTCAAGTCATACGTATGGACTGACTGTTATCCACATCCTACCGTTGAAAAGGACAATGGATGCTATCGCTAAGCTGGAAGAGGAACATTATGATTAGAAGTGAGGGTATACGTGTAAAGGTTCCAGCGAGTACGGCAAATCTGGGACCTGGATTTGATACGTTAGGAATGGCCTTATCGTTATATTCCTGGATTGAGATGAAAGCGTCTGAGCGCACCCAGTTCCATTTGTATGGTGATCAAATGAAAGGGTTGGCAAAAGATAAATCGAATTTGGTATATCAGGTAGCGCAACTTGTTTTTGATGAGGCAGGTGTTAGTGTACCGGAGATTGAACTCTCTATGTACTCTGATATTCCTTTAACGAGAGGTCTTGGAAGCAGTGCTTCAGCCATCATTGGGGGCATGAGTGCAGCAAATGCATTAATTGGTTCTCCACTTTCTAAGGATAAATTATTTGATATGGCTACTAAATTAGAGGGTCACCCTGATAATGTGGGAGCATCCTTATATGGCGGAATTATAACGGCGATATGGGATGGGACCCATGCTGATTACATCAGAATGGAACCTCACACTGATCTAGTTGCGCTTGTGGTTATCCCGGAATTTCAACTGTCTACTTCGGAAGCTCGAAAGGTTCTCCCAGATCGTATTAGTCGAGAAGATGCGGTGTATAACATCAGTAGATCTTCTCTATTGGTTGCGGCACTCTCAAACGGTAGATTTGATCTGATTGCAAGAGCGATGTCTGATCGATTACATCAACCTTATCGCGCAAGTCTGGTACCGGGTATGTCTCGCATATTGGAAGAGGCGCCAAATCGGGGAGCTCTTGGTGTCGCTTTAAGTGGAGCGGGTCCAACTTTGATATCCTTGGTAGATCGTCGGAATCTGGATAAGAGAGCGTTAGAAGTATATTTGTTGGATACGATGAAGGAATATGGAATTCAAGCTTCCGCGAGATGGCTTGACCCATCTAGTGACGGAGTTATTCTCAATGAGAGTGTTCAATCTAGCTCATTTATGGATATGATTAAAGGGGACATTAAAGTATGAAACGAATTGCATTACTACCAGAAGGCTCAGTCTCTCATGAAGCAGTAAAACATCTATTCGGTGATGAATCTGTAGAACTGCTGCATTACAAGCAAATTGCAGATGTATTTCGTTCAACGGTTCAAGGTAAAAGTGATTATAGTGTCATTCCCATAGAGAATACGATAGAGGGGTCTGTAAGCCTTCATATGGATTGGCTTGTGAATGAAGTTGATATTCCTATGCAAGTGGAATGGGTATACCCATCCATACAGAATTTAATAGGTGATCGTGAACAGTTCCTGACAGTAGATGGAGAGATCGATTACAGTAAAATCACCAAAATTTTGTCTCATCCTGTGGCTTCGGCCCAATGTCAGCAGTTTATCCGTACGCATGCTCCTCAAGCTGAGATTGAGAATGTGGGAAGTACATCAGAAGCTGTTCATATTGTTAAAAAAAATCCAGGGCAAGGATGGACGGCCATCGGAACGGCTCTTGGAGCTGTCACTCATAAGTTAGATGTCATGGCTGAACGAGTAACAGATCATGATAACAACTTCACCAGATTTATACTCATTGGTCCTGAACCGGTGTCCCTTAAGCGCAGAAGTATACAGACGAAAACAAGTGTAACTGTTACGCTCCCAGAAGATTTTCCAGGGGCACTTCATCAAGTTCTATCTGCTTTTGCTTGGAGAAGGCTGAATTTGTCCCGAATTGAATCCCGTCCCACGAAGAAGAAACTGGGTAACTATTATTTTTATATTGATGTTCTTGCTGAAGTGGACACTGTATTATTACAAGCCGCAATATCGGAGATTGAAGCTTTAGGATGTCAGGTGCGTGTATTAGGTTCTTACCCATGTTATAACTATGAAAAATAGTGAATGTGCAATAATAATAAGTCGAAATTCAATAAAAATCTTTTCATGCTAAAGCCATGGAAGGATTTTTTTTATTTTCAATGATGTCATCCGCCTAATACTTGCATAAGATGAGAGTAACGAAGGCGGGCATATGCCGTCTATAAGAAGTTTAGGAGGTTTTTGCCACGTGAAAATACACATGGTTAAGAAGGGCGACACCTTATACGAGTTATCTAAGAAGTATGGGATATCGCTAGAGAAATTAATTGCAGCTAACCCGCAGTTAACAGACCCGAACAAGTTAAACATAGGTGATAAGGTTAAAATTCCGTCGGAAACTGTTCCTGTTCCAATGCCTGAGAATGTCATTCATAAGCATGTAGTAAAGCAAGGAGATAGTCTATGGCAGATATCTAAAGCATGGGGAGTAACGTTGAGGGAGATGATTGATGCCAATCCTCAATTAAAGAACCCGAATGCCCTACTTGTTGGCGAAATTGTATATATCCCTAAAGTGGGTATGCAACAAGCGGCTAATGGGGAGACGACAGCTGGGAATAACATTCAGAATAAAACAACTCCAGGAAGTAAAACAAACACAGGACCTAAAGTGGATAACGCGCCTAAAGTAGATAACTCTCCTAAAGCTGAGATTTCACCAACGGAGACCGTTGTACCTGTTATCCCACAATTGCCCCAACTTCCTGACAATGCACCCGTTACTAATACATCGAATCCAGCACCCAACACGCCAATTCCCGTACCCGTACAGATGCCAATTGCAGCTAACCCACCACTTGATATCCAAGAAGAAAAGGTAGAGATGACTCAACATCTGTTTATTCAGTATTCTGTTCCTGCTCAAGAAGCGATGGGAAATGCTCCTATGATGAAGGAGAAATCAGGAAAGTCGGATTCATGTCCTCAGGGAACGGACCAAATGTACCCAGGGATATCAGAAGGGTACTCATGGAACCAGCAACAATATGAACAGCAGAATTGGAATCAACCACAGTACGAACAGCCAAATTGGAATCAACAAGGTTATGAACAACAACCTAATTGGGCACAACCGCAGTTTATGCAACAACCGTGTTATCCAGTGATGCCACAAATGGTTCAACAAGATTCTAATCCTAACTACTCACAGTGGGCTGGAGATGGATCTGGTTACGGGGGGTATGGGCAAGGATACTCACCACTCTCGAATAATGCTCCATTAGGGAATGTCACTGTGACATGCTCTAATATATATTCTTGCACACCTCCATATGAATGGACTTACCCGGAGGGAATGATGCAAAGCCCAATGGGATTAAATTCTGTACAACCGAATATGTCTTTCGGGGGCAATCCTCCCTATGTGCAGCCAGAACAGCAAGGGCAACAGCAAGGTTGCGGTTGCAATAGTAGAGAATCGAGTGTCGGAGTGATCGAGCAAGATTCAACACAAGGGAAACTTGAAGACGCTACGGAGGAAGTTAGTATAGCGAATAATGTGAGTGATTCTAATCCTGAATCTAAAGAATTAACTAGTAGTACTGATTTAAAGAAAGCCCAAACTTCGGCTACGAATAAAGGAAAAAGTAAATCGACTAAAGAAATAAAGCCGAAAGCTAGACAACATAAACGTCGCAATCCGTGGATAAAAAATTAAACGATATCAATCCTAAGATCAAGGCAAACGTGTAGGAAACGTTTGCCTTGATCTTTTGTATATTATTGGCAGTTGCCAACTGTGCTTCACATATGTTAAATTATTATTCCGGCCAAAAAAGATTGCTAATGGCTAAATGAAAGAAATGATGAATAGTATCATAGGGTAGATATTCTAATATACTAATTCTTTTAAAAAAAGTTGTTGCATTATTATTCATCACATGATATGATATAAAAGTTGTCACCGAGAACAACTGGTAACAACATAATGAACAAATTGGTCTTTGAAAACTGAACAACGAGTGAGTAGATTTCACGAAAGTGAAGTCAAAACAAATGAGAAATCATTTGATAGAGAAAGTAATTTCTCGTCAGTTTGTTTTAAATGAGCATATCGCTCTTTTCATAAGCGTCATTAATTCATCTTCTCCGCAAGGAGATGGGCGAATTAATGACGGTCGATCAAACGAAGTTTGATCTAATTTGGAGAGTTTGATCCTGGCTCAGGACGAACGCTGGCGGCGTGCCTAATACATGCAAGTCGAGCGGAGTCATTTTGGAAGCTTGCTTCCAAAATGACTTAGCGGCGGACGGGTGAGTAACACGTAGGTAACCTGCCTGTAAGACTGGGATAACTACCGGAAACGGTAGCTAATACCGGATAATTTGTTTCCTCTCATGAGGAGACACTGAAAGGCGGAGCAATCTGCCACTTACAGATGGGCCTGCGGCGCATTAGCTAGTTGGTGAGGTAACGGCTCACCAAGGCGACGATGCGTAGCCGACCTGAGAGGGTGAACGGCCACACTGGGACTGAGACACGGCC